>NZ_CAKUCL010000145.1 GCF_934643405.1 uncultured Actinoplanes sp.
GAGCGGCTCGTCGACGAGCGCGTCGGTCGGCACGGGGGCGGCGAGCCGGGTGAGCGGGTGGTCGGCGGGGACGACGCAGACCGTCCAGAACAAGGTGCCCGTCAGCACGGAGGCGCCGAAGGTCCTCGGCGACCCCTACACGGGCGTCCTCCTCAGCTCGAGCGCCGGCGGCTGGGACGGCTTCCTCACCTTCCCGGGCAGTTCCATGGCCGCTGCCGCGGCCGGCATCGTGGCGGTGAGCCTGTGGTGGCACGCGGGCCTGCCCGGGTGGCTGAACGGCTGGACCGGCAGCATCGGGCTGGCCGGCGGCCTGCTGATCGGTGTCGCCGCGGCGTGCGCCCTGGTCCGGCATCCTGCTGCCCGCCTCGCGCTGACCGTGCCGCTCGGCTTCTTCACCACGATCATCTCCCGGTCCGGGCCTGGCATCCTTGCGGTCATCTACGCGATTGCCGTCGCCTGCTGGTGGGGCTGGCACGCCTGGCTGTTGCTGCGCACCTCACCCGTGCGCCGCTGACCGCAGGACCTGTTGACATGCGCTGGATGAACCGCCTGGCCACCACGCTGACCGTTCTGGCCGTCGTCGCAGGTCCGCCGCTGCTGGCCGCCGGCTGGCTGCAGCGGCACCCGTGGCGGCCACCCAGCCACGATCAGGTTCAGGCCTGGACCGAACAGCCAATGGGCGCCGGCACGATCCTCGCCGGCTGCGTCACCGTTGTCGGACTTGCCTGGCTGTTGCTGATCATCTACCTCGTTCGCCGGGTTCTTGCGGAGCTGGCACGGTGGCTGCGCCGGGCACGCCAGCTGCCGGTGCCCACCCCAGCACAGATGACCGCCAGCTCCATGGCCGGCATGGCCGCGTTCACCTTGCCCGCCGTCACCGTCGGACAGCCGGACACGCAGCCGGCCGTCACCGATGCGCCGTCCCACCCAGTCGGAAACGACCACGGTGAAGACCATCCGGTGCACGACTGGCAGGCGGGCATCGCGCTGCCCGGCGGCGGCTGGATCCCCTACCCGACCGCCGCCGCCGTCGCGGCCCTGACCACGGCGACCTGGCTGTCCCGCCGCCGCCACTACCGACCCGACGCGCAGCATCCGCGCGCCCACGACACCGATGCCGATCTGCAGCCTCTGCCCGGCACCGTCCACACCATCACCACCGCCCTCGCCACCTTGCCGGCCGGACGTGATCCCGCATCGTCGCTGCCGGCGCAGCACGTGCCTGCCGGGATCTTGCACCTGTCCGGACCAGGTGCGGCCGCGGCGGCCCGCGGGCTGCTGCTCACCGCGGCACTGTCCGCCGCCCTCACCGGCACCACCCCGCACATCCGCGTCCAGCCCGACGACCTGCCGACGCTGCTACCCGACAGCGACCCGGCCGGTCTCACCGCCGCCGGGCTGGTCACCACCTCAGCCCCACCTCCGCATGAGCAGGCGGCACCTGGCCGCAACGAAGCCTGCGACGTTGTCCATGCTTGCGGGGGCCCGGCCAACCGGGCTGATCCCCCAGACAGCGACCTCACCACGATCGTGCTGACTGACGAGCCGGCCGCCACCCATCAGTGGCGCGTCCGTGCCGACGGCATCGCCACCGGAACCGGTCTCGCCCGCCCGCGACGACTCTGCAGCCTGGACACCCACGCGACGGCCGACCTGCTCACCCTCATCGTCGCCCGCCACCATCCCGGCCCTGCAACCCCCCAGGAGCCATCACACGCCAACCAGCCAGCCAGCGCCATCCCGGACCCGGACACCACGAGCGCGGCGGCGCACCTGACCCTGCTCGGCGACTGCCACCTCACTGTCGCCGGAAGGCCGATCAACCTGCGCCGCAGCGCCGGCCTGCAGATCCTTGCCTATCTCGCCGTCCATCCCGCCGGCGCCACCCGCACAGAGCTCACCCAAGCCCTCTGGCCCCACCTGCCCGCCGCCACGATCAGCCAACGCCTCCACACCACCCTCGCCGACCTCCGCAAACAACTCCGCCCCCTGCTCGGCCAAGACCCGATCACTCGGCACGACGACCGGTACCAGCTCAATACCAGCGCCATCACCACCGACCTGCAGCCCTGGCACCACACCGTCCAGACGATGACCCACGCCGTCGGCACCACCGCCCAACAGCGAGCCAGCCGTGACCTCGTCAACACCTACCAAGGCGAGCTAGGCGCAGGACACAACTGGCCCTGGCTCATTCCGGCCCGGGAACAAATCCGCCGCACCGTCGTCGACGCCTGCAGCACCCTCGCCCAGAACGCCGAATCAGCCGAAGCACTCACCTGGCTACAGCACGCCATCACCATCGACCCCTACAACGAACCGCTGCACCACCAAGCCGCCGACCTCTTGACCGCAGCCGGTGACCACAGCGGCGCCGCCCAATTGATCAACAATTTTCGGGCACGCTTGACCCCGTCGAAGCGAACGTTTCCCGATGAGCCCGGATCCCATTGAATGAGCTGCGAAACGCGGACGACCACGGACTCTGACTATGGATCAGAAAATTAGGGGTGTCACCGGGAGCGCGCGGATCACCGCTGCCGGAAAGGGCTCGGGTGTCCCCGGCCTGGCGAGCGTAAGAGATCAGCCGGTGCCTCGCAGTAGCACTCCGCCCGAGCGGATACCGGCCCCGACCACGCCTCAGTCGAGTTCGCGGCTGTAAATATATACAGGGCAAGGGGGGTTGCCGGTGCACTTGACCTGCGTGCGAGTGTGGCCGTCCATGGTGTGGCACCCGAACGGATTCGGGTGCCCGGTGGCGGCCGTCGACGCCGTCACCGTCTTGTCAACATCAGGAGTACCCATGGACCTCGTCACCCAGTCACCGCCCGCGCCCACCGAGAAGTCGGCTGACGGCGCCCACCATGCCGGCACAGCCGAGATCCATCCCGAGGACGAGCAGGCGGCACCTCGCGCCTTCGCCGGCCTCATTGCGGCAGCGCAACTGGTCTTGCAGACCGTGGAGATCACCGGGATCTACACGCCGCACGACGCCGTCAACACCGTCGAGCAGACCACGGCGGTGCTGCACCGGCTCATCACTGGCTTCGGCCCCTACGTCGGCGACTTCTCCGCCGACGGGGCGAAAACGATGGCACGGGCAAGCGACCTGCTCGGGCAGGCCCGAACCCAGCTCAGCGACGCCCGGAACCACCTCATGCTCGACAACCCGCCGAGGGTGACACTGGTCGAGGCGATCGGCACCGCCGCGACATAGAAGCGCGTTGTCGCTGTCAGGCCGTTGCTCGCCCGCACACACATGTGTGAGGACGAGCAATCGGCTATGCACGCCGTGGCCGCCGGTGAAACGCCGAGCGGGCTCCAGACCCCGGCTCCAAGTTATCGCCCGGTGTCGGCGTACGGGTCCTGGTGCAGAGTCAGGTACGCCAAATGGGCAGAGAGCAGAGACGCATATCGAACCCCGACTCGGACGGCCGCTGGCCCTGGCGATCCGCCTCCGCTGCTTACGGTGAGTTATCGATCGGAGGTCAACTGACGCACGGATCGCGGCAGATCAGTGCGGGTCGGCCAGGCCATCGGTTGCTCAACGGGAGCCGTTCGTTCGATAGGTTGACCGGATGCGAATCGGGGCTTGTCAGACGCCCGAGATCCTCGGAGATGTCGATGCGGCGCTGCGTGTCATGCGCGATTTCGCCCTCCAAGCAGATGCGGCGTCGGTCGACCTGCTGCTGTTTCCGGAGTGCTTCCTGCAGGGATATCTGGTCACCGAGGAGCACCTGAACACCTACGCCCTCAAGCTCGACTCGCCCCGTTTTGACGCAGTACTGACCCAGCTGGCACAACTCCGGCAAATGCTGGTCTTCGGCATGATCGAGCAAGCCGACGGCCATTACTACAACACGGCCGTGGTCATCGCCGGCGGGAAGGTCATCGGGCGATACCGCAAGACCTTCCTGGTCCGCGGAGAATCGCTGTTCAGCGCCGGCGACAGCTACCCTGTCTTCGACTGCGCCGGGGTTCACTTCGGGATCAACATCTGCTACGACACCCAGCACCCGCAAGCCGCTGCTGCCGTCGCAGCCGCGGGTGCGCAGGCGTTGCTCGTGCCGGCGCAGAACATGATGAGCCGTGAGAAGGCGTTCTGGTGGCAGGACCGGCACAACGAGATCCGGGCGTGCCGGGCTCAGGAAACCGGCATGTGGCTCGCCTCTGCTGACGTCACCGGTGAACGGGGCAGCACTCACCTCGGCCTGGGGCCGACGGGCATCCTCAATCCGGCCGGCGAGTCGATGGGCCAAGTCCCGACCGGTGTGCCTGGCATGGCCACCGCCGACATCAATCCCGTGACTCAGTCGAACCTCGACGACCCGTAAGACGATCAGTGGCAGGACTCCGACGCACCGCGACTATCGGCGGAAATCTGGATGGCGTCGCGGTTCACCACCGGACGCCGCGCACGGTCGGCGGCAGAAGAGGACATCCTCGCGGTTGCGAGACGGGGTTCTCATGCAGCAGGATGTCGCCATGATGATCCACCGAAAGGGCCATGCCGCGTAGGCAGCCGGGCGCACTACGCGCCGCGCAAAACGCTGCTGGAAGCGCCGTTCGCCAGTGGGCTCGCAGCAGTCACTCGATCAAAGGTCTTACTTCTGCCACAACGGCTGCCATCTACGTCGTTGAGCATGGAGGCGTAGTAGCCGGACCCGCAACGAGCCAAACGTATTTCGATCCGGATCCGTTTTACGAGCACGTTCGGCCGGGCCGCACGGCGGACTTTCTGAGCGCCTATCGAAACTTCCTTCAGCAAGCAGGCCAAAAACTGCGGCCCGTGTCGTCGCCCTGCCCGGCTTGCCCGGGCTGTCAATATATAGACGTAGCGGTTGTCAGAGACGGCTTGGAGGCCATTGCGCGTCTACTGCCGCTACCCGCGCGTGCAGAGATGCGTCGGCTTTTGCGCCGCCTCGACCACGAATTTCGGCGTCGCACACTGCCCGACAGCAGTCCACGATCCCACTGGAACAGCGAGCCTCTGCCCTGGTGGCATCGCCGCATCTATAAAGAATGGTGAGAGCGTGAATAGCTCCGATTTAATTCTTGTCTGTCGTTCCAGGCCGCGGTCGAGCGCACTCATCTCGGCTACTTGTTGACTGGTGGCACGACCGCGCCCGGCCAGGCATGGTCGAGGTGACCGGCGGAGCCGCTCTCAATTCGGCTGCCCACCGCGGTGTTGGTGTGGCTCAGATCTGGCATGCGCCTGCCGGTCACCGCGGCGCAGAGAGGCTCGAGAGGGGTCTGCCCAGCTCAAAGTAGCGGTGCCCTCCTCGCCGACAGTCCCTGTCGGGATCGAGGAAAGGCAATGGCATGGCCCGGGTCGTCATCGGTGTGGATCCGCATAAGCGTTCCGCCACCATCGAGATCATCAACGAGCGAGAACTTGCTGTCGGACAGGGCCGTTTCGGCACCGACCGCGACGGCTACAAAACCATGCTGGCAGCCGGACGAAAGCACCATGACCGGGTGTGGGCAGTCGAGGGCTGCAACGGCATCGGCCGGCACGTCGCCCAGCGCCTGGTCGCCGACGGCGAGACCGTGCTGGACGTCCCGGCGAAGCTGTCCGCCCGCGCCAGGGTCTTCGCCACCGGGCAAGGCCGCAAGACCGACCCGGTCGACGCCCGCAGCGTCGCCGTGGTCGCCCTGCGCACCGATGGCCTGCGCCAAGTCGTCGTCGACGACACCACCGTTGCCTTGTGGCTGCTGGTCGACCGCCGCGACCAGCTCGGCCGAACCCGCACCGAAACGGTGAGCCGACTGCACCACCTGCTGCTCGAACTGGTGCCCGGCGGCGCTAAGAAATTCCGGTCCGCTACCCAGGCCCGCGCCCTGCTCAACACGGTGCGCCCGCGTGACGTCGTCGGCAAGACCCGCCGCTGGCTGGCCTCCGAACTGATCCACGAACTCACCGTCATCGACAAGAAGATCAAGATCGCCAACGCTGAACTCACCGAGCTGGTCGACAGCACCGGCAGCACCCTTCAAGACCTCACCGGCATCGGACCGTCCGGCGCCGCCCGCCTGCTCGGCGACATCGGTGACATCAGCCGCTTCGCCAGCCGGGCCCACTTCGCGTCGTGGAACGGCACCGCACCGCTGGACGCCTCATCCGGAGACCAGAACCGCCACCGGCTCTCCCGCGCCGGCAACCGCCGCATCAACCGGACCTTGCACATCATGGCCGTCGTCCAGCTCCGCCGTGACACCGAAGGCCGCGCCTACTACCGGCGCAAACTCGCCGCCGGCAAGACTCCGATGGAAGCCATGCGCTGCCTGAAACGACGACTGTCCGACATCGTCTACCGGCAGATGGTCGCCGACGCGAAACGGATCGGGACGGGCCCGGGAGGACACGTGGGGGCGACTCTGCAATCCAGCGCGGCCGACCCAATCCCCATGATCGACACTTCGGACAAGTCACTTCCCGGACCCGACACACCACAGCCTAAAACACCACTCATGATCAACACTTGACACAGAGGGGAGCCTACTTCGAACTACGCGACACGTGTTATCTGCGGCAGAAGAGATGACATGCATCGGCCGGTTGCGGTCGGTGGGTTGGGTCGAGGTGTACGCCGTTCGTGGTCTTGACGTTCGGGGGGTTCGGGGGGCCTCCTCAGCTCAGACGCAGTGGTTTTCTGCGTTGGACATCTATGGTCACGGAGCTTGAGAAGGTCCCGAATGTCGATCGTAGGCGGCTTGAACATCCACCGGAAGCAGCTGACATTCGACTGGGTCGACGAGCAGAACGGGAAATGGGAACGTGGCCGGATCGCGCTGGCCGACCGGGAACACCTGGCCGACTGGCTGACCCGGTTCACCCCAGGCACGGTCGAGCCGGTGGCGTTCGCGATGGAAGGCTGCACCGGCTCGCGCTACATCGCGGAGGAGATGGCCAAGGCCGGGGTGATACCGCACTTGGCCGAGCCTGCGGACACGTCCGTGCTGCGCGGCCCGAAACGGCACGCCAAGACCGACAAGGCCCACGCGAAACTGCTCCGCGAACTGCTCGCGGCGGGCCGGCTGCCCGAGTGCTACGTCCCGCCGGCGCAGGTCCTCGAATGGGGGGGCGCTGCTGGAGCTCTACCAAGATCTGCGGAGCCAGCACACCGGCTGGGCACAACGGATCCAGGCGGTGTGCTTCCATCAGGGCACCACCGCCCCCGGGCAGGCCGGGATCGTGCGCGGCGACCGGGCCCGACTCCGCGCCATTGTTGGCAGCAGCTGTCGATCTCCGGCCGGCTGCAGGTCAACACCGCCCTGACCCTCATGGATGTGCTCGCCGAACACCTCGAACGGCTACGCCGTCGGCTGTTGTCTACCGCCTGCGGCGTCAAGGGCACCCGCGCTTTGATGCACGACATCTACGGCGTCGGCCCGATGAGTTCGCTGGCGCTATGCGCCTGGCTCGGCGGCGCCGACCGGTTCTCGTCCTCCCGCGAAGCCGTCCGATTCGTCGGCCTGGACATCACCGTGCACTCCTCCGACGGCAAACGCACCTCCGGACGGCTGTCGCGGCAAGGCCCCGAAGTCCTGCGCTGGCTGCTGTTCGAGGCCGCGAAAACCTCCGCCCGCGCCTGCGCACCCGGCTACGACTACACCCGGGTCAAAGACCGCTACGATCGTAGTCCCGGACCGTCCTTGGATTGCAGGTAGGACCGGATCCGCCCACGCGTCGTGTCCTCGATCCGGTGCCGACGAGAGCCAGCCGCGGCGAGCTTAACCTGAGTCACTCTTCGAGGATCCCACCCAGGTGCGACAGATGTACCACCCGAAGGGCCATAACCTAGGCGTCTTGGCGATTTGCCGGGCCGTTGGCATGCGACCCCCCAACAGTGGGACGTTGCGGCTGGCGAAGCGGCCAACGTTTCGTCAGCGTGGTTGGTCCAGCCGTCAACCAGGTGAACGGTGCGTCAACATGGAGGCTCCTGCGCTGCCCGCACTGCAGCCGGGGGCCGCGATGTTCGACGGTCGGGCTCGTGCGCGAGACGACCTTCGTCTGTCGGTACTTCGAGGCCAACCCTAGGCCGTCCGGAGCCGTCAAGCCTGTTCTTCGGAGTTCAAGTAAGCGGACAGCAGCTCCACGAGAGGGTTCTCACTTGAACCCGCAGCGGCACCGCCCAGGAGGGCGGAGCCGCTCTTGTTTCAGGCGTGCCGAGGATCCCGATCCGCCCATCGCCGCCCCTGCCGCGCCACCGGCTGCCGAGCCCGCCCCGATTGATCCACCTGGCGGGCACGACGACGCGCCGGCATGTCCGGCGAAGCCCCGGTCAGGTCCGCCAAGTCCCGGCTGACCGGCATCGGCACCACCTGCGGAGAGAACCGACTTCGTCCGGTCTGGTTACTCGGCGCACGGGACGCGGCCCACCGGCCAAGATCGTTGCCGCTCCCCGCCCGGATCGTTGGGCGATAGGGTGTCGACGTCGGCGTCGGCCTGCAGCGGAGGCGAGAGGCGAGGTTCGGTGCAATCATTCGACCGGGGCGGTGCCCGGGATGCCCACCACGCCTGGGCGGCCGTGCCGGCGGCCGAGCGGCGGGTGCTCGAGCTGGCCTGGGAGGCGTGCGCGGCCGGCACAATCGGGGTCGGCGCGGTGGTACTCGACGAGGAGGACCAGATCATCGCGGCGGCGCGTAACGCGACCCGCGGCCGGCCCGCCCACGACCAACTGCTCAGTGGCACCTACATGGCGCACGCTGAGATCAACGCGCTCGGCCGCATCCCGACCGAGCGGTCGCTGCGCTCGTGCACCCTGCTCACCACGCTCCTGCCGTGCATGATGTGCGCCGGTGCGGCGGTGATGGCGCATGTCGGCCGGATCCGCTATCTGGCCGACGACCCGCTGTTTCCGAGCGGCTTCGCGCTGGAGCGGATGGACGAGTTCGTGGAGAGGCAGTGGCCGCACTACGAGGCGTACGAGGAGGGCGAGTGGAGCGCCCTGGCCCTGCTGCTGTCCGGGCACGCCAAGGCGTTGATGAAGCCGGACGGGATCGTCGTGCGCACCCACGAGCGGCGCGAACCCGAGCAGGCCGCGCTGCTACGCTGGGCGATCTCCGGCAGGGTTCTGGCCGGGGCGGCCGACGAGCGAGCGTCCATCGAGGACATGATTGAGCGCATCTGGCCGCAGCTCACCGAGGCGACCCGGGCCCGCCGGTCCCGCCTGGCCGGCGAGACGGTTTGACCTCCTTGCTGCTGGCCGCAGCGGCGACGACGCACTTATTCTGAGGTCCGTCAGCCCGGAGGTGCAATGCGCGCGCTAGTCATCCATCCACCGACCTTGCCGTACGGGTACACGCTTCACCACCGGTTCCAGCGGGTCTGGGAGGCTGCGGCGTACGCCCGGCGGTTCCACCCCGGGGTGCGGGTCATCGATGCGGGCCTGCTCAACATGCTGATCGGCCAGCTGTTGTCGGAGTTCGCCCGCGACTACGACGCGGTCGCGTTCTACTGCGAACCGCAGATGCTGACCACGGTCGCCGACCTGACCGAGCGGCTACGGCACATCGCGCCGCGCACCGCGATCCTCGTGTACGGTCCCGCCGCGGTCTGTTTCCCGGACGAGGTCGGCACCCTGCCGGTCGACGCGGTCGGCCGCCGCGGTGACCTGGACGCCCAACTGCGCCAGTTCTTCGACCTGGTCACCGGGCGCGACACCGCGCCGGCCAATCTCGCACGCCGGGTGGACGGGAAGTGGGTGGAGCCGACCGGTCCGGCCGAGACGGTGCCCGCCGCCGAGTGGGCCTTCCCGCCGCTGGACGAGATGCCGATGGCCGACATCGGCCGCGTCTACGACATGAAGGAGCAGCCGCTGACCGTCGCGGTCACCGCCTCGCGCGGCTGCCCGTACCGGTGCGCGTTCTGCGCCACGCCGGAGCTGGAGGGCCGGCCAGACCGGCGCCGGCCGGCGGATGAGCTGGCCGCGTTCGTCGCCGCCCATCCGCAGTACCAACACTGGCAGTTCTATTCACCGACGTTCACTCTGGACCGGCGGTGGTGCCTGGCGTTCTTCGACGAGCTGCGCGCCTGCGACACGCGGATCCGCTGGCGGTGCACTACCCGGGTCGATCGGCTGGACGAGGAGCTCGTCCGGGCGATGGCGGACACCGGTTGTCACATGGTGGGCCTGGGCGTCGAGACGCTCGGTCCTGCCATGAACCGGATCCACAAGAACATCGACCGGGAGCGAACGGCCACGGCGATCCGGCTGCTGCGCGAGCACGGCATCCACACCAAGGCGTACGTCATCCTGGGCCTGCCCGACCAGGACATCGAGGAGGTCCGCGAGACGGTCGAGTTCGTCACCCGGCTAGGCGCGCGGATCCGTCCGACCATGTACTCACCGCAGGGCGCCGCCGACGCGCTCGGTGAGGAGACGGTCGCCGGCGTCGAGGCGGTCAGCCACCTCGACCGCAAGAGCTTTCTCTCCAACCGGGAGCACTACGGCGAGTTCCTGCGGCTCGCGTTCGACCGCCGCGTCTCCTCCCCGGCGATGTAGGCGAGCGGTTCGCCACGGGTGAAGCGGCCGATCTGCTCGGCGAGGAACGCGGTCGCGTGCGCGCGGAGCCCGACCGTGTTGCCGCCCACGTGCGGGCTGATCAGCACGTTCGGCGCCGACCACAGAGGATGGCCGGCGGGCAACGGCTCTGGATCGACCACGTCCAGCGCAGCGGCGACCCGGCCAGCGTGCAGGGCCGCCAGCAGGGCGGTGGTGTCGACCAGTTCGCCCCGGCCGACGTTGACCAGCAGGGCGCCCGGCCGCATCCGGTCCAGGACGGCGGCGCCGAACAAGTGGCGGGTGCGGTCGGTCAGCGGCGCGGCGAGCACCACGATGTCCGCAGCCGAGACCAGGTCCGGTAGCTCCTCGACACCGGCGACGCCGTCCCGGCTACGCCGGGCCACGGGTACGACCCGGACGCCGAAGCCGTCGAGCATCCGGTGCAGAGCCCGGCCGACGTGGCCATGGCCGACTAGCAGGACGGTGCGACCGCCGAGGCCGGGCCGCGGGTCGAGCCAGCGCCACTGGCCGGCGCGCTGCACCTCGAACCACTCGGTCATCCGGTTGACGGACGCCAGGATCAGGCACATCGCAGCCTCTGCGGTCGGGGCGGCCCGCAGCTGCGGCGCGTTGCACAGCACGACACCGGCCGGGATGTGCGGCGCCATGTGATCGAACCCGGAGCTGAGCAGGTGTACCACCCGCAGCCGGGGCATCCGGGCGAGCAGCTGCACCGTGTCCGGTCCGGGCGGGTGCGGCAACGCCCAGAACTCCACCTCCTCCGGCGGTCCCGGCGGGCCGTCCCCCGCCCGATGGACGACCAACCGGCGGTCCCCGGCGGCGGCCTCCAGGGTACGGTCCTGCCACGGCACCCAGATGACCACGTTCATCTCCGTTCCTCTGCTGTTCCGATAATGGCGGTCATGAACATCGCCATCTCCGGGTACACCGCGGCCGGCAAGACCACGCACGCCCGGCTGCTCGCCGAGGCTCTCGAGTACGACTTGGTGTGGGCGGCCGGTCTGCTGCTGCGGCGGCTGGGCTTCGACCTCGACCAAGAGGACGAGAGCAGCCTCTGGTTCCATCGGTACGCGGAGATCGGCGCCCGACGCGACGGCACCGGGATCGACGCCGAGATCGACGCCGGGATGGTCGAGCGGGTGCGCACAGGTGACCGTACGGTCTTCGATGCCCGCTACCTGCCATGGGCGGCGCCGCCGTCGGCTCCCCTGGTGCGGGTCTGGCTCGAGTCCGATCTGCCGTCGCGGGCCCGCAAGTGTCACGTCTCGCTGGGCGACGACGCGCCCGGCGTCCTGGAGTGCGCCGCCCACGTGCACGCCAAGGACGCCACCGACGTGGTTCGGATCGCCAACACGTTCGGCACGGTCTTCGGCCCCGACGAGAACCTGTTCGACGTCGTCCTGGACAACTCCGGTTTCCTCCCGCATGCCACAGCCGCCTGCGCCCGGCGGGGCGTGGCGGACTTCAGCCGCTATCTGCACGCTGCGCTGCGGGCCGTTGGCGGCCGGACGGATCGGCTGGAAATGCTGCGGTCGGCGGATCCGGACGAGTTTCGCCGGGTGGTGCGCTTCGTGCGCGGGGTACCGCTGCACTGACTGGATCCGGCGGCGCGGCGAGCCGGTAGAGCACGAACCCGCGGCCTGTGGTGACCACGAACCGGTCGTCCTGGCAGCGGATCGACCAGCCGGCGGTGAGCAGCTGAAGGGAGCCTGCCTCGGTGACACCGGTGCCATCGCCCGGCGTGTGCCGCCAAAACCGCACGCTGCCGTCGTTGGAGGTCGTCATCACCAGCGGCCCGCCGGGGCGCGGAGCCGACGTCACACCCCAGATCCAGGCGCTGTGCCCGACACCGCGGTCGTGCTCGTCGTCCACGCCGAACGGGTCCCAAATCCGCAGCGTGCGGTCGTTGCCCACCGAGCAGATCCGCGGGCCCGCCGCGGTGTCTACGGCCTCCAGGTCGCGCACCCAAGCGTGGTGGCCGCGGAAGATCCGCGTCGGCGCGTCCGGCACCTCCAGACCCCGGCCGAGGCGCCAGACGTGGACCTCGTCGCCCGTCGCGGCGACCACCGCGGGGTGCCCGTCGGGTGCGGGCACGAGGATCGCGCAGCGGACCGTCTCAGGGTGCCGCAACACCGCGTACTCCTGGGGCCGGCCGTACGGGTTCCACAGCCGGACCGCGTTGTCGGCGCCGGCGGACAGCAGCAGCGTCACCGGGATCCCCGGCACCCGCGCCGGCTGGACGGTGCGGACCGGGTCGGCGTGCTTGTCGAACCGGGCCAGCTCGGCGCCTTCCGGATCGTCCGGGTCCCAGACCCGGACGGTGCCATCCCCCGACGCGGTGGCGACCACGACCGCCTGCGGGTCGAACCAGGGCAGCACCGCCAGATGCCGCACCCAGTCGGTGTGCCGGGTGAAAGCGCCCAACTCCACGGCGTGCCCGTCGCGCGTCTCCCAGACCCGCGCGGTTGCGTCGTTCGCCGAGGTCACCAGCCGCGTGTCGTCAAGCAGGACGGCGCTGCGCACTTGGCTGTCGTGCCCGCCCCGCACCGACGGCCGGCTGCTCATCAGCTCGTACGGGTTCCAGACGTGGACGCCGCCCTCACTGCACGACACGATCACGGGTGGCCTGCCCGGCGGGTGGAGGAAGACGCCCGCGCTGACGTTGCCGGGGTGGGCGTCGTACGTGCCCAGCGTCTGCACGCCGCCGTGGCCGTCTGGCCGCCACAGCCGCACCGCGCCGTCGTCGCCGCAGGTGGCCAGCGCCGGACCAGTGTCGTCCCAGGGCAGGGTGAAGACGTTGCGGATGCGCGTGCGGTGGCCGCCGTAGGACAGCAGCTCCTCGGTCACCGCACCGACCGGCCGCCACACCCGGGCCGCGCTGTCGCCCCCGGCGGAGATCACCACCGGGTCGTCGAGGCCGGGCCACGCCGCGGTGGTCAGCCCACGGGTCCAGAACTCGTCACCGCTGGTGTGGCCGGCGAAGTGCGCGACCTCGGGGCAGCCCGGCGCGTACGGGTCCCAAACCCGGCAGGTGGCGTCCTCCGAGGTGGTGACCAGCAGCGGCAGATCGCGGCCGGGTCGGTGCAGCGTGGTGACGGCCAGCACCTGCCCGGTGTGCCCGGTGAACCGGGCCAGCTCCGGACAGCCTGGTCGGTGCGGGTCCCAAACCCGGGCGGTCCTGTCGTCCGAGGTGGTCACGACGACCGGATCGGTGACACCGGGCCACGGCAGCGTGGCGACACCCCGGACCGCCGCCGTGTGGCCCGCGAACGTCGCCAGTTGCGGCCGGTCCTGGTCGTGCGGATCCCAGATGCGGGCGGTTCCGTCCTGCGACACCGTCACCACGACCGGGCTGTCGATCCCCGGCCAGGTCAGCGTCGCGGCGGCCCACACCGGACCCTCGTGCCGGGCGAAGATGGCCTGCTGCGGCGACTCCCGTTCGTACGGGTCCCAGACCCGGGCTGTGCCGTCGTCGGACACCGTCACCACCCGGTCCGGTCCCAGGGCGCAGACCTCGTTGACCACACCGACGTGCTGCAGGAGGACGTTGCCGGGGACCTCGCTGGGCAGCGCCTCAACGCAGAGCACCTCGGCCAGCGGGTGCTCGGCCAGGGCCGCGATCCGCTCGCCGAGCTCGGCCGCGCCCTGGGTGCGCGCGGCCATCTCGAGGGTCTCGGCGTTGCCTTGTGCGCCGTCCACAAGATAGGGCAGGGCCAGCCGGAAGACGGCGGCCGGCTCGGTGCCGCTGCTGATTGGCACCGCGTACGCCACCGGGCCGACCGCCGACGGATAGCAGTGCACCAGGAACTCGGGCAGATCAAGGAACTCCTCGCAGCGCCCGGCCGCCAGCACGTGAGACGGCAGGAACCGCCGCACGTAACCGTCGGTCCATCCCGCGTCGCCAGCGCCCTGGGGACGCAGCAGGTCGCACAGCCGCGACTCGTCCCAGGTGCGGTTCTCCTGCGAGCGCAGGTGGTCGGCGAGGGTCCGGTGAAAGAGCCGGGTGTGCGACCGGCCGTCCTTGAGGATGTTCTCGAACAGGTAGTCGGCGGCCGAGCTCGTGCGCAGCTGCTGGATGTGCTCCTCGGTCACCGACCGGTGCCCGAGCGCGTGGGCGAACGCCACCCAGCGGGAGTCGGTGAGGCCGCTCCCCCGGCCGTACGCCAGCGCCTTCAGCAGCGCCTGCGCCCGGCCCGCGTCGGCGGGTGGAAGGGTGTCGAGCACCCCCCGCAACGTGTCGCCGATGGTCGTCGGCAGGATGGACTCGTCGAACCCGGGGGTCCGCGGGTCGATCGACTGATCCTGGCCGGCCAGGAACGCGGCGATGAGGGCCGCCATCAGGTAGTTGCGGTCGGCGCGCGCCTGGACGGCGCCGGCCACCGCGGCCAGCAGCTGCGGGTCCGCTGCGTACGCGCGGTGGGCGCCGGGCCGGTTCTCTTCAGCGGTCCGCCCACCGGTCCGCAGGATCAGCTGGATCAGATCGGTCAGGTCGCGGGACGAGAAGTAGTCGTCGGAGTCCAGGTCCACCACGGACTTCTCGTCGGGCGCGCCCGCGCAGAGCTCCCGGACCAGGTCGGAGCGTTTCCAGGGCTGTTCGTCGGGGCGTTCGCTGGTGCCGGACCGGGAGGCCACGACGACCCGGACACCATCCAGCGCCGCGAGCTCGCAGAGCAGGCGCGCGACGTCCGAGCGGTCGCGTTTGGTGCGCATCTCGTCCAGCGCGTCCACGGCGACCACGATCGCGTCCACCGGCGCCCGGTCGAGCTGCTCGACAAGCTCGGGTTCGGTGGTGGCCCGCACACCGCAGGCGTCCGCCACCGCGGCCACGACGTCGCCGAGGGTGGCGTCCCGGCCGTGCACGGCCACGCCGTGTTGCCCCAGCTCTTCCAGCGTGATCACCGCCCGGCCCAGCACCGACGACTTGCCCGACCCGGGCGGACCGGTGACGATCAGGGGCACGACCGGGTCCTCCGGGCCCTGGCAGTGCTCCAGCACCCGGTCCACGGCCGCCTTGCGGCCCACGAACATCTCCCGCCGCCACGCCGGGGTCTGTCGGCCGTGCGCGCGGTTGTCGAAGTGCCGACGACCCTGACCGCCGCGGTAGGTCCAGGTGCGCCCGCCCGGGCCGTCGTTGTCGGGGGCGGACTGCGGGTCGTGCACCTCGGAGGCGAGCCAGACGCGGCCGACGTCGACGCCAAACACGCCAGGCCGGCTTAGCAGCATCTCGGCGCCGCGGGCCACGGCCGTCGGAAAGTCGCAGGCCAAGCGGGAGTCGGCACCATCCAACGGCGCCCGGGCGTAGCCGACCGGGTCCACTGCGACCAGCGGGCGGGGTGGCCCTTCGAGGTCGGTGGTGACCAGTGCGTCGACGTCCGGGACCGGCCCGCGCCACCAGCCGCGCCCGTCGTCCAGCGGGCTCTCTTCCAGCCGCACCAGCAGCAGGGCGTGCGGCTCCTCGCCCGCGACGACCACGATTAGCGGATGCAAGCCCGCCACCAGGCACGCGCCGGCCATGGTGACCGCCAGATCGAGGCAGGTGCCGTGACCCGGCCGGCGCAGCACCGCCGCCGGCTGCTGGATGCGCTGCCAGTCCGGGTGCGCCGACACCGGCCCGTGGCTGTATGTAACGCCGGTCTCGCCCAGGGCCCGGTAGACCGCCGCAAGCCGGGGCAGCGCCGGCCCAGCCGTTGGGCCGGGCAGCGTGAGGTAGCGGCCCACCTCGTCGGGGAGCACGTACTTGACCAGAGCGATCGGCTCACCGTCCAGATGCCAGGCCGGCCAGCTCACGGCTCACCCGGCCAGGACGGCGAACGAGTCCGCGCTGCGCAGGTCGGCCTGGTCGCCGAGGCCGCGCACCCGGACGGTCAGGTCGTATAGGCCTGGCGCGAGCCCAGTCAGCGCACCGGCGAACCCGCCGTCCACCGGCTCGAGCCGCACGTCGGCCAGCGGCCGGACCGCACCGGCGGCGGTCACGGTGGCCCAGGCGTCGGCGCCGGCCGTCTCTGCGGGCGCACGCAGCACCTCGGCCCGCACGGGCACCGGGTCGCCGACCGGGTGCGCCTCGTCGAGCGACAGGCCCAGGGTGGCCGCACCGTCGCCGTAGCCGTGGACCGGCGCCAGGGACGGGAACCGCTCATACTGCATGACCAGCGAGACACCGGTCGGGGCGCCGCCGAGCGGACCGTGCCGCTCGCGGACCCGGAATCGGTCGGGCCCGGTGGCGTCCATCTCAGTCGGCAGGGCGGAGAAGGCGGGCACTGTGCCGTCGCCCCGGTCGTCGTGCCACGCGCCGAGATCGAGCCAGGCCGGCGGCCGGCGGCTGCCGATGAGCCGCATCCCGTCCCAGGTCATCGCGTTGACCGTGGCGTGGCTCCAGCCGATCCGCGGCAGCACCTCGGTGCTGCCGCGGGGCATCTCCCGCCAGGCGCTCTCGATCTCCAGGTGTAGGTCGTAGGCGCGCTTGGCGGGTCCGGCGAGCGACGGGATCGGCAGCTCGTGCGGACGGATCGCCCGCTCGCCGACCGCGTCCCACACCGCCGGGTAGCGCGGCAGCAGCTCGGCCACGGCCGGCCATCCGCGGATCAACTCGGTCGGGCCGTCCAAGCGGCGACCGGCGAGCCGCACGCCGTCGACCGTCCACCGCAGCGCCTTGGGTGCGCCGCGGTGCGGGGTGCCGAGGGTGATTAGCGCCCGGCACAGCGGCCAGCCGCCGAGCGGGCCCAGCCAGTACCGCGCGACCAGGCCGCCCATCGAGTGGGCCAGTACCACGACTCTTCCCTCGCGGGCGCTCGGCACGAGATCCTTGAGGCGTTCGTGGACCTCGGCGGCCAGCAACTGTGCCGACTCGGCGACACTGCGGCGGAAGTCGTACGGGAAGAAGACGACGTCCGCCCCTGGCACCCGGACGCCCGACCGGCCGTCGTCGATCGTCGCGCCTTGCTCGGCGAAGCCGGCGCGCAGCTTCTCGTAGCCGTGGATCGCGGTAAGGCCGGGCAGGACCTGACGGGACCGGATAAGACCGGCCGGCCGCAGGTCCGGGGCGTTACCGAGATCGAGCCGGCCGGGGCGGCGTACCAGGTCGTCGATGGCACCGAACCCGGCGTCCCACACCGTCTCGGCCGGACGCCCGGGACCGGGTGGGCGCTCCAGGACGCTACCGCCGATGCCGGGCAGGACCACGACCAGATGCCGGAACCCGGGCATGCCCGATCCTTTCCTAGTGGGTGTCCGAGTGTATCGACGCAATCACGCGTCGCAAACCGTACCGGAGTACCGAGCTGGCCACCTGACCGTGGAGTTCGAGCCGGCCCGGGTGGAAGTGATCGAGTTGGCTCTCGTGTTCCGCGTGACTGTCCCGGCGGCCGTGAGCATCCTGTCGAAGTGAAGACGGTCATGAATAACCGCACTCGGTTCGCCTTCGCGCCGTCCAAGCTGGCCCCATGGTGGCTGACCTAGGGAGTTCTGACCGCCCGACGGGGAGGTCTCCACCGGTCGCAACCGTCCACGGATAGTCACCGTATTGCAG
>NZ_CAKUCL010000146.1 GCF_934643405.1 uncultured Actinoplanes sp.
GCGATCAGGGTCTTGCCGCAGCCGGGCGGGCCGTAGAGCAGGATGCCCTTCGGCGGGCGCAGCTGGTGCTCCCGGAACAGGTCGGCGTGCAGGAACGGCAGCTCGACCGCGTCGCGGATCTGCTCGATCTGCGCGTGCAGGCCACCGATGTCGGTGTAGTCGACGTCGGGGACCTCTTCCAGGACGAGCTCCTCGACCTCGCTCTTCGGGATCCGCTCGTACGCGTACGCCGAGCGGGGCTCGATCATCAGCGAGTCGCCCGCGCGCAGCGCCGAGATCTGCAGCGACTCGGCGAGGAACACGATGCGCTCCTCGTCCGCGTGCGACACCACCAGGGCGCGGTCGCCGATCTCGCCGTGCGGGCCGGAGAGGACCTCCTTGAGCAGGACCACCTCGCCGGTCCGTTCGTAGCCGAACGCGTCGACCACGTTGAGGGCGTCGTTGAGCAGGACCTCCTGGCCCCGCTTGAGCTCCTCCACCTCCAGGGAGGGCGACACCGCCACGCGCAGCTTGCGACCGCCCGTGAAGACATCGACCGTGCCGTCCTCGTGAGCGGCCAGGAAAACGCCGTAGCCGCTGGGCGGCTGGGCGAGCCGGTCAATCTCTTCCTTGAGAGTGACGATCTGGGCCCGGGCTTCCTTCAAGGTCGCCACGAGCCGCTCGTTGTTCTCGGTCAGTCGGGCCAGCTGCGCCTGCGTCGTCGCAAGCCGTTCCTCGAGCTGCCGGACGTGTCGCGGGCTCTCGGTCAACTTCCGCCTAACCAAAGCCAGTTCCTCCTGAAGGAACGCGACCTGGCTGGAGAGATCGTTGGCCTCTTTCTCCCAACGTGCGGCGCGTGAATCCGCCTCGTCGCTACGTGCCACGTCCCACCTCCCCGGGGGCTCGAACGTCTTGGGTCAACATTAGCCGCTGCGGCACCGATTTCGACCCATGCAACACCCTCGTCACCGACTCTTGATCCATTCGGCCGGTGGGCGCGAGTTGGTTGTCGGAGGCTTCCGGTACGGTCGGGCAGGGCCATGTCTGGGAGGTATGAGGTGTCTGCGCGGACCGGTACGGAAGAGCTGCGGGTCCGGGTGGATCAGGACCTCTGCACCGGCGACGGGCTCTGCGTGCAGTACGCGCCGGAGGTGTTCGAGTTCGACATCGACGGACTGGCATACGTCAAGGACACCGCCGGTGAGCTGCTGCAATCCCAGGGTGCGCGGGCCGCGGTGCCGGACCGTCTGCGCCTGGAGGTGATCGACGCGGCCAAGGAGTGCCCGGGCGACTGCATCCACGTCGAGCGGGCCTCCGACGGCGTCGCGGTGGCCGGGCCGGACGCCGCCTGACAAACAGTTCGTCCGCGGATTCCCGGGCGTGTCGCACGGTGCCGCGCGCCCCGGCGCCTCGCTCGGCTCGCGAAAAAAGTCACAAGAGTGAAACCGCGCGCGGGACGTCTCAGAGGGTCGGCCGGCCCACCAGCGAGGCCACCACGCGGGAGAACTCCTCGAGGCGCGCGATCTGGCCCGGGCCGCCGTCGTCGAGGGTCTTGCCGAAGCGCAGCGCGTCGTGGCGGATCGCGGTGCGGCTCTCCCCCTCGTCCATCCCGGGCGGCGGCACCGCGTCGTCCACCGAGCTGAGCAGCAGATACACGTCGATACTGTCCACCCGGGCCTGGCCGTTGGAGGTGCGGGTCAGCCGGCGCCGGCAGCCCACCTCGGTCACCGTGGACAGCGGCACCACCCGCAGCGACGAGGTCATCGAGCCGACCGGGCCGTCCCCGGGCGCCACATCCTCCCCGTGCCACAACACCAGGCGGCTGCCGTCACAGATCACGACCTCCTGCCAGACGCCGTTCACCTCGTTCACGAAGCGCTCCAGCGTGAAGCACAGCACCGAGGCGCCGCGCAGCACCCCGAACAGCGCGTCCAGCGCCACCTCGGGGTCGCGCAGGTAGGCGCGGGCCGCGGAGTCGAGATCCTGATACGGCGACCAGTCGGGGAAGACCGCCGGCATCTCGTTGCTGCCGCCGAACGGCGGAGAACTCATCGCGCCCACCCGATCCTCCCGGTAATCGGTTGCCTGCCGAAGGGGAAGCTACCCGAGAACGGTGGGTGCCGTCACATCCCGTCGAGATCGATCTCGGCGGCCGCCTGGGCCGCGAGTGCCGCCTGGGCCGCCTTGCGTGCCGCGTACGCCTCCGCGCCCTTGCTGGGCTTGCGGCGCCGCGGCGGCGCGGTGACGCCCGGGGCCAGCTTGCGGGCCGACACCAGGAACGCGGTGTGCGCGATCATCCGGTGGTCCGGGCGCACCGCGAGGCCCTCGGCGTGCCAGTCGCGCACCAGCGACTCCCAGGCCCGCGGCTCGGTCCAGCCGCCCCGCTCGCGCAGCGCCTCGACCAGCTCCGACAGCTGCGGGGTGGTGGCCACGTACCCGATGAAGACGCCGCCGGGCAGCAGCGCGCGCTCGACCATGTCGAGCGCCTCCCACGGCGTCAGCATGTCCAGGATGATCCGGTCGAAACCGGTCTCGGTGTTCTCCGCCACGTCGCCGTGGTGCAGGTGCCAGGCCGGGTGCGGCGCGCCGAAGAACGCCTCGACGTTCTTGCGGGCGATCGCGGCGAAATCGTCGCGGACCTCGTACGAGTGCAGCTCGCCCGCGGTGCCGACGGCGCGCAGCAACGAGCAGCTCAGCGCGCCCGACCCGGCGCCGGCCTCGAGCACCTTCGCGCCGGGGAAGACGTCACCCATGGCGACGATCTGCGCGGCGTCCTTCGGGTAGATCACCTGGGCGCCGCGGGGCATGGACAGCACGTAGTCGCTCAGCAGCGGGCGCAGGGCCAGGTACGCCGTGCCGCCGGCCGAGGTGACCACGCTGCCCTCGGGCAGGCCGATGAGGTCGTCGTGCTCCAGCGCGCCCCGGTGCGTGTGATACGACTTGCCCGGTTCCAGCACGATGGTGTGCATCCGCCCCTTGGGGTCGGTCAGCTGGACGCGATCGCCCGCGCGGAAGTCCCCACGGCGTACCGGAAGATGGGCCTCGGTCGTGATGGTCAATGCTCTTCTCTCTGCTTGCTCTGCTTCGCCGGCGGACCGGCGGGCTACTTCGCCGGGCGGGGCCGGCGGGGCTCGAGGACCGCGGCGACGTCGCCGACCCGCAGCACCCCCACCACATCCTCGCCCGAGGTGACCACGTACTGCGCGGCCGGGTGCGCCTGCAACGCGCGCACCACCTGCTCGCCGGTCAGACCGATCCGCAGCGCGGGCACCCCGTCGCGGGACCGGGCCACGCTGTCCACCGCCACCCACGGGCGCCGGTCGACCGGTACGCGCTCGGCGGCGACCGGATCGACCAGTGCGGTGAGATTACCGGCCGAGTCCGACACGGCCAGCACCACGTTCGGCCGGGGGTCCTCGGCGCGGCGCCGCTGGGCCTCGCCGAGCGGCGTCCCGGCCGGCACCGACAGCAGCGGCCGGGTCAGCGTGCGCAGGTCGACCAGCGGGAACCGGCGGGTCATCCGGGCCAGCCGGATCGACTGGCCGGCGCCCTGCCACAGGGTGAAGACCACGAGCAGCACGAACAGCAGGCCGAAGATGGTCAGGGTGTGCACCCGGTACAGCCAGGTCGCGGCGACCGCGGTGAGCAGGGCCAGCACCCGCCCGGCCCAGCCGGCCGCCTCGGTCGCCCGGTTCCGGTCCTTGATCAGCGCCCACAGGCCCGCGCGCAGCGCCCGGCCGCCGTCGAGCGGCAGCCCGGGCAGCACGTTGAAGACCGCCACGAGAACGTTGCTGGCGGCGAGCTGGAAGGCGATCTGACCGGCTGCGGTACGGTCCGGGAGCGCGAGATACGCCAGGGTGCCGACGCCGCCGAGCACCAGGGAGACGGCCGGCCCGGCCAGGCTGACCAGCGCGTCCACGCGGGGCGTCGGGGCGTCGCGGTCCATCTCGGTCCAGCCGCCGAGCAGCTCCAGGGTGATCCCGCGGACACCGATGCCGAACCGGCGGGCGGTCAGCGCGTGACCCAGCTCATGCAGCAGCACCGAGCCCAGCAGGCAGGCCACGAAGCCCAGGCCGATCAGGTAGCCGATCGGGTCGGGCAGGTCGAGCTGGTCGCGCACGTAGTTGCCGTACACGACGGTGACCAGGACGGCGAGCAGCAGCATCGAGCCGTTGACGAACACCGGGATGCCCAGCACCCGCCCCACCGGCCGGCCTCGGCGCCCGGACCGGCGGTTCGGCTGCCTGCTGTCGTCGACCCGGCCGTTGCTCACGCCGTCATGCTACGGAGTCCGTGTCACGGCCCCGACACGCGTTTTCGTCGTACCCCTGCCCTAGCCTGCTTCCCATGACGGCCACGACAGTCCCCTCGCTGCCCCCGTTCGCCGGGCCTTCGCTCTCGCCGTCGCGCGCGGCCGACTTCAAGACCTGCCCGCTGCTGTTCCGTTTCCGCACCATCGACAAGCTCCCCGAGCAGCCCACGGCCGATCAGGTACGGGGGACGCTGGTCCACGCCGTCCTGGAGAGCCTCTTCGACCTGCCGGCCGCCGAGCGCACGCCGGAGGCCGCCGCCGCGCTGGTCGAGCCCTCCTGGGCCCGCCTGCTGGAGGCCGAGCCGGCCCTGGCCGAGATCTTCGCCGCCGCCACGCCCGCGCTGACCGACCCCGCCGCCCTGGCCGCCGAGGCCGACGCGACCGGCCTGTTCGACGTGCCCGCCCCCGACGAGGCCGCCCGCCTCGCGTCGTTCCTGGCCGGCGCCCGCACCCTGCTCGACGGCTATTTCGCCCTGGAGGACCCGCGCCGCCTCGAGCCCGCCGAGCGCGAGACCCTGGTGTCCACCCTGGTCGACGAGGAGCTGCAGATCCGCGGATACATCGACCGTCTGGACGTCTCCCCCGCCGGCGACCTGCGCGTGGTCGACTACAAGACCGGCGGCGCGCCGCGCGAGGCGTTCGAGGGCCGCGCCCTGTTCCAGCTGAAGTTCTATGCGCTGGTCCTGTGGCGCACCCGGGGCGTGGTGCCGCGGGTGCTGCGCCTGGTGTACCTGAAGGACGCCGAGATCTGCGACTACAGCCCCGACGCGCAGGAGTTGGAGCGCTTCGAGCGCACGCTGGTGGCGCTGTCCGAGGCGATCGAGCGGGCCAAGCGGGAGCAGGACTTCCGCCCGAAGCCGAGCCGCCTGTGCGGGTGGTGCAGTCACCAGGCGCTGTGCCCGGAGTTCGGCGGCACGCCGCCGCCGTTCCCGGCCGCCGCCGAGGCCGGGGCACCGGCGGGCGGCGATCGCCTAGGGTGACGCCATGCCCTCTCCCGCACCGATCGACGGCCGCCCCGCCGGGGCCGCGGGCGACGTCGGGGGCGGGCCGGTGCGGCCGCTTCGGGTGCTGCTGGTTGACGCGGCGCCTCTGCAGCGGGCGGGGCTTCGGGCCGTGCTCGGTGCGGCCGGTGGCGACCGTCAGGGTGCGGAGATCGTCGTCGCCGGTGAGGCCGGGGACGGTGGTGAGGCGGTCGATCTGGCCCGCCGGCTGCTGCCGGACGTGCTGATCACCGACCTGGTGCTGCCGCGGATCGACGGGCTCGGCGTCGCCCGGGCGGTCGGCGCGGCCGGGCTGCCGGTGCGGGTGCTGGTCCTCACCGCCCACGACGAGGACGAGCACGTGCTGGCGGCGGTCACCGCCGGGGCGGCCGGATTCCTGCGCAAGGACGCGGCGGCCGGCGAGCTGGTCGCGGCCGTCCGGGCGGTGGCGGCGGGCGGGGCGGTCATCACGCCGGCGGTGCTGGCGCGCATCCTGACCCGGGTGGCCGAGGCGCTGCCGGCGCCGGAGACCACGACCACCTCGAAGCTGGACACCCTGACCGACCGGGAGCGTGAGGTCCTGGTGCACGTCGCCCGCGGCCACTCGAACGCGGAGATAGCCGCCGCGTTGCAGGTGAGCGAGACGACGATCAAAACCCACGTCGGCCACGTGCTGACCAAACTCCGCCTGCGCGACCGCACCCAGGCGGTCGTCCTCGCCTACGAGACGGGTCTGGTCAAGCCCGGCGCCTGACCTCGTCAGGCGGTGAGGTCCGCGCGGAGGGTTTCTCAGGGGCGTCCCTGAGAGGCACTGGGGTGCCACCCGTACCCGAATACCGGTGTCCGGCTCCCTCTGCGGGCGGACGCTTTCCCGCCCGTACGCGGAAAGACTGGGCGAGCCGGCCGGGCGGAAGGGCCGCCCGGCCGGACCAAAAGGGGGCAGCAGCATGATCGGGACCGGGGCGCCGGAGCAGCCGGCGGCGCGCGCCGACGGCGTGTGGAAGGTGTACGGCGACGCGGAGGCGCGCGTGGTCGCCCTGCGCGGGGTGAGCGCGAGCTTCGAGGCGGGCCGGTTCACGGCCATCATGGGCCCGTCGGGCAGCGGCAAGTCCACGCTGATGCACTGCCTGGCCGGGCTGGACACGGTGAGCCGCGGCACGGTGCACATCGGCGGCACCCAGGTGAGCGGGCTGAAGGACAAGGCGCTGACCCGGCTGCGCCGCGACCGGGTCGGGTTCATCTTCCAGCAGTTCAACCTGCTGCCGACGCTGACCGCGGCGGAGAACATCCGGCTGCCGCTGGACATCGCCGGCAGGAAGCCGGACCCGCGGTGGTGGGACACGGTGATCGAGACCGTCGGCCTCGCCGACCGGCTGTCGCACCGGCCCAGCCAGCTGTCCGGCGGCCAGCAGCAGCGGGTGGCGTGCGCGCGGGCGCTGATGAGCCGGCCCGACGTGATCTTCGCGGACGAGCCGACCGGCAACCTGGACTCGCACGCCGGGTCGGAGATCCTGTCGTTCCTGCGGGCGAGCGTGCGCGAGCACGGTCAGACCATCGTCATGGTGACGCACGACCCGGTCGCCGCGTCCTACACCGACCGGGTGATCTTCCTGGCCGACGGCGAGATCGTCGCCGAACTGGACGAACCCACCCCGCAGACGGTGCTGGAGGCCATGAAGACCCGGGAGGTGCTGGTCTGATGCTGCGCGCGACGCTGAAGAGCCTGCTCGGCCGCAAGCTGCGCCTGGTGCTCTCCGGCCTGGCCGTGGTGCTCGGCGTGATGTTCGTGGCGGGCGCGTTCGTGGTCACCGACACGCTGGGACGCTCGTTCGACGCGCTGTTCGCCGACGGGTTCTCCCAGACCGACGTGGCAGTCGACGCCAAGCCGAAGGTGGCGGTGTCCGAGATGGACGGCGAGCAGGTCGCCGCGCCCCTGCCGGCCGGCCTGATCGACGACGTCAAGGCGGTCGACGGGGTGGCGACCGCCACCGGCATCGTCAACGCCGACGGCGCCCGGGTGATCGGCTCCGACGGCAAGGTGCTCACCAGCTACGGCCCGCCCCGGCTCGGCGCCAACTGGGTGGGCGAGGACGACCTGCTCCAGCTGCGCCAGGGACGCGGGCCGGCCCGGGACGACGAGATCGCGGTCAACGCGGCCGTCGCGAAGGCCGGCGGCCTGCACGTCGGCGACCGGGTCGGGGTGCTCACCCTGGAACCGAAGAAGACGTTCACCCTGGTCGGCGTCTGGGGCTACAGCGGCGGCCGGGACAGCATCGGCGGCGTCCAGGAGGTCGCGTTCACCACCCCGGCCGCGCAACGCCTGATGCTCGGGCAGCCGGACGCGTTCAGCCAGATCGCCGTGAAGGTCTCCGACGGCGAGAACCCCGCTTCCGTACGGGACCGGATCGCGACCGCGCTCGGCCCGGACTATCAGGTCCGCACCGGCGAGCAGCTCGCCGCCGACAGCTCGGCCGACCTGAAGCAGGCCCTCGGCTTCTTCAACAAGATCCTGCTGGGTTTCGCCGGGGTGGCCCTTTTCGTCGGCGTCTTCCTCATCCTGAACACGTTCTCGATCATCGTGGCGCAGCGCACCCGGGAGCTCGCCCTGATGCGCGCCCTCGGCGCCGGCCGCCGGCAGATGATCGGCTCGGTGCTGCTCGAGGCCGTGGTGATCGGACTCGTCGCCGCCGCGCTCGGCCTGGCCGCCGGCATCGGGGTAGGCGGCCTGCTCGGCTGGCTGTTCGTGAGGATGAGCGGCGGCGGGTTCGTGCTCGCCCCGATCGCGGTGCCGCTGACCGCGATCCTGAGCTCGCTGATCGTCGGCGTGGTGGTGACCGTGATCGCCGCGGTGCTGCCGGCACTGCGCGCGTCGCGGATCCCGCCGGTCGCCGCGATGTCCGAGGTGGCCGTCCCGGACCGGCCGCTGACCCGGCTGAGCGTGGCCGGGGCGGTGGTCGGCGCGGCGGGCGCGAGCGTGCTCGGCGTCGGCCTGTACGCCACCAGCAGCCTGTGGCTCATCCTCACCGGCGTGCTGGTCAGCTTCGTCGGCATCGCGCTGCTGACCCCGCTGATCGCCAGGCCGGTCGTGTCCGGGCTGGGCCGGCTGTTCTCCTGGTCGCTGCCGGGGCGGCTGGGCCGGCTGAACTCGGGCCGCAACCCACGGCGTACGGCGATCACCGCTGCCGCCCTGATGGTCGGCATCGCCCTGGTGACCGGGGTGACCGTGGTGATGAACTCGGCGAAGTCGAGCCTGAGCGCGCAGGCCGAGGACACCATCAAGGCGCAGGTCGTGATCAGCGGTGACCAGAACAGCGCCCGGCCGCCCTCGTTCGACCCGGCGGTGCTGACCGGGACCGCGCGGATCGACGGGGCGCGGGTGGCCGCCGGGCTGTGGACCGACCAGGCCATGATCGACGGCGAGCGGACCTACGTCAGCGCGACCGACGACCTGGCCCGGCTCAGCGAGGCGTACGGCGGTCCGGCGCTCGGGACGCTGCGGGCGGATCAGATCGCGATGAGCACCCAGGAGGCCGCCGAGCACGGGTGGCAGGCCGGGAGCACCGTCGATGTCCAGCTTGCCCGCGGTGACGCCCGCAAGCTGACGATCGCGGCCCTCTACGACGAGGACGCCCTGCCGGGCAGCTACCTGCTGCCGGCCGCCGCCACGAAGGACTTCGGCGTCCCGCAGCCGGTCCTCGGCTTCGTCCGGCTGGACGACGGTGTGCCGGTCGCGCAGGTGCTGCCGCGGGTCAAGGCGCTGCTCGCGGACAGCCCGGAGGTGTCCGCGGCCGACCGCGGCGACTTCATCCGCCGGCAGGCCGCCGACTTCGACACCGTCATCACGATGGTGCAGGTGCTGCTCGCGCTGGCGATCCTCATCGCGGTGCTGGGCGTGGTGAACACGCTCGCGCTGTCGGTGCTGGAACGCACCCGCGAGCTGGGCCTGCTGCGCGCCGTCGGCCTGGGCCGGGCGCAGACCATGCGGATGGTCACCGTCGAGGCCGTGGTGATCTCGGTGTTCGGCGCGCTGCTCGGCGTCGTGGTCGGCGCCGGCCTGGGCGCCGCGGTGGTCCGCGCCCTGAGCGACGACGGCATCACCGACCTGGTGCTGCCGTGGACCAACATGGGCCTCTACCTCGGGCTGGCCGCCCTGGTCGGGGTGCTGGCCGCGGTCCTGCCGTCGATCAAGGCGGCCCGGCTCAACGTTCTGGCCGCAATAGCCCACGACTGACCAGCAGGCTGGCCAGATAGGCGGGGTCCACCCCCACCAGCGAGGTGCGCAGGTGGACCCCGTCGGTCGCGGGCAGCTCCAGTTCGGCCGGCACCGCCAGCACCGCCGCGCCGGAGGCCAGCGCGCTGGCCACCCCGGTCGGCGAGTCCTCGATCGCCACGCAGTCCTCGATCGCCACGCCGAGCAGCGTCGCCGCCGTCCGGTACGGCTCCGGGTCGGGCTTGGGCATGCTGACCTCGTCGCCTGCGACCACGACGTCGAAGTTCTCCCGGCCGATCGTCTTGAGCGCGACCTCGACCAGCGCGCGGCCGGTCGAGGTGACCAGAGCGGTCGGCAGCCCCGCCCGCTTCACCGCGTGCAGCAGCTCGCACGCGCCGGGCCGCCACACCAGGCCCTGCTCGAACAGCTCGAACACCCGGGCGTTGAGCCACTCGACGTCCGGCGCCTCGGGCCGGTCCGGCTGGCCCAGGTCCTCGCGGAAGATGCGCATGCTGGTGGCCATGCTGCCGCCGATCATCGCCTGCCGGGCGGCCGTGGAGAGGGTTCCCCCGGCGTGCGCCGCCAGCTCGTGCAGGGCGATGTCCCAGACCTTCTCGCTGTCCACCAGGGTGCCGTCCATGTCGAAGAGCACCGCGGCCGGTTGTCGTGCGTTCAGGATCGGTCCTTTCCTAGGCGTCCCCTCATTCTTCCCGCCGCGCGCGCGGAAATGGGCCCGGCGCCTATTACCTGCGTCACGCCGGGCGGGCCGTCACGACGGCGTACGTTTTGCTTCATGAAGAAGGTATCTCTGGGCGGGCTCGAGGTCGGGCGCCTCGGGCTGGGCCTCATGGGCATGTCCGCCTTTTACACCGGGCGCGGCGACGACGCCGAGTCGATCCGCACCATCCACCGGGCGCTGGAACTGGGGATCACGTTCTTCGACACGGCCGAGGTGTACGGGCCGTTCACGAACGAGGAACTCGCCGGCCGCGCCCTCAAGGGCCACCGGGACGAGGTGGTGATCGCCACCAAGTTCGGCAACATCAGCCACCGCGACGGCGAGCCGGTGCCGCGCCGCGACTCGAGCCCGCAGAACATCCGGATCGCGGTCGAGGGCTCGCTGAGGCGGCTCGGCACCGACCACATCGACCTGTACTACCAGCACCGGGTGGACCCGGACGTGCCGATCGAGGACACCGTCGGCGCGCTGAGCGACCTGGTGCAGCAGGGCAAGGTCCGGCACATCGGCCTGTCCGAGGCGGCGCCGGAGACGATCCGCCGGGCCCACGCCGTGCATCCGGTGACCGCGCTGCAGACCGAGTACTCGCTGTGGACGCGCGACCCGGAGAGCGAGATCCTGCCGACGATCCGGGAGCTGGGCATCGGTTTCGTGCCGTACTCGCCGCTCGGCCGCGGCTTCCTCACCGGCGCCATCCGCAGCCCGCAGGACCTGGACCCGGACGACTTCCGGCGCGGCAACCCGCGCTTCGCGGAGGAGAACTTCCGGCAGAACCTGCGCATCGTCGACGAGGTGCGCGCGGTGGCCGAGGAGGCGGGCGCGACGCCGGCGCAGGTCGCGCTGGCCTGGGTGCTGGCGCAGGGCGACGACATCGCGCCCATCCCGGGCACCACCCGCGTCTCCCGGGTGGAGGAGAACGCCGCCGCGGACGCTCTGGTGCTCACCGCCGCCCAGCTGGACCGGCTCTCGGCGATCCAGCCGCCGGCCGGCGACCGCTACGCCGACATGACACCGATCAATCGCTGAGGCACAGTAGCCGCCTGGCCGTTCTCCCCCGGAAGGAAGGAACACCCGATGTCCAAGGTCTGGTTCATCACCGGCTCGTCACGCGGGTTCGGCCGCGAGTGGGCCATCGCCGCGCTGGAGCGCGGCGACCGGGTCGCCGCCACCGCGCGCGACGCCTCGACGCTGGACGACCTGGTCGCCCGGCACGGCGACGCGATCCTGCCGCTGACCCTCGACGTCACCGACCGCGCGGCCGTGTTCCGCGCCGTCGCCCAGGCCCACGAGCACTTCGGCCGGCTCGACGTGATCGTCAACAACGCCGGGTACGGGCAGTTCGGCTTCATCGAGGAGCTCAGCGAGGCCGAGGCGCGCGACCAGTTCGAGACGAACGTCTTCGGCGCTCTCTGGGTGACCCAGGCGGCGCTGCCGTACCTGCGCGAGCAGGGCAGCGGCCACATCATCCAGGTGTCCTCGATCGGCGGCGTCAGCGCGTTCCCGAACATCGGCATCTACAACGGCTCGAAGTGGGCGCTGGAGGCGATCAGCCAGTCGCTGGCCCAGGAGGTCGCGCCCCTGGGCATCAAGGTGACGCTGGTCGAGCCGGCCGCCTACTCGACCGACTGGGGTGGCTCCTCGGCGATGCACGCGACGCCCATCGCGGCGTACGACGAGGTGAAGAACGCCGCCGCCGAGGCCCGCGCCAAGCGGGTGAGCTCCCCCGGTCACCCGGAGGCGACCCGGGCCGCGATCCTCACGATCGTCGACGCCGACGAGCCGCCGCTGCGGATCTTCTTCGGCGACGGGCCGCTGGCCATCGCCACCCGCGACTACGAGTCCCGGCTGGCCGAGTGGCGCAAGTGGGAGCCGCTGTCGATCGAGGCGCACGGCCCGAAGGACTAGAGCAGCGCGTCCATGACCGTCATGTCGGTCTGGGCGGTGAAGCCGTTCTTGGCGTAGAGCTCGATGGCCCGGACGTTGGCCGTCTCGGTCTGCAACGACAGGCGGTGCGCGCCGGCCTGGCGGGCGTCGTCGGCGACCTTGGTGAGCAGGGCCCGGCCGACGCCGCGCCGGCGCGCGTCCGGCCGCACGTAGAGGTCGCGGATCATCCACACGGTCCGCAGCGTCAACGTGGACGGCACCACCGCGACCGAGCAGATGCCCTGCATCTCGCCGGCCACGTAGAGCAGCCAGCGGGCCGAGCGGATCTGTTCCAGCAGCCACTCCTCGATGAGGTCGGCGGCGGGGTTGGCGCCGTAGTGCTGGCGGTACTGGTCGAGCAGCAGCGCCGCCTCGGACAGCAACGGTTGCGTCCCGTCGGTCAGCCGCATCACCCTCATATGCCATTTATATCCGGATCAAGCGGGCATAATGCGGGTGTGGCGCACATCGACCAGGTTCTCGGGCCGGACGACGACACGGTGACGTTCTTCCAGCCCCGGGCCATGGTCTTCGTGACGATGCTCTGGGTCGTCACCGCCGTCTGGGTGCTCGCCCTCGGCCTGCTCGCGCTGATCCGCTACGCCATCGGCACCCCGCCCGACGCCGGCGACCTGACCCGCTACCTCGAGGCCGCGCTGATCGTCCCGGTGGTGGTCACCGCCACGATCCTGCTGCTGGCGTGGCGCCGGTTCGGCTGGCTGCACAGCTCGATGCGCGGCCTGGATTTCGCCGCGACCGGGCGCCAGGCGGTCCACCTGCCCTGGGCCGGCGTCGGCGAGGTGCGGCTGCGCGGGTGGGGCCCGTTCACCGAGCTGGTGGTCACCCCGGCCGACGACGAGTTCGCGGTGGTCGACCCCGGGTCGGCCGGCCGGCCGCCACGGATGCGCGGCCGGGCGTATCTGGTCGACGTGGGCCTGATGTCGCCCGGCCCGCGGGTGCTGATCGCCGAGTTGCACCGCCGGTTGCCCACCAAGGTGTGAGCCCGCCCGATAGGTTGGCTCACCATGACCGAACTCGTGCTTTCCCGCGTCTTCGACGCCCCGCGCCACCTGGTTTTCCGTGCCTTCGTCGACCCCGACCAGCTGGCCGCCTGGTTCGGCCCGGCCGGCTGGCACGTGCCGAGGGAGAGCATCACGATCGAGGCCAAGCCCGGCGGCGTGCAGCGCTTCACCATGGTCAACGACGACGACCCGGCGATGAGCAGCCCGGTCAACGCCACGTTCGTCGAGGTGGTGGAGAACGAGCTGCTGGTCGGCGAGGAGTCGGTGTCGGGCATGACGATGCGCATCCGGGTCGAGTTCCACGACGCCGACGGCGGCCGCACGCTGCTCAAGCTCACCCAGGGCCCGTACTCGCCGGACATCGAGTCCGGCGCGCGCGAGGGCTGGGGCTCGAGCTTCGCCAAGCTGGACGCCCTGCTCGCCGGGGCCTGACCGGCACGCGCGGGGCACCCCGGGCGTCCCGGCGGCGCCTACCCTGCAAGACATGACGCTGAGCGGGAAGACGGCGCTGGTCACCGGCGGGTCGGGCGGGATCGGGCGGGCGATCGTCGAGCGGCTGGCGGCGGACGGCGCGCGGGTGGTGTTCACCTACCACCGGCGGGCGGACGCGGCGGCGGCACTGGCCGGGCGGCTGCCGGGCACCGTCGCGGTGCGGGTCGATCAGGCGGACCTCGCGACACTGCCGGCGATGGTCGAGCCGGTGCGCGACGGGCTGGACATCCTGGTCAACAACGCGGCGGTCAGCTCGCAGGTGCCGATCGCGGATCTGACGCCGGAGGAGTTCGACCGGGTCCTGACGATCAACACGAAGTTCCCGCTGTTCGCGATCCGGGCGGCGATCCCGCTGCTGCGCGACGGCGGGCGGATCGTGAACGTCTCGACGCTGAACACCGTCGTGCCGGGGCCGGGACTCGCCCTCTACTGCGCGAGCAAGGCCGCCCTGGAACAGGTGACCGCGGTCGCGGCCCGCGAGCTGGGGCCGCGCGGCATCACGGTCAACACCGTCTCGCCGGGCGCCACCGACACCGAGATGTTCCGCTCGGCCAACCCGCCGGAGGCCGCCGCGCGGATGGCCGCGATCACCGCCCTGCAACGCGTCGGGACACCGGCGGACGTGGCGAAGGTGGTCGCCTTCCTCTGCGGCCCGGACAGCGGCTGGCTCACCGGCGGCAACCTGCGCGCCACGGGCGGCCTGATCGTCTAGCGGTGCTCAGGGCACTCGCGGGGCCGGGTGCCCGGCCGTCGCGCGCGGTCCGGGCACGCGGGCCGCGGCGGCGAAGCTCTTCGCGGCGGTCCACAGCTTGTAGATCAGCAGCAGCTCGAAGCCGATCAGCAGGGCGGCGGCGACCAGCGTGGTGGCCACGATCCGGTGCAGCAGCGGGCCCACGATGAAGACGAACATCATGAACTCGATGCCGCTGACCAGGTGGACCCGGATGCGCTGGCGGACCAGGGCGTTGCGGACCCGCACGAAGCCACGGAACCGGGCCCGGAAATCGCCGTACACGTCGGTGCCCGCGACGGCCCCGGCCGGCAGCTCCTCGGCGGTCTCCTCGGCGTACGCACCCTCGAGGATCTGCCGCATCTCGGCCTTGACCTTGCCCATCTGCAGCGCGTTGAGATAGCGGAACATGTCCAGGAAGATGACCAGCCCGGCCAGCCAGACGTAGACGAAGCTGCCGGTCTCGCGGTACTGGCCGGCGAACAGCGCGACCGCGCAGACCAGCACGCGCAGCCGGTCCAGCACGTAGTCGAGCCAGGAACCGAACACCGAACCGGTGCCGTTCAGCCGGGCGATCTTGCCGTCCATGCAGTCCAGGACGAAGCTGAGGTGGAACAGCGCGGCGCCGGCCAGCAGCCAGGGGTAGCCTGCCCGCCAGTAGCAGTACGCCGCACCGGCGCCGATCAGGAAGGCGAGCGAGGTGAGCCGGTTCGGGGTCGCCCAGGGCCACGGCGCGACCAGCCGCACCAGCCGCGACGCCAGGGGATCGACCAGCCACACCGTCCACCAGGCGTCCCGGCTCTTGTACGTCCGGGACCGAATCTCCGCCAGGGTGAACCGTCGTGCCATCCCCACACTCCACCAGACGATCAGCAGTTGAACGCCGGAACGCGCGGACACGAAAGGGGGACCGCGGGTGGACGCGTCGGACGTCGCGGACGATCTCGAAGCGGTGATCCTGACCGAGGAGCAGATCCTCGCCCGGGTGGCCGCGCTGGCCGCCGAGCTGCACCGGGCCATGGCCGGGCGGGTGCCGGTGCTGGTCGGGGTGCTCGGCGGGGCGGCGACGTTCACCGTGGACCTCGCCCGGGCGTACCCCGGGCAGGTCGAGATCGGCTGGATGGCGATCAAGTCGTACAGCACCCGCAACCGGGCGTCCGGGTCGGTGCGACTGCTCAAGGACCTGGAGGTGGACATCGCCGGCCGGGACGTGATCATCCTGGACGGCGTTATCGACACCGGGCTGACGATGTCCTGGCTGATCTCGAGCCTGGCGCAGCGCGGGCCGGCGGGCATCTCGGTGTGCGCGCTGCTGCGCAAGCCGGAGACGGCCCGCTTCGCGGACACCCCGACCTACATCGGCTTCGATGTCGGGTCCGGCCTGATCGTCGGCTACGGTCTGGACCATAACGGTAAATATCGGAATCTGCGGTCGGCAGCGGTGCTTTCTCCGCGTGCGTACGCCGTGTGACGCCCGCCGTGCCGACGAGTGGCCCCGGCACACCGCACGTAGGCTGTGGGACATGACTGAGTTCGACGGCCTTCCGCTGCTCCGCTCCCCCGTGGCGATCGCCGCCTTCGAGGGCTGGAACGATGCGGCGGACGCATCGACCGCGGCCGTGGAACACCTCGAGCAGGTGTGGCAGGCCCGGCAGATCACCACGATCGACCCCGAGGACTTCTACGACTTCCAGGTCAGCCGGCCCACCGTCACCATGGCCGAGGGCGAGACCCGCAAGATCGAGTGGCCCACCACCCGCTTCGCCGTGGCCAGCCCGCCCGGCAGCGACCGGGACGTCGTGCTGATCCGCGGCATCGAACCGAGCATGCGCTGGCGCACGTTCTGCGAGCAGATTCTGGAGATCTGCCACAGCCTCGAGGTCAACCGGATCGTGCTGCTCGGCGCGCTGCTGGCCGACGTGCCCTACACCCGGCCCCTGCCGATCAGCGGCACCACCACCGATCGGGACGCCGCCGCGAAGTACAACGTGGCGCCCACCCGCTACGACGGCCCGACCGGCATCGTCGGCGTGCTGCACGAGGCGGCCGGGCGCGCTGACCTCGAGGCGCTGTCGTTCTGGGTGCACGTGCCGCACTACGCGAACAACCCGCCCTGCCCGAAGGCGACCCTGTCGCTGCTCAGCCGCCTGGAGGACGTGCTCGACCTGCCGGTGCCGATGGCCGACCTGGCCGAGGAGGCGGACGAGTGGGAGAAGCGCGTGCGCGCCGCCGCCGAGCAGGACGCCGAGCTGGGCGAATACGTGCGGGAGCTGGAGGAGCGTGTCGGCGACGAGGGCATCCAGCCGCTGACCGGCGACGAGATCGCCAGCGAGTTCGAGAAGTACCTGCGGCGCCGCGGCGGATCGGCCGGCCCGACCGCCGGCTCCTGGTAGCGATCACTCCTCGACCGGCTAGTCGAACTCGCCGCGCTTCACGCCCCGCAGGAACAGCGTCCACTCGTCGGGCGTGAAGCGCAGCACCTCGTCGGGGTCCCGGGTGCTGCGGACGTGCACGCCTTCCGGCAGGATGCGCACCTCCACCCCGTACTCATCGGGAAATTTGCCTTTAATCCATGGCGAATCGCCGCGCTCGCGGTCACTCATCGCACACCTCTCCAGACGGTGAGTCACCAGAGTACGAAAGATCGCGCCGATCGTTAAGCCTCGATCCCCTCGTTCCGGCGTGTCACCGGCGTGTCGCGGTGAGCGCTCGCACCCGCCGTAGGCCATCCTAGGAACCTAGCCATGGGTTCGGCGCCGGCGGCGCCGTCGGCGAGAGTGAGGTGCGGCGTGACGATCAATCCCGGTGCTGCCGAGTTCCCCCATCGGCAGATCGCCTCGCAGTTGCGGGAACGCATCCGGCGCGGCGATTGGCAACCCGGCGAGCGGCTGCCGTCCATCCCGGCCATGGCGGAGATGTTCGGGGTGGCCAAGCAGACCGTCCAGCGTACGGTCGACCAGCTCCGCGTCGAAGGCGTCCTGATCACCAAGCCGGGCTCGGGCACCTACGTCCGCGGCACCCGCCGCCGCCTCAACCGGCTGTCCCGCGGCCGCTACGGACCGCGCCGCGGCTACCACGCCGACCTGGCCGCGCGCTACCGCCAGCAACTCGTCGCGGTCGGCCGGGAGCCCGCCCCGCCCGAGGTGGCCGATGCCTTCGGCGTCCGCGACGGCACCGAGATGCTGGTGCGCAGGCACATCGTCCGCACCGACGACGCCACCGTGGAGCTGGGCGCGTCCTGGTTCCGGGTCACCGACGCGAACGGCACCTCCCTGGAACGGGCCGAGGCCTTCGGCCGGCCGCTGTACCAGGAGGCCGAGGACGTGCTCGGCAAGCGCTACGCCTCGGCGACCGACACGATCAGCGCCCGGCAGCCCAGCCGCGAGGAGGCCGAGGTCCTGCAGATCCGGCCGGACACGCCGGTGCTGCACCTGCTGCACGTGGCCTTCGACGAGTCGCGCAAGCCGATCGAGGTGGCGCAGGCCACCTGGCCCGGTCCGATGACGACGCTGACCGAGGAGTACCAGAT
>NZ_CAKUCL010000147.1 GCF_934643405.1 uncultured Actinoplanes sp.
CCTGCTCGACCTGCCCGGCGCCGGGCGCGGCGAACGCCTCGTGGTGCGCGGCCTCGGGCACCGCGCCGGCCGTGGCGATCGCCACGATGCGGGCCTGCCGGGCACCGGAGAGCTCGACGAAGCGGCCGAGCAGCGCCGGACCGGCGGCCCCGCCGATGATCAGCAGGCGGCTCGACACCCTTCGAAGACTAATCGGAACAAAACTGAAATTTCCGGTTAATCAGCGGGGAGCAGGTGGGTAACCTCGGCCGGGCCCCGAGCCAGCGCGACCGCCCTCTTCTCCGCCTCCTCGTCGCTGCCGGTCAGCCGCCCGTCGTGCTGCCGCAGGTGGTCCTCCCAGGTGGGCAGCTGATAGACCTCGACGAACCGGTCCGGCGCCTCGCCGTCGCGGAACAGCCCCCAGCGGCTCGCACCGGTGCGCAACCGGGAGCCGCGCACCTGCTCCATGGCCGCGACGAAGGCGTCCACATTCCTCTCGTCCACCCGATAGATCGACGTGACCAGCACCGGTCCGTCGTTCAGATGCGGCTCGAGCATGATGTGCGGCTCCGGCCAGAAGATCGACGGGCTGCGATCCGCGCCGTCCTGCTCGTGGACCGGGATGAGCCGGACCGTCGCGGTGCCCGCCACCATCGCCACGGCCGCCGCCAGGAACGCGGTGCGCAGGCCGGTGTACTCGGTGACCTGGCCCCAGATCAGCGCGCCCAGGGCCTGCGAGCCGGCGAAGACCACCTGGTAGATGCCGAACCCTCGGGCCCGCACCCAGTTGGGCAGGAACAGTTGCAGGGTCGCGTTCATCCGCGACACCAGGGTCATCCAGGCCAGCCCGGCCACGACCAGGGCCGGGATCGCCGCGGCCGGTTGGGGCACCAGCGCCACCAGGGTGAGGGCCACGGCGTACAGGAAACCGGCCAGCACGACCAGACGGTTGGCTGAGAGATGGTCACGGATGCGCGGCATCAGCAGCGCACCCGCCACCGCGCCGGCGCCGAGCGCCGCGAGCAGCACGCCGTAGCCGCTCGCACCCAGGTGCAGCTCCTGGTGCGCGACCAGCGGCAGCAGCCCCCAGATGACGCTGCCGGGCAGGACGAACAACACGACGCGGGCGAGCAGCCGGGTGACCACCGGCGCGTACCGCACGTAGTGCTCCCCCGCGCGCACCGCCGGGCCGAACCGCTCCGGGTGCGACGGGCCGTTGTGCCGGGGCCGCCGCCAGCGCAGCAGGGCCACCGCGAACACCGCGTAGGACAGCGCGTTGAGCCCGAACACCGCGGCCGAGCCGACGTGCGCGACCAGCAGGCCCGCCACCGCCGGACCGGCCGAGCGGGCCAGGTTGGTGTTCACCGCGCCCAGCGCCGAGGCGGCCGGCAGCTCGTCCCGCGGCACCACCTCGGGGATCACCGCCTGCCAGGCAGGCAGGGTGAGCGCCTGGCCGACGCCGAGCAGGAAGGTGAAGACGAGCAGCAGCCCCGGCGGCATCAGGCCCAGCCAGGTCAGCGCGGTCAGCAGCGCGGCGATCCCGAACAGCGCGACCTGCACGCCGAGCAGCAGCAGACGCCGGTCCAGCACGTCGGCCAGCGCGCCCGAGGGCAGCGCCAGCAGCAGCACCGGCGTCATCGTCGCGACCTGCACCAGGCTCACCCAGGTCGCCGCGTCCGGTTCCCGCACCACCAGCCACTGCGCGCCGACGGTCTGCATCCAGGTGCCGACGTTGCCGGCCAGCACGGCGATCCACAGCCCGCGGAACACGCGCTCACGCAGCGGCGCCCACGCGGAAGTCACGGATCAGAACTTAGCGCCGCCTCGCCCCCGGTCCCGGCCGGGGCAGGACATCGCGGTGCTCACCGACCGGGTGCCCGTCCGCGCAGCGCAGCTCGACACGCATCTCCGCGTCGCAGTCGCGGTGCACGAACGTCAGCGGCGGCCCCGCCGGGTCGGCCAGATACCGGTCGCCCCACGCGGCGACCGCGATCAGCACCGGGTACAGATCGAAACCCTTCGGGGTGAGCCGGTACTCCTGACGCACCCGCGAGCCGGGCTCGCGATACGGCTCACGACGCAGCACACCGTGGCCGACCAGCGCGTTGAGCCGGTTGGTCAGCACCTGGCGAGGAATACCGGTGCGCACCCGCATGTCGTCGAAGCGGCGCACGCCGCTGAACACCTCGCGCAGCACGACCACGGTCCACTTCTCTCCGAGGATCTCCATGGCCCGCCCGATCGTGCACGTCTCGATCGACCAGTCCAGTACGGCTGTGGAGTTCATCCCAGAAGGCTAAGTCTGGTTGACAGACCCAGCAAGGTGCGAAGAGTCTGCAGGCATGACGCAGACCGCTCGCGAGCGCACCCGCACGTTCAGCTGGACGGACCCCTCGGCGCACGCCGCCACGATCGGCGACCGCAGCGGCCTCGACCTCCTGCAGGCGATCGGCCGGGGCGAGCTGCCGCCGCCGCCGGTCATGCAACTCATCGACGTCATCTCGCTGACCGCGGTCGAGGGCTCGGTGACGGTCGAGATCGAGGCGCAGGAGTTCCACTACAACCCGCTGGGCACGGTCCACGGCGGCGTCATCTCCACGCTGCTCGACACGGCCGCGGCGTGCTCGGTCCACAGCACCCTGCCGGCCGGCGTCGGCTACACCAGCCTCGACCTCAGCGTGAAGTTCCTGCGCGCGGTCACCCTCGCCTCCGGCCGCCTGACCTGCACCGGCAGCGTCCTGCAGCGCGGCCGGCGCACCGCTCTGGCGGAGGCGCGCCTGACCGACGCGCAGGGCAAGCTGGTGGCCCACGCGACGTCGACCTGCATGCTCTTCGAACTTCCCCTCGACCGTACGGCGTAGCCCGGCGCCCGCGCCTACCTGTTCTGGCGCTGGCGCCGCGCCTCGCGCTTCTCCTCGAAGCGGGCGGCCTGGGTCTCCAGCTCGTCCATGTGGCCGGCCAGTTCCTCGCGGGCCTTCTCGCCCTCCGCGCTCAGGTCGGTGCGGCCGAAGACGTTCCACTGGCGCAGCACCGGCTGGAGGACCTCGTCGCGGTGCTGGCGCAGGTCGTAGATGCCGGCCAGGGCGATCGACAACGCCTTGCGCTGGAAACCGTCGATGCCGACGCCGGGCATCTGGAACGCGGCGGTCACGTCGGCCACGGCACGCATCGCCGCGTCCGGGTCCAGGTCGAAGGCGGCGGCCAGCAGATTGCGGTAGAAGACCATGTGCAGGTTCTCGTCGGCCGCGACCCGGGCCAGCAGCTGCTCGGCGACGGGGTCGCCGGTCGCCTTGCCGGTGTTGCGGTGCGAGATGCGGGTCGCCAGCTCCTGGAAGGCCACGTACGCGATCGAATGCAGGATCTCGTCCTCGTGGACGTTGGTGTAACCCGCCTCCATGTGGGTCATGCGGGCGCGCTCCAGAGCCATCGGGTCGACCGCGCGGCTGACCGTCAGGTAGTCGCGCAGGGCGATGCCGTGCCGGCCCTCCTCGGCGGTCCAGCGGTGGACCCAGGTGCCCCAGGCGCCGTCGCGGCCGAAGAGGGTCGCGATCTCGTGGTGGTACGAGGGCAGGTTGTCCTCGGTGAGCAGGTTGACGATCAGCGCGGTACGGGCGACGTCCGGCAACGGCGAGTCGTCCGGCCGCCACGGCTCGCCGCCGAGGATGCCGTCGAAGGTGCGGCCCTCGCTCCACGGCACGTACTCGTGCGGGAACCACTCCTTGGCCAGGGAGAGATGCCGGTCGAGGTTGGTGGCGACGACGGGCTCGAGTTCAATGAGCAGCGCGGTCTGGTCGAGCGGCACGACGATCACTCCCTACGGTTACGGAACCGTAGGTAAGGTTACGCTCCCTTCCCGGGAAACGCCTCTTCAGCGGCGAGGGAATTCAGGACAGGACCGGGTGCACGTCCGCGACCGGCGGCTGCCAGGTCGCCGCGTCCGCCTCGACCTGCTCTCCCGAGCGGATGTCCTTGACCGTGTCCGGCTCGCCAGGGAACCAGACGTACGGGATGCCGCGCCGATCCGCGAACTGGATCTGCTTGCCGAACTTGGCCGCGGTGGGCGCCACCTCGGTCGGGATGCCGCGACGACGCAGGTCGGCGGCGATCCGGTCGCACCGGGTGCGCCGGTCCTCGTCCGGCAGCGCCACCAGCACGCAGGTCGGCACCGAGCGGGAGATCCGCAACGCCTCGCGGCCGAACAGCAGGCCGAGCATCCGGGTCACGCCGATCGAGATGCCGACGCCCGGGTACCGCTGGCTGCCGGTCGACGCGAGGTTGTCGTACCGCCCGCCGGAGCAGATCGAGCCGAACCGCTCGTAGCCCTCGAGCTGCGTCTCGTAGACGGTGCCGGTGTAGTAGTCCAGCCCTCGGGCGATCTTCAGCTCCGCGACGACCAGGCCGGGCGCGTGCTCGCGGGCCGCCTCGACCACCCGGACCAGCTCGTCGAGGCCCTCGTCGAGCAGCGGGTCGCGCACCCCGAGCTTGCGGACGGCGTCCACGAAGGACGCGTCGTCGGCGGAGATCGCGGCCAGCTCGAGGCAGGCGGCGGCCTGGGCCTCGGTGGCGCCGGCTGTCTCGATCAGCTGCTCCTGGACGCGCGCCGGGCCGATCTTGTCGAGCTTGTCGACCGTACGCAGCACCTGATCGGTGTCGGTGAGGCCGAGGCCGCGGTAGAAGCCCTCGCAGACCTTGCGGTTGTTGACCTGGATGCGCACCCGCGGGATGGGCAGGCCGCCGAGCGCGTCGCCGATCACCAGCGGCATCTCGGTGTCGAAGTGGAACGGCAGGATGTCCCGGTTGACCACGTCGATGTCGGCCTGGAGGAACTCGCGGTAGCGACCCTCCTGCGGGCGCTCGCCCCGCCACACCTTCTGGATCTGATACCGGCGGAACGGGAACTGGAGCTTGCCCGCATTTTCCACGACAAAGCGGGCGAAGGGCACCGTGAGGTCGAAGTGGAGTCCCAGCTGATCCTCGCGCGCGTTCTCCTCCGCCTGAAGGCGGTGCAGCAGGTAGACCTCCTTGGAGGTCTCCCCCTTGCTGAGCAGCGTGTCGAGGGGCTCGACCGACCGCGTCTCCAGCGGGGCGAAGCCGTAGAGCTCGAAGGTGGAGCGGATCCGGTCGAGCACGCGCTGCTCGATCATGCGTTGCGCGGGCAGCCATTCGGGAAAGCCGGAAATGGGCACTTCTCAGAATCTCCTAGGAAAATGGTCAGAGACCGCGGCCCGGCGCGGCGACCAGTTCCCGCAGGTACGGGTTCTGCGCGCGCTCGCGGCCGATGGTGGTGGCCGGTCCGTGGCCGGGCAGGACGACGGTTTCGTCGGCCAGCGGCAGGATCTTGTCCCGCAGGCTGGCCATCATCGCCTCGGTGCTGCCGCCCGGCAGGTCGGTGCGTCCGATCGAGCCGGCGAAGAGCACGTCCCCGGAAAGGCAGAGCGACGACTCCTCACCGGGCAGCCGGAACAGCACCGACCCGCCGGTATGGCCCGGCGCGTGGTCGACGGTGATCTCCAGCCCCGCGATCGACAGGGTGGCGCCGTCGACCAGCTCGGCGACGTCGTCCGGCTCCGAATACTCCAGACGACCGCCGAACAGCGCGGTCATGTCGGCGCTGAGGCCCTTCGCCGGGTCGGCGAGGATCTCCCGGTCGGCCGGGTGCACGTACGCGGTGATGCCCCGCGCGCCGCACACCGGCGCCACGGAGAAGACGTGGTCGAGGTGGCCGTGCGTGAGCAGCACCGCGGCCGGGTGCAGCCGGTGCTCCTCGAGCACCTCGTCGAGCTGGTCGACGACGCCGATACCGGGATCGACGATCAGGCATTGCTCACCCGCGCCGGCGGCCACCACATAACAGTTGGTGCCGAACGCTGTGGCTTGCACGCCGGTGACGAGCACGACAGGGCCTCTTCCAGATAACGGGTGCGAATCGTAACGAGCGTAGCCGGGCGGGCGCACACCACTTTCTCAGGAGGTACCCGTACACTCTTGCGGGCGTGTGACAGGGCGTGTTTCAGCGTCGTACGAAGGGACAGCGTTCGGTGGCTTCCAGCAAGGACCGGCAGCGCAAGCTCGCGCGGGCGAAGCTTGATCGGCAGATGGCGCGCCGGGCCCAGCAGGAGCGCCGCCGCCGCCGCATTCTCGCCGGGGTGGGCTCGGGTGTCGCGGTCCTGCTGATCGTGGCGGGCATCGCCTGGATCGGTGGCGCGTTCGACTCGGACGACCCCGAGACCGACGCCGCCGACCAGGACGTCTGCGCCTGGACGCCGCAGAGCGCCACCTCGAACACCAACCTCAAGGACGTGGGCACGCCGCCGACCAAGGGCATGCCCACCTCCGGCACGCAGACGATGACGATCACCACCAACCAGGGTGCGCCGATCACCGTCGCGCTGGACAACCAGAAGGCGCCCTGCGGTGCCGCCGACCTGGCGTACCTGGCGAGCAAGAACTTCTACGACAACACCGCCTGCCACGAGATCACCACCTTCGGCGCGCTGCGCTGCGGTGACCCGACCGGCACCGGGCTGGGCGGCCCGACGTACACCGTTTATGACGAGAACACCCCGGCCGCGCCGGAGCCGAGCGCCTCGGGCGCCCCAGCCGCGTCGAAGACGCCGCTCTACCCCAAGGGCACGGTCGCGTTCATCGGCGACCCGCCCGGCGCGAACGGCAGCCAGTTCCTGATCTTCTTCAAGGACTACAACCCGCCGGCTCCGGAGTACTCGATCGTCGGCGCGGTCACCGGCGGCCTCGACACGGTCACCAAAATCAGCAAGATCCCGACCGTCGCGAACAGCGCAGGCGAGAAGGTCAAGCCCCAGCAGAAGATCACGATCAAGGCCCTGACCGTCGGCGACGCTGGCGTCGCTCCGTCGGCGAGCGCTCAGTCCTGAATTTCCCCGATCGAAGATAAGCAGGAGGATCACCGTGTCGTCGATCAAGGACCGGCAGCGCGCGGCGGCGCGGGCCCGTCTCGAAAAGGAGATGGCCGAGCGTGCCGCGATCGCTCGCAAGCGCCGTCAGCGTCAGGCGATCATCGGTTCCGCGCTCGCGGTGGTGGTCATCGCCGGTGCCGCGGTGTGGATCTTCTCCGCGATGAAGGATGACAAGAAGACCCCGGCGGCGGCCCAGGCCCCCGCCGGGACGGTGGCCTGCACCTGGACGCCCGCCGACCCGTCCGGCGGCGCCAAGATCAAGGACACCGGCGGCCTGCCGCCCGCGAACGTGCCGAACACCGGCAAGGACACGCTCACGCTGGCCACGAACCTCGGCAACGTCGTGGGCACGGTCGACCGGTCGAAGGCGCCCTGCACGGCGGCCGCGTTCGAGTACCTCGCGGCCAAGAAGTTCTGGGACAACACCAAGTGCCACCGGCTCACCACCGAGGGCATCAAGGTGCTGCAGTGCGGTGACCCCTCGACGACCGGCAAGGGTTACAAGCCGACCGACGGGTCCGGCGGCCCGAACTTCATGTACCCGGAGGAGAACCTGCCGGCCGGCAAGGACCCGACATACCCGGCGGGCACCATCGCGATGGCCAAGACGCAGAACCCGGGCACGACCGGCAGCCAGTTCTTCATCGTGTACGAGGACATCCCGGCGGCGGCGCTGCCCGCGCAGTACACGGTTCTCGGCACGGTCACCTCGGGCCTGGACCTCGTCAAGAAGGTGGCCAAGGCGGGCACGGACAACGCGAACCAGCCGGGCGACGGTCACCCGAAGCAGGAGGTCGACATCAAGTCGCTCACCATGGCGGCCGCCTGACACGCCAGAGCACGTCCGTCGCCGGCATGCGCCCGGCGGCCGAAGAGCCCGAGGGACCCCCTCGGGCTCTTCGCATTCCCGGCCGGGCTCTTCGCATTCCCGGCCCGCCGGTGCCCCGACCCAGCCGGACAGCGGGCCACGCCAAAGCACCAGCGTGTCGACGCACCGTCCACAATAGATCCGGTTGGCGCCGATCTTCCTGATGACGCCATTCCTCGGTGGGACCGACAAGCGCAAGAAATGCGCTGCTCCATCGGTTCCACCTAGCCGAAAGGGTTTTCGACGCTACTGGCCGGGGCCACCACGATGGCAGTACCGGCCACCGCCGCCTTCGCCATCACCGTCGCGACGCCGTGTCCTCGCTCGGACTACGTGGACGTGATCACCAGCTCAACTACCACTGCTACGCCAGCGGTCACCATCCGGTTCAACGTCAGCGACGGCACCCACCTCTCCCCCGCCCGCAACGTCACGTGGCCTCTCTTCTCGCCCACCGAGACGGCCACCAGCATCACCATTTCCTGATCGGCTGATCCCGCTCGGTCGACGGACCCACCGCGGCTGCGGCAGCTCCGCCGACTGGCGCGACCTCAATGGGCGGAGAACGACATGCCGCCGGCGCCGGCGCCCCGACGGCTCCGGAACGAAAAGCGCACGGATTACCGATCGCTGTGATCACAGCCAGGGCGTCCAGGTTGCGCTGGCCGACGCCGCATCCTCGGACGAGCCGGACCTTGACGTTGATGTTGTCGAGCCGGGAGCCGGGGTCGGCCGAGCGGGAGCGCGGCGGGCGATGGCGTCGGCCGGCGCGCACGGTGAAGCGGCGCGGCGCCGGTCGCGGCGGATCGGCGCATGGTCGCACCCGCCTACACCGCGGAGCCCGACGGAAGGATCAGGCGCCCGAGGTGACGCGGTATGCGTCGAAGACGCCGTCCACCTTGCGCACCGCCGCCACCAGGTGGCCCAGGTGCTTCGGGTCGGCCATCTCGAAGGTGAACCGGCTGACCGCCACCCGGTCGCGCGTGGTCGTCACCGTCGCGGAGAGGATGTTGACCCGCTCCTCGGACAGCACCCGGGTCACGTCGGCCAGCAGTTTGTGCCGGTCGAGCGCCTCCACCTGGATCGCCACCAGGAACGTCGACGCGCTGGTCGGCTTCCAGGTGACCTCGACGACGCGTTCCTGCTGGTCACGCAGGTCTTCCGCGTTCGCGCAGTCCTCCCGGTGCACGCTCACGCCGCCGGAGCGGGTGACGAAGCCGAACACCGCGTCGCCCGGGACCGGGGTGCAGCAGCGGGCGAGCTTCACCCAGACGTCGCTGACGCCCTTGACCACCACGCCCGGGTCCTGCGCGGTGCTGCGGTTGCGCGGCGGACGCGTCGCGACGGCGGTCTCGGCGATGTCCTCGACCGCGCCCTCCTCGCCGCCGAACCCGGCCACCAGCTTCTGCACGACCGACTGGGCGGAGACCGTGTTCTCCCCGATCGCGGCGTACAGCGACGCCACGTCGGGCAGGTGCAGGTCGCGCGCGATCGTCGTGAGGTTCTCGTTCGTCAGCATGCGCTGCAGGGGCAGGCCCTGCTTGCGCATCGCCTTGACGATCGCCTCCTTGCCGATCTCGATCGCTTCCTCGCGGCGCTCCTTGTTGAAGTACTGCCGGATCTTCGTCCGGGCGCGCGGGCTCTTGACGAAGCCCAGCCAGTCCTGGGTCGGGCCGGCGTTGGACGACTTCGACGTGAAGATCTCGATGACGTCGCCGTTGGACAGGGTCGACTCGAGCGGCACCAGCTTGCCGTTGACCCGGGCGCCGATGCACTTGTGCCCGACCTCGGTGTGCACCGCGTACGCGAAGTCGACCGGCGTCGACCCCGTCGGCAGCGGGATGACGTCGCCCTTCGGCGTGAAGACGTACACCTCCTGGCTGGACAGGTCGAAGCGCAGCGCGTCGAGGAACTCGCTCGGGTCGCTCGCCTCGCGCTGCCAGTCGAGCAGCTGCCGCAGCCAGGTCATCTCGTCGATGTGCGCCGGCGGGCCGACGATGGTCGCGCCCTTCTGCTCCTTGTACTTCCAGTGCGCGGCGATGCCGAACTCGGCCGTGCGGTGCATCGCGAACGTGCGGATCTGCATCTCGACCGGCTTGCCGGTCGGGCCGATCACGGTCGTGTGCAACGACTGGTACATGTTGAACTTCGGCATCGCGATGTAGTCCTTGAACCGGCCCGGCACCGGCTGCCAGTTCGCGTGGATGACGCCCAGCGCGGCGTAGCAGTCGCGGACCGTGTCGACCAGGATGCGCACGCCGACCAGGTCGTAGATGTCGTTGAAGTCGCGGCCCCGCACGATCATCTTCTGATAGATCGAGTACAGGTGCTTCGGCCGGCCGGTCACCTCGGCCTTGATCTTCGCGGACTTCAGGTCCAGGCCGACCCGGTTCGTCACCTGGCGCAGCAGCGCCTCACGCTGCGGCTGGTGCTCGCCGATCAGCCGGTTGATCTCCTCGAACCGCTTCGGGAACAGCGTGCCGAACGCGAGGTCCTCGAGCTCCCACTTGATCGTGTTCATACCGAGGCGGTGAGCCAGCGGCGCCAGGATCTCCAGCGTCTCCTTGGCCTTCTGCTCCTGCTTGGCGCGCGGGAGGAAGGTCAGCGTCCGCATGTTGTGCAGCCGGTCGGCCAGCTTGATGACCAGCACCCGCGGGTCCTTCGCCATGGCGACGACCATCTTGCGGATGGTCTCCGCCTTGGCGGCGTCGCCCAGCTTCACCCGGTCGAGCTTGGTCACGCCGTCGACCAGCAGAGCGACCTCGCCACCGAAGTCGCTGCGCATCTGCTCCAGCGAGTAGTCGGTGTCCTCGATCGTGTCGTGCAGCAGGGCCGCCACCAGGGTGGTCGTGTCCATGCCGAGGTTCGCCAGGATCGTCGCGACCGCGAGCGGGTGGGTGATGTAGGGGTCGCCGGACTTGCGGTACTGCCCCGAGTGCCAGCGGGCGGCCACGTCGAAGGCACGCTGCAACGCCCGGCCGTCGGCCTTGGGGTGGCTGGCCCGGTGGGTCGCGATCAGCGGCTCGAGCACCTCGCTGACCTGAGTGCTCTGCCAGGGCGCGTTGAACCGGGCGAGCCGGGCGCGCACCCGCCGGCCGGTCGGCGCGCTGGCCAGGCCGAAGCCGCCGGGCGCCTCCTCGGGCGGCAGCGGCTGGGTCACGTCGGGCTCGGGCGCCGGCACCGCGGTGCGGACCTCGGGAGCGCGCGACGCATCGGCGGACGTCGAAGCGTCCGCACCGGGTCGTGAGTTGTCGGTCGGGTGCACCGTGCCCTCCGCCGGAGGGGCGACGTCGCTGGACACCGGCCTCCTCACACCATCGTCAGGAACCTCGTCGGCCGTCACCGGCCGGAGAAGTCCGCGAATGCCAGGGTTGGTCACCTGGTTAGGAACGCCATCCTACCCGCACCGTCTTCCCGGATGCCCCGGCCGAACCTCCGAAAGAGCGGCACCGGCCGGGCCAAACGAGTCTCAAACGGTCAGAAGTGCATGCACCGTACGCGGCGCGAGCCGTTCCCGGCCCTTCAGGAAGCCCAGCTCCATCAGCACGGTGAACCCCGCGATCGTGCCGCCGGCCCGCTCCACCAGGTTCAACGCGGCTTCGGCCGTGCCGCCGGTGGCGAGCACGTCGTCGACCACCAGGACGCGCTGTCCCGTGATGAACGCGTCCTCGTGCACCTCGAGGGTGGCCTCGCCGTATTCGAGCGCGTACGAGGCGCTGACGGTCGCGCGCGGCAGTTTGCCGGCCTTGCGCACCGGGACGACGCCGGTGCCGGTGGCGTAGGCGATCGCGGCCGCCACCACGAAGCCACGCGCCTCGACCCCGGCCACCACGTCGAAGGAGTCCGCGCCGTGGTAGGCGACGATCCCGTCGACCACCTGGCGGAACGCCGGCCCGTCGGCGAACAGCGGCATCAGGTCCTTGAACAGGACACCGGGCTGGGGGAAATCGGGCACGTCGACGGTGCCGCTCGCGACGACCGCGGCCAGTTCCTCATCAGTCACGACGAAAGCGTAATGGGCCGGGTTGATGCGCTCGATCACACGGGCCACGCTGCGAGTTGATGAGTTCGGCCTTCGGCCGCCGCCAGCGAAGCCGTCGTCGGTTGCCGGCCGAACTCATCAACGCGCTCCTCGCCGGCTAGCGTCGCTTGCCGCCGGGACGGTTGCCGGCGCCGCCACGGTTGGCGTTGCGCTTCGCGCCCGCCGGCCGGGCGCCCGGCCGCGGCGTGGTCGAGCCGGCCGCCGAGGCCGATCCGGAGCTCGCCAGGGCCGGGGCCTCGTCGGACTCGGTGTCGTTCGCCGCGCGCTGACGCTCCCCGCGCGGGGCCACGTCGCCGGACCGGGCCTGCGCGCGGCGGGCCAGCACCCGGGCGGTGTGCGCCTTGATCTTCGGCTCCCGGTCCTTGAGCGCGGACAGCACCGGCGCCGCGAACATGATCGAGGAGATGACGCCGAAGCCCATGCCGACGAACAGCACCAGGCCGAGGTCCTTCAGGGTGCCCGCGCCCAGCAGGCCGGCGCCGATGAAGAGCAGGCCACCGACCGGCAGCAGCGCCACCAGACCGGTGTTGAGCGACCGCATCAGGGTCTGGTTCACCGCGAGGTTGGTGGCCTCGGAGTACGTTCTGCTGCTGCCCGCCGTGATGCCGCGGGTGTTCTCCTGGACCTTGTCGAACACCACCACCACGTCGTACAGCGAGTAACCGAGGATCGTCAGGAAGCCGATCACGGTGGACGGCGTGACCTCGAAGCCGACCAGCGAGTACACGCCCGCGGTGAGGACCAGGTCCAGCAGCAGCGAGGACACGGCCGCGGCCGCCATCCGCCACTCGAATCTGATGATCAGGTACGCCATCACCAGGATCAGGAAGATGATCAGACCGATGATCGCCTGCTTGGTGACCTGACCGCCCCAGGCCGCCGAGACCTGGTCGTCGCTGACCTGGTCGGCCGGCACACCGAGGTCGTTGACCAGGGTGGTCTTCGCCTTCTCGGCCTGGGCCGCGGTCAGCGCCGAGGCGCGGACCGTGTAGCTCTCGCCCTGCCCGGCACGGCCCACCTTCTGGGCGGCGCCGACCTCGGCCTGCCCGTCGACGGCCTTGATCGCGCGGTCGACGGCGTCGGAGACCTCGCCCTGGGTCAGGGTGCGCCCGTCGGTGGTCCTGGCCGGGACGCTGAACGAGGTGCCGCCGGCGAACTCGATACCGAGGTTGACGTTGCGGATCGCGATGCTGGCGATGGCGATGACCACCAGCGCCGCCGCCACCATGAACCACAGCTTGCGCCGGCCCACGATGTTGATGTTCGCCTCGCCCTGGTACAGGCGGGTGGCGAGACCGGTGCGGGCCATGATCAGGCCTCCTTGACGTCGGTCGGGGCGCGACGCAGGACGCGGCCGAGACCGCTCACCCGCGGCGACATGAACGCCTTGGTGTTCGCGAACATCGTCATGATCGGATGCCGGAAGAGGAACACCACGACCAGGTCGAGCACGGTGGACAGACCCAGCGCGAAGGCGAAGCCCTGCACCGCGCCGATCGAGACGATGTACAGCACCACCGCGGCGAGGATGGTGATCGTGTTCGCCGAGATGATCGTGCGGCGGGCCCGGGCCCAGGCCCGTGGCACCGCGCTCCGCGGACTCCGCCCCTCGTGGATCTCGTCTTTCAGACGTTCGAAGTAGATGACGAACGAGTCCGCGGCGACACCCAGGGACACGATGAAACCGGCTATACCGGCCAGGGTCAGCGTGAAGCCGACCGTCCGGCCGAGGAACACCAGCGCGCCGAAGGTGAGCAGACCGGACAGGATGAGGCTCAGGAAGATGACCGAGCCGAGCAGCCGGTAGTAGAAGAACGCGTAGATCGCCACCAGCGCCATGCCGATCGCGGCGGCCAGCAGGCCGGCCTTCAGCTGCTGGATGCCCAGCGTCGCGGAGACGGTCTGGGCCGGGCCGGAGCTGAAGGTGACCGGCAGCGCGCCGAAGTTCAGCTGGTCGGCCAGCTGCTTGGCGGTCGCCGAGGTGAACTGGCCGGTGATCTGCGAGGTGCCGGTGAGCACGCCCTGGATCTGCGGCGCCGAGATGACCTGCTTGTCCAGGACCACGGCGACCGCGCAGTGCTCGACGCTGCCGTACAGCGTCTGCGCCGCGACGAAGCACGGGTCGGTCGAGGTCGCCTGGAAGGCCTGGCGGGTCAGGTTCGCCCACTTGGTCGAGCCCTCGCTCTTGAAGTCGAGGGAGACGACCCACTGGCCGTTCTGCTGGTCGAGCTGCGGGCTGGCCTTGGAGATGTCGTCACCGACCACCGGGGCCTTGTCCAGCTTGATCTTCGCGCCCTGGTAGCACGCGATGACCGGGGTGTTCACGTTGTCGATCGCGCCGTTCGGCCGCTGGTCGAGCTGGTTGCAGCCGATCGTCGGCACGTTGAACTGCATGTCCGGCGTCAACGCGTTGACCTCGGTGCCGGAGAGCTTCGCGAACGAGGCGAACGGCAGGCCGGCCTTCGGGTTGCCGGACAGGTCGACCGGGCCGGTCAGCTTGGTGGCGGCGGCCCACGCGGCGGCGCCGACCTTCTTCTCGACGTCGGCCCGGCTGACCTCGTCGTCGCCGGTGGCCGGGGCGGCCGGGGCGCTCGCGGAGGGCGACGCGGACGGGGTCGGGGTCGGCGTCGGGGCCTTGACGACCTCGCCGCCGCCCTGGCCGCCGGAGGACGCGCTCGGGTTCGCGGCCGGCGCGCTCGCACTCGCCGACGGCTTCGCGCCGGCACTCGGGCTCCCGCTCGGGTTCGCGGCCGGCGGGTTCATCGCCGTCTGCTGCACGTCGCCGGTCACGCCGACCAGCAGCCGGAACCGCATCTGCGCGGCCTGGGACAGGTCCTTCAGCTGGTCCTCGGCCTTGCCGGCGAGCGAGACGACGATGTTGCGGTCACCCTGGATGACCACCTCGGCCTCGGAGACACCGAGCGCGTTCACCCGGTTCTCGATGATGCCGCGCGCCTGTTCCATGCTCTCCTTGGACGGCACCTGCCCGCCCTGCACGGACGCGATGTACGTCGCCTGCGTGCCGCCGACCAGGTCGAGGCCCAGCTTGGGGTGCAACCGGTCGGTGAAGCTGCCCTTGGCGCCACCCGCGAAGAAAACCAGCAGATACAGGACGACGAAGACCAGGCCGAGCACGGCAAGTTGCCGTCCGGGATGCATCTGTCCCTGTGGTGGTCTTGCCACGGCGTTCGGTCTCCCTGTGCTTCAGGCCGCCAGCCGGCGGCGGTAGGGCCGCCTGCGAGCGGCATGGGTAGGCGCCGGCCCGTACGTCACGGACCGGCCCCGGAGAATATTGTCAGTCCGTTTTACGCGTCTCGGTGGCCGGGTCGACAACCGGCTCCTCGACCGCGGAAGTCTCGTCGGCCGGGGTGAGCGGCTCGGCCACGGCCTTGTTCTGGTCCGGCACCACCCGGGCGATGGCCGGACGGGCGAACTGGACCTGGACACCGGGAGAGACCTCGACGGTCACGACGTCGTCGTCGATCGAGACGACCGTGCCGTGCATGCCGCCGATGGTGACGATCCGGTCTCCGGGGCCCAGCGAGTTCTGCATCTGCATGGCCTCACGCCGGCGCTTCTGCTGCGGCCGGATCATGAGGAAATACATCACGACGAAGAGCAGGACGATGAGCAGCAGCGGCGTGAAGCTGCCACCGCCGCCCGAGGATGCTGCTGCAAACACTGAAAAGCCTTCCGTAGGCCGCCGGCGCGGGGCATGCCAGACGCCGCGGCGGTATACACGTCTCCCGAGGTAGAACCGCGGCGAGTCTAATCGGTCAACCTGAGAAGTCCGAATGCGGCACACATCACGTTCGCGTTACGAGCATATGTCAGGCGTCTCGTGCGAAAAGATCCCCTTGTACGACACCGGACGGGGGTGTCTTGCCCAAATGCGTCCAGCCCGCCTCGGTGGCGACCCGGCCTCGCGGCGTCCGGGCGAGCAGACCGGCCCGGACGAGAAACGGCTCACACACCTCCTCGACCGTGTCGGATTGCTCGCCCACCGCCACGGCCAGCGTCGACAGACCCACCGGGCCACCCCGGAACGACTCGATCAGCGCCCGCAGCACCGCCCGGTCCAGCCGGTCCAGGCCGAGCGCGTCCACGTCGTACACCTTCAGGGCGGCCCGGGCGGTCTCCTCGGTGACCACCCCGTCCGCCCGCACCTCGGCGTAGTCACGCACCCGGCGCAACAGCCGGTTGGCGATACGCGGCGTGCCGCGGGAGCGCCCGGCGATCTCCGCCGCGCCGCCGTCGGTGATCGGCACGCCCAGGATCCGCGCCGAGCGGTGCAGCAACGAGTCCAGATCGGCCGGCGAGTAGAAGTCGAGGTGGGCCACGAAGCCGAACCGGTCGCGCATCGGCCCGGACAGCAGACCGGCCCGGGTGGTCGCGCCGACCAGGGTGAACGGCTCCACGTCCAGCGGGATCGCGGTGGCGCCCGGCCCCTTGCCCACCACCACGTCGACCCGGAAGTCCTCCATCGCGCTGTAGAGCAGCTCCTCGGCCGGCTTCGCGATGCGGTGGATCTCGTCGATGAACAGCACGTCGCCCGGGCCCAGGCTGGTCAGGATCGCGGCCAGGTCGCCGGACCGCTCGATCACCGGCCCGCTGGTGGTGCGGATGCTGGTGCCCAGCTCGGCGGCCACGATGTTGGCCAGCGTCGTCTTGCCCAGGCCGGGCGGGCCGCTGAGCAGGATGTGGTCGGGCGGCGTGCCACGGCCCAGGGCGCCCTTGAGCAGCAGGTCGAGCTGGTCGCGCACCCGGTGCTGGGCGATGAAGTCGGCGAGCCGGCGGGGCCGGACACTGGCCTCGGCGTCCAGATCCTCCTCGTCGGCGGCGGCCGAGACGATGTCGCTCATCGGGCCTTGCCCAGCAGCCGGATGGCCTGCCGCAGCAGGGCCGGGACCGGCGGGACCTCGCCGTCGATCGACTCGGCCACCGCGGCGACCGCCTGCTCGGCCTGAGCCGCCGACCAGCCCAGCGCCAGCACGCCCTGACGCACCTGCTCCTGCCAGGCGCCGCTGAGCACGCCGGCCGGGGCGCCGTCGCCGATCGGGAGCGGGCCGATCCGGTCGCGCAGCTCGACCACCAGCTTCTCGGCGCCCTTCTTGCCGATGCCCGGCACCCGGGTCAGGGTGGCCAGGTCGCCGCCGGAGATGGCCCGGCGGAGCACGTCCGGCGCGTGCACGGCCAGGGCGGCCTGGGCCAGCCGGGGACCGACACCGCTCGCGGTCTGGAGCAGCTCGAACAGATGCTTCTCGTCGTCGTCGGCGAAGCCGTACAGGGTCAGCGAGTCCTCCCGGACCACCATGCTGGTGGCCAGCCGGGCCTCCACCCCCGCCTTGAGGCCGGCCAGCGTGCCCGGGGCGCACTGCACCTGCAGACCGACGCCGCCGACCTCGATGACGGCGCTGTCCGGGGCGATCGCGGCCACCACGCCGCGCACGCTGGCGATCATCTGCGGAACCCTCCCGTACGGAACTTCCTCGCGGCCACCACGGCGGCCTGCTGAATCTTGGCCCTCGTGCCGCCACGCCAGATGTGGCAGATGGCGAGCGCGAGCGCGTCCGCCGCGTCGGCCGGCTTCGGCGGCGCGTCCAGTTGGAGCAGCCGGGTGACCATGCTGGTGACCTGCGCCTTGCCGGCCACGCCGGAGCCGGTGATGGCGGCCTTGACCTCGCTCGGCGTGTATGTCTCGACGGGCAGCCCGGCCCGCGCCCCGGCCAGGATCGCGACCCCGCTGGCCTGCGCCGTGCCCATCACCGTGCGCACGTTGTGCTGGGAGAACACGCGCTCGACGGCCACGCTCTCCGGCCTGTGCTCGGCGACCAGGTCGGCCAGCGACCGGTCGAGATGCAGCAGGCGCAGCGAGATGGCATCGTCGGGTTCGGTGTAGACGACGTAGTAGCCGATCAGCTTGCACGGACGGCCCGGAACGCCCTCGACGACGCCGACCCCGCAGCGGGTGAGCCCCGGGTCGATGCCGAGCACGCGCACCATGGACCTCCCCTGCCTCACGTACGTGTGTTCGACACCCTA
>NZ_CAKUCL010000148.1 GCF_934643405.1 uncultured Actinoplanes sp.
CAGAACGCCGCGTCGATCGCCGCGCTGTTCCTCACCACCGAGGCCGTCGTGGCCGACAAGCCCGAGAAGACCCCGGCCCCGGCCGGTGCTCCGGGCGGCGGGGACATGGACTTCTGAGTCCAGCCGCAAGCTGAGAAAGGCGGGTCGCTCCGGCGGCCCGCCTTTCCGCGTCAAGGGACCGGGCGGGTGTGATCAGTCCCGCCGGGTTCCCCCGCCGGGGTGACGCGCGCGAGCGCTAACGTGGGACAGGTGCGCGATCCCTCCGTCTCCCGTTACACGGCCGGCAGGTTGTCCCCCATCCGCCGGGTGGCCGACCTGCGACGGCTCCGCGACGAACAGTTCGACGTCCTGGTCATCGGCGGCGGGGTCACCGGCGCCGGCGCGGCGGTGGACGCCGCCTCCCGCGGCCTGAAGGTGGCCCTGGTCGAGGCCCGCGACCTCGCGTCCGGCACGTCCAGCCGGTCCAGCAAGCTCATTCACGGCGGCCTGCGTTACCTGGAACAGCTCGAGCTGCACCTGGTGCACGAGGCGCTGACCGAGCGCGGCCTGCTGTCCACCCGGCTGGCGCCGCACCTGGTGCGCCCGGTGCCGATCCTGGTGCCGCTGCCGGCCGGCAACCCGCTGGTCCGGGCCGGTCGCCGCGGCTACTACGGGATGGGCGTGGCGGCCTACGACGCGTTCGCCGGCGTCTTCGGCACCGGCCGCGGCATGCCGCTGCACCGGCACCTGACCCGCGACGGCGCCCGGCACCTCTTCCCGAGCCTGCGGGCCGACGCCGTGTCCGGCGCGATCCGGTACTACGACGGCCAGGTGGACGACGCGCGGCTCGTGGTGACGCTGGCCCGCACCGCGGCGAGCCTGGGTGCGGCCGTGGTGACCAGCGCCCGGGTCACCGGCTTCGTGCGCCAGGCACGCGAGGTGGTCGGCGTTCGCGTACGGGACCTGGAGTCGCCCGATTCACCGGAGTTCGAGGTCCGAGCCCGTACGGTCGTGGCCGCCACGGGTGTGTGGAGCGACGACATGTCCCGGATGCTGCACGACGTCGGCGTCCGTCCCGGCCTGCGCGTGCGGGCGTCGAAGGGCGTGCACCTGGTGGTGCCCCGCTCGGCGATCACCGGGGAGGCCGGCCTGATCCTGCGCACCCCCACCTCGGTGTTGTTCGTGCTGCCGTGGGGCGGTCACTGGATCATCGGCACCACCGACACCGACTGGGAGCTCGACCGGGCGCATCCGGCCGCCTCCGCCCGCGACATCCGCTACATCCTCGACCAGGTGAACGCGGTGCTGGACAGGCCGCTGACCACCGACGACATCGAGGGCGTCTACGCCGGTCTGCGCCCGCTGCTCTCCGGCGAGGCCGACTCCACCTCGAAGCTGTCCCGCGAGCACGCGGTCGTCGAGCCGATGCTCGGCCTGCTGCTGGTGGCCGGTGGCAAGTACACGACGTACCGGGTGATGGCGGCCGATGTCGTCGACCTCGCGGTGCGCCGGCTGGGCGGCCTCCCGCGGCCGTCGCGCACCGACCAGCTGCCCCTGCTCGGCGCGGACGGCTATGCCGCCGCCTGGCGGGACCGGCAGGACACGGCCCGGCGGCACGGCGTCACCACCGGGGTGATCGAGCATCTCCTGGAGCGGTACGGAACACTGTCCACCCACCTGCTCGCCATGATGGCCGCCGATCCGTCGCTGGCCACCCCGCTCGCCGGCGCCCCGGAGTACCTGGCTGCCGAGGTCGCCTACGCGGCGCTCGCCGAGGGCGCGCTACACCTGGACGACGTGCTGACCCGCCGCACCCGCATCTCGATCGAGACGGCGCATCGGGGCAGCGAGTCGGCCGACCACGCGGCGGCGGTGATGGGTGAGGTGCTGGGCTGGGACACGGCGGTGCGCGAGCGTGAGATCGAGCACTACCTGGCCCGGGTCGCCGCCGAACGCGAGTCGCAGACCATGCCGGACGACCTGGCCGCGGACGCGGCCCGGCTCGGCGTGCAGGACGTGCGCGGTTACGCGGCCGACCGCGGCGTCGATCTGCTCGAGATCGATCTTTGATCCTCGTCGACGAACCGCTCTGGCCCGGCCGCGGCCGCCGCTGGTCCCATCTCGTCAGCGACCTGAGCTTCGAGGAGCTGCACGTGTTCGCCGAGATGCTCGGGGCGCCGCGCCGGGCCTTCGACCGGGATCACTACGACATACCGGAGAACCGGTTCCGGCCCGCGCTGTGGCTCGGCGCCACTCTGGTGCCGTCCCGGGTGCTCGCCGCCCGGCTGCGCGCATCAGGGCTGCGCAGGCCTAAGCACCTGCACCGGGTCGAAGGTCACTAGCCTCCTTCTCCAGGTTGGCGCGAGCACGGTCCTCCCACTGCTCGCGCAGCTGCGGCAGCCGGTAGATCGACGGCAGCTCCAGCAACGCCTTGAGAACCTGGGCCCGGCCCGCCTTGAAGTCCTCGTCCGGCACGTGGGCGTACTCCCGCCGGATGGCCGCGGTGTACGCCGCGTACTGCTCGTCGTCGCCGGCCAGCACCGCGAGGTCGGCGTCGCAGAGCAGTTCGCCGTCCGGGTCGTCCGGCCCGGTCGCGTGCCCGGCGGTCAGCCCGACCAGCCGGGCGACGTCGGCGGCCGTCTCCGCGGGCACACCCAAGGTGGTCAGCAGCCCCTCGGCGAACTCCGCGCTGTCCCGCTCGTTCGCGTCGCCCAGCGCCCGCGGGTCGTACACCGCATCGTGCATCCAGGCCGCCAGGCGTACCCGGGAAGGATGCGGGACCAGCGAAGCGAACCGGTCGATCACATCGAGCACGGCGGTCAGGTGGGTCACCGTGTGGTACTGCCGCTGCGGCTCGGACCAGCGGCCCACCAGATAGCCGGCGGCAGCGTCCAGGTCGTCGTCGGAAACGGTGGCCCCGGCGTCACGGGCGGCCGACCGGAACTGATCCGCGAGAGATGTCACGCAGGCAATCCTGGCACGACGCTCTATGGTCAGTTGTCATGGCGGAGGCGCGGCTCACGGTGAGCGAGCTGGGGAACCGGTCCCGGACCGGGGTGCGGGGCGCGTTGCATCGCGTACGGGGTGGGCTGGCGCTCGCCGTGCAGGCCGGGCTCGCCGCGGGGCTCGCCTGGTTCATCGCGCACGACCTGATCGGCCGCCCGAGTCCGTTCTTCGCCCCGATCGCCGCCGTGATCACCCTGGCCTCGTCGGTGGGGCAGCGCCTGCGCCGCACCACCGAGCTGGTCCTGGGCGTCGCCATCGGGATCGGCATCGGCGACGCGATCATCCTGGTGATCGGCACCGGCCCGTGGCAGATCGGCCTGGTCGTGCTGCTCGCCATCCTGATCGCCACCGCGGTGGGCGGCGGCACCCCGCTGATCGTGCAGTCGGCGTCGTCGGCCGTGCTGGTCGCCACCCTGACGTCGAGCACCGGGATGCCCTGGACCCGGTTCTTCGACGCGCTGGTCGGCGGCGGGGTCGGCCTCGTGGTGATGACCCTGCTGCTGCCGCTGAACCCGCTCAGCGTGGTGCGGCGGGCGGCCGACCCGGCGCTGCGGTCGCTCGCCGACGGGCTGCACCAGGTGTCGGCCGCCCTGGCCGCGAAGGACGTGCAGGCGGTCGACGACGTGCTGACCGGGATGCGGACGGCGGAGGGCTCGTTCGCCGCCTTCCGGGACGCGGTCAAGGCCGCCCGGGAGAACGTGGCGCTCGCCCCGGCCCGGTGGCGGAACCGGAGCGCGCTCGCCGAGTATGTGGACGGCGCCGACCAGGTGACGTACGCGCTGCGCAACGTCCGGGTGCTGATCCGCCGGGCCCAGACCGCGCTGGGCGACGACGAGGAGATCCCGCCGTGCCTGCCGGCCTCGATCGCGCTGCTGGGCGACGCGGTCGACCTGTTGCGGCAGGAGTGGGCGAAGGGCGACGAGCCGGTGGCGACCCGCGAGCGGAGCCTGCGCGCGGCGGCCGAGGCGGGCAAGGCGTACGACGACGGCGTCGGCTTCTCCGGGGGTGTGGTGGTGGCACAGGTGCGCACCACCGCGACCGACCTGCTGCGCGCCACCGGCATCGACTACGCGGAGGCGCCCCGCTTGGTGCGGCGGGCGATCGGCTGGCACAGCAGACCGCGCGGTTCCCGCCGCCGGCCGCGTCCCAGTGTTGATCATTAGGGGCGGTCCTCGGGGCCGCCCGGCGCGCCGCGGGTGACTACGCTGGCGGCATGGCCGACGTTTCGCCGGGCGGAGCGCCCGCCCCGGAGACCCCGGGTTCCGCCCCGGAGTCCCCGGTTCCCCCCACCCCGGTCCTACCCGCTGCCGCACCCACCCCGGTCCCGCCCACCCCGGTCCCGCCCACCGCAGCGCCCACCCTGGCTTCGCCCGCGGCCCTCTCAGCGGCTCCCGACGGGACAAATCAGGCATTCGGCGTGAACGCGTATGCGGGGACCTATCTGCCGGCCGAAAACACCGCGGTTAACGTGACAAACCCGGACGTTTCGCCGTCCGATCCGACCATGAGCCTGCTCGCGGCGGCCCAGCGCAAGTCCGGCTGGCGCCGCTGGCTCCCGATGGCCGGGGTGATCAGCTTCCTGCTGCTCGCCGCGATCGGCCTCCTGCTCTTCCTCGGCGTCCGGATGGGGCCGGCCGCCCTGGCCGTCGGACTGGTCGCCGCCGTGCTGCCGGTGCCGCTGCTGGTCGCCAGCTTCCTCTGGCTCGACCGCTACGAGCCGGAACCCATCCGCTACCTGGCCTTCTGTTTCGCCTGGGGCGCCGCGATCGCCACCTCGGCCGCGCTGGGCGTCAACACCCTGGCGGCCAGCCTCTTCGACAAGTGGGGTCTGCCGGAGGCCCTGGTCGCGGTCCTCGTCGCGCCGTTCATCGAGGAGTCGATGAAGGCGCTCGGCCCGATCCTGCTGCTCTGGCGCCGCCGGGTCGAGTGGTCCGGCATCACCGACGGCATCGTCTACTGCGGCCTGTCCGCGCTCGGCTTCGCCATGGTGGAGAACGTGCTCTACCTGGGCGGACACGGCTACCAGGCCGGCGTCGAGCAGTACGGCCAGGCGTCCGGCCTGATGAACCTGTTCGCCGTCTTCATCGTGCGCATCCTGTTCACCGGCTTCGCGCACCCGCTGTTCACCTCGATGACCGGCATCGGCCTGGGCATCTCGGCCCGCTCCGGCGACCGCCGGGTGCGCTGGCTCGCGCCCGTGGCCGGTCTGCTGCTGGCGATGATGCTGCACGGCACGTTCAACCTGCTGCCGACGCTGTCGGTCAGCCTCGAGCAGCCGCTGATCATGCTGTACGGCTACCTCGGCTTCATGGTTCCGCTGTTCTTCGCCGTGGTCGGCTTCGCGATCGCGCTGCGCAGCTGGGAGGGCCGGCTCACCGAGCGGATCCTGCCTTATTACGTACGGGCGGGATGGTTCGCGCCGCCCGAGGTGGCCGCCCTGGGCAGTCTGGGGCGCCGGCATTCGGCGAGGCAGTGGGCCAAGCGGGTCTCGGGCAGCGCCGGGCAGCGCGCGATGCGCAGCTTCCAGCTCGCCTCGACGCAGCTCGCCCTGCTCCGCGACGGCATGCAGCGGGGCCTCAACGCGCGCCCGCAGGACCTGGGCCGAGCGCAGTCCGAGGAGCAGCGCCTGCTGACCGAGATCACCGGCTACCGGTCGGTGTTCAACGGCCGTGACCCGCAGGCGCCGCAGGCGTTCTGGAACGGGCACGACTATCAGATCGCGTTCCCCGACGGCGTGACCCGCACGGTCGCCGCCCCGGAAGAGCCGGTCGTGCCGGTCCCGGTGCATTACGTGCCACCGCCCCCGCCGCCGATGTACCCGGCATACGGCGGGTACCCGGCTACGGCGTACGGCCCCCCGCCGTTCGCAGCGATGCCGCAGCAGGCGATGCCGCCGCAGGCGATGCCGCAGCAGGCGATGCCGCAGCAGGCGATGCCGCCGCAGCAGCCCGTCCGGCCGCCGGCGCCGGACGACACCTCCTGGCAGCCGCCGCAGCACCCCTGACGCGCCGTCCCGGCCCCCGTCAGGCGGCGGCCGGCTAGAGGTAGAGGCCGGTTCCGTCCGATTCGACCCGGCTGGCCGCGACGGCGTGCACGTCACGCTCGCGGAGCAGCACGTACTCCCGGCCGTGCAGCTCCACCTCCGAGCGGTCGTCCGGGTCGAACAGCACCCGGTCGCCCACGACGATGGACCGCACGTTCGGCCCGACCCCCACGGCCGTGGCCCACGACAACCGGCGGCCCATCGACGCGGTGGCCGGGATGACGATGCCCGCGGTGGACCGGCGTTCGCCCTCACCCCCGTCCTGGCGGACGAGTACGCGGTCGTGCAACATCCGGATCGGGAGTCCGGTTTCGGTACGGGGGTCGGCGCTCACGCTTGCAGACGGTACGCCCGCCATCGCGGCCTCGGTCTTCCGGTGCCCTCGTCGTGGTGCGGGCGATATGGGCGGCGCGCGGCTACTACCGTGGTAGCGCGAAGCGCGACGGCGAGGGGGTGGCGGTTGAGCCGCTTACAGCGAGTCCGGGACAACCTGAGGCGGGCCTACGACTCGGGCCGGGAGTCGGTGCGCATCGCGCGCGCCGACAACGGCTCCTCGGAAGCGGACAACGAGGTCGAGTTCGAGCTCCCGGCTCCCGAACCCGACGGTAGTGCCCATCATTCGACCAGCAGCCGGGACGACTCCGAGGTCCCGCATTCGCTGCGCATCGCCGCCGCGTGGGCCTGGCGTCTCATCGTGGTGGGCCTGCTCGGCTGGGCGCTGCTGCACTTCATCGGCATCATCAGCGTGGTCGTGGTCCCGCTGGCCATCGCGCTGCTGCTGTCCGCCCTGCTCTCCCCGGCGGTCGGCTGGATGCGGCGGCTCGGGTTGCCGCCGTCGCTGGCGACCTTCCTGGTGTTGCTGGGTGGCGTCGCCGCGATCGCCGGCACGCTCACCCTGGTGATCACCCAGTTCCTGGACGGGGTGCCGGAGCTCACCCAGAACGCCAGCGCCGGTGTGCGGCAGATCCAGGACTGGGCCCGCACCGGCCCGTTGCACCTCTCCGACGACCAGGTGAACCAGGCGATCGACACCGCTCAGAATTGGGTCAACTCGAACACCGCGTCGCTGACCTCCCGGGGCATCGCCACCGCGGCGACGCTGTTCGAGGTGCTGACCGGCATGTTGCTGGTGTTCTTCTCCACCTTCTTCTTCCTGCGGGACGGCCGGAAGATCTGGCGGTTCATCGTCCGGCTGTTCCCGGTGAACGCGCGCTGGTCGCTGGCCGACGCGGGCGACGCCTCCTGGTCGACGCTCGGCTCCTACGTGCGGGCCACCGTGCTGGTCGCGTTCATCGACGCGGTGGGCATCGGCATCGCGCTGATCGTGCTGCACATCCAGTTCCCGCTGCCGCTGGCCGCGCTCGTCTTCCTGGGTGCGTTCATCCCGATCGTCGGTGCGAGCGTGTCGGGTGCGGTGGCGGTGCTGGTCGCGCTGGTCGACAAGGGCTGGGTGATCGCGCTGATCGTGCTCGGCGCGGTGATCCTGGTGCAGCAGCTGGAGGGTCACGTGCTCCAGCCGCTGATCATGGGTCGCGCGGTGGCGATCCACCCGCTCGTGGTGATCGTCGGCATCGCGTCGGGGGTCGTGCTGGCCGGCATCATCGGGGCGCTCATCGCCGTACCGCTGATTGCGGTTCTGAACACCGCGATCCGCCGCCTGTCCCGCCGCCGCCCGGAGGTCCCACCGGATGCGGTGGTGGTGGGCGGAACCGATTCGGCGACGTAGACGAGAGCGGGCCCCGGCCGGAAGCCGGGGCCCGCATTCGCAACAGAGCGTGGGCTGTCAGACCGCCGCGACGCTGAACGCGACCTCGTTGACGCCGCGCGTGGCGTCCAACGTGAGTTCACCGTTGCCGAACCGGCTGAGCGCGCGCAGCGTCCACGAGCCGGGCGCCGCGAAGAAGCGGAACACCCCGTCGGGCGACGACACGACCTCGGCCGTGAACTCGCCGGAGGAGTCGAGCAGCCGGACGTAGGCGCCACCGACCGGCTCACCCTCGGCGCTGCTCACGATGCCGGTGATGACGGTTTCCTTCTCCAGATCGACGCCGGCGGGGAGGGGTGCCGACTGATCCGGCGCGGCGCAACCGGCCGCGACATCGGACGGAGACGTCATGGTCACGCCTTCCCGGGCTCGTCACCGAGCGCGATCGGCACGCCGATCAGCGAGCCGTACTCGGTCCACGAGCCGTCGTAGTTCTTCACGTTCTGCTGGCCGAGCAGCTCCTTGAGCACGAACCAGGTGTGCGAGGAGCGCTCGCCGATCCGGCAGTACGCGATGGTGTCCTTGCCGTTGTCCAGACCGGCCTCACCGTAAATCTTGGCAAGCTCCTCATCGGACTTGAAGGTGCCGTCCTCGTTCGCGGCCTTGCTCCACGGCACGTTGATCGCGGTCGGGATGTGGCCACCGCGCTGCGACTGCTCCTGCGGCAGGTGCGCCGGGGCGAGCAGCCGGCCGGCGAACTCGTCGGGGCTGCGCACGTCGACCAGGTTCTGCCGGCCGATGGCCTGGACGACCTCGTCGCGGAACGCGCGGATGGTCAGGTCGGGCGCGGCGGCCTGGTAGTCGGTCTTGGCGCGCTGCGGGACGTCCTTGGTGTACGGACGGGCGTCGAGCTCCCACTTCTTGCGACCGCCGTCGAGCAGCTTGACGTCGCGGTGGCCGTACAGCTTGAAGTACCAGTACGCGTACGCGGCGAACCAGTTGTTGTTGCCGCCGTACAGAACGACGGTGTCGTCGTTGCCGATGCCACGCTCGGAGAGCAGCGCGGAGAACTGCTCCTGGTTGACGAAGTCACGCCGTACCGGGTCCTGGAGGTCTTTCTTCCAGTCCAGCTTGACGGCGCCGGGGATGTGGCCGCCGTCGTAAGCGGTGGTGTCCTCGTCGACCTCGACGAAGACCACGCCCGGGGTGTCCAGGTTTTTCTCGGCCCAGTCTGCCGAGACGAGTGCGGTGTCGCGACTCATCGGTTCACTCCCTTGGTGGGTGAGAGATGGGGGTGAGTCAGCGCACGGAGTTGTTGTCGCACCGCGCGCGGGACCCAGTGGTGACAGGTTCGGATCTCGGGCTGTTGTGCGACGGCGCCACTGCCGGCGAAGAGAATGAGCTAGAAGATGCTCAGCACTGGTGGCCCCGTCAGAGGACAGGGCGACACAGGCAGGCGGCCATGCGGCACAGGTCGACCGCACGCCTCTTGGTGAGCAGAGGGCTCATGAAAGCGACCCTACCAGCGGTTCCGGCGCCGGTGACAGCCGCGACCACGATCCGGGAAAGAGTCCGGCGTCACAGTCCGCCGGAGTTGAGCGCCACGTCACGGGCGCCCACGGTTACCTTCAGCCCGTCGGCCTGCGGGTCCACCCTCTGCAGGGCCAGCTTCAGCGGCAGCGCCGGCACCTTCAGATCAAGGGCGAGCTTCTGCGCGTACGCGTTGATCAGCGACCGGACGATCGGAAGATCCGGCAGGCCCTGGGCCGTGACGTCGTTGAACCGGACCTGCACGGCCCCGTTGCTGACCGTCAGGTTGACCGTGCCCGACACGTTGTACGTCTGGCCGAGCGCCTTGACCGGGGCCGAGCCGATCAGCTTGCCGTTCCTCTGCTCCAGCTTCAGGCCGGGCTGGTTGATCAATGAACTCAGCTCGTCGTACGGGATGGTCGCGGTGCCCGTGACGGTGGCGGCGACGATGTCGCCGTTGCCGGTCCGGATCGTCTTCAGCGGCGCCTTCACGTCCTGCGCGCGGATGTCCAGCCGCGGCATCTCGATCGTGCGGTCGGTCCCGTTGCCGGCCGGCCCGGCGAAGTCGCGCAGCAGGATCTTGATCTCCTGGTATCGCCCGTCGGCGACCTGGGTCAGAAACGGGACGCCCTCGACCGTCACGTCCGGTTTCTCGCTGGTCGCCTTCTGCGCCGCGACCTGCTCGGAGACCTTGTCGCCGATGAGCCGCTCGGCGTACGACGCGGCGACCCGGTCCAGGACGGCGAGCACGGCGACCACGATGATCACCAGCACGATCAACGTGATCAGCAGGCGTCGCCCCCGGCGCCTGCGGGGCTTGCGTTGCGTTCCGTAGACCTCGCCCGCCGAACCCACCCAGCCCACCGATCCTTCCGCCCGCCGACCTGTCGAGGACCGTACATGCCCGTTTCCACTGCCGGGCGAAACGGTCAGGACAGGTACCAGTGCGCCATCGCGTACGCCACCGGGGCGACCAGCGCGAACGCGCCCAGCGGGCCCTGCATGTGCCGGGCCAGCCAGAACGTGGGCGCGTCACCGGCCAGCCGGCGGCCAGCCTCGCCGAAGTTGACCGCCAGATCGACCAGGTGCGCGGCCACCGCGGCGATCAGTCCCAGCACCGCGCCCTTGGCCGGGGTGAACGGCAGCACCAGCACGCTGCCCAGCCCGGCTGCGGCCAGCGTGCCGAGCATCGCGCCGAGCACCACCCCGGCGGCGCCGCGCGGCACCTGCGCCGCGATCCGGGGCTTCGGGAAGACGGCGTCGGTGGCCCGTGCCACCAGCAGGGCAACCCCGGCCGCGGTGGCGCAGACGATCACGGTCTGGGTGCCGAGCGCCTGCCGGGTGAGGACGATCGGGACGGCGTACGCGACCACGCCGAACACGATCACCAGAGTGGTCCGGTACGAGTCGGTGATCCGGGACCGGTCCTCCGGCTTGATCAGCTGTCCGATCAACGCCGCCGCGAACCCGCCCAGGCCCAGCCAGAGAAGGGGGAGCAGGGCTGGTTCCGTACGGGAGACGGAGAGATAGTCGGCGCCCAGCGCGACCGCCACGCAGACACCGGCCGTGGTCCGGGCCGCTGGGGGGTTGAGCGCCATGACCCAGGCCAGCAGGTAGAGCAGCTGCACCCCGAAGAGGACCACGGCGTACGGCCAGCGGGCGTCCGGCGCGGAGGTCTGCGCACCGAGGATCAGCGCGACGGCCAGCAGCCCGGAGAACCCGGCGATCGCCAGCGACAGCTGCCGGCGGACCGGGACGACCTCGACCTCGTCGAGCTCCTCCTCGTCCTCCGGTTGGCCGGACCCCGCGGTGCGCGGCTCGTCGTCCGGGACGGCGCCGTAGAAGCCGGCGGGACGCTTCGGCGCCGACCGCGCGATCTCTCGCGAGGCGTCGGCGTCCCAGGCGTCGTCCTGCGGCATGGAGGGGAACACGCCTGCGATCGTGCCAGACCCGGCGCGGTAGCCCAATTCGTGCACGCCTGCTGGTAAAAGGCTGGTTAAACGTTCGGCCGTTCCGCCACCATTTCGGGCGTTTGATGGGTCACTGCCCGGCGCGATCGAGGCGTCCGGCCTGGTGGATCGGTTAAGGTGTGTCCAGCCCACCCGTCGGTGACGCCGGGGACCAGTCCGCCGGTCGCGCAGCGCTGAGCAGCCGCGAACCGGGTCACCCGAGCGGCCCCCGCGCCGCCAAAGGACGGAGGTGAGTGTGGAAATCCTTCTGTTGGTGACGGCACGTGCCGGTGAGCCCTCGGCCGTGCTGCCCGCACTGGATCTGCTTCCCCACTCGGTACGCACCGCGCCGCGCGACGTCCGCACCCTGGTGTCCGGCCCGAGCCCCGACGCCGTGCTGGTGGACGCCCGCACCGAGCTGTCCGAGGCCCGCGCCACCTGCCGCATGCTGCACGCGACCGGCATCGGGGTGCCGCTGATCGCGGTGGTCACCGAGGCGGGCCTGATCGCGCTGAACGCCGACTGGGGTGTCGACGACGTCATTCTCGCGAGCGCGGGCCCGGCCGAGGTGGAGGCCCGGTTGCGGCTCAGCGTCGGCCGGCTGAGCAGCGCGACCGCCGGGGCCGGAGGCTCGATCCGGGCCGGCGAGCTCACCATCGACCCGGACACCTACGCCGCGAAGCTCAAGGGCCGCCCGCTCGACCTCACCTACAAGGAGTTCGAGCTGCTGAAGTTCCTCGCCCAGCACCCGGGCCGGGTCTTCACCCGCGACCAGCTGCTGCGCGAGGTCTGGGGCTACGACTACTTCGGCGGCACCCGCACGGTCGACGTGCACGTCCGTCGCCTGCGCGCCAAACTCGGCTCCGAGTACGAGTCGATGATCGGCACCGTCCGGCAGGTGGGCTACAAGTTCGTGCTCCCTCCGTCCGGCCGCCAGCTGCCCGAGAACGAGCCGGTCTCGCTGCCGGTCTAACCTGCCGGTATGGCAGAGGTGCGGTCCAGCGACAAGCTGAGCAGCGATGAGGCGGCCGACGTGCTCGCCTTGGCCGACGCGGCCGAACAGGCCGACGGCGTCTACCCCTTCTCCGAGGATGTCGTGCTGCGCATCCGTAACGGCGGCGGGGGCCGGCATCTCCTCGCGTACGCCGACGGCACGCTCGCCGGTTACGCCTTCCTGGACGAGAACAGCGAGCTGGTCGTCCATCCCGGCTTCCGCAGACGCGGCATCGGCACGGCGTTGCTGGCCGCGGCCGGCGACCGCGCGATCCGCATCTGGGCCCACGGCGACGAGCCCGGCGCCCAGCAGTTCGCCCGGAACAACGGCTTCACCCGGGCGCGTGTGCTGTGGCAGATGCGGCGCCCGCTGACCCTCGCGTTGCCCGACGCCCCGTTGCCGGCCGGCGTGACCCTGCGGCACTTCCGTCCCGGTGACGACGAGCAGGCCTGGCTCGCGGTCAACGCGCGGGCCTTCGTGCACCACCCGGAGCAGGGCAAGTGGACGCTGGAGGACCTGCGCCTGCGCGAGGCCGAGCCGTGGTTCGACCCGGCGGGCTTCCTGCTCGCGGTGGACGTGGCCGACACACTGCTCGGCTTCCACTGGACGAAGGTCCACGCCGCGACGGCCACCGACCCGGCGATCGGCGAGATCTACGTCCTGGGCGTCGACCCGGCCGGCCACCGCAAGGGCCTCGGGGTGGCGCTGAGCGTGGCCGGCCTCCAGCACCTTCGCGACGCGGGCCTGACCGTGGCGATGCTCTACGTCGACGAGTCCAACGAGCCGGCCGTGGCCCTGTACCGCCGCTTGGGCTTCGAGATCCACAAGGCCGACATCAGCTACGAGCGGTCGTAGGAGTCAGGGGACCACCGTCACCGGCCAGCGAGCTATCCGGACCAGCTTCACGGCCAGGGAACCTGCTATGCGGTGGCCCATGCTCGTCGAGGAGCCGACTATCACGGCGTCGGCTCGTTTCTCCTTCGCCACCGCGGACAGGACGGTGAAGGGCTCGCCCTGGCGGACGATCAGCTCGGTGTCCAGGCCCCACAGGACGGTTTGTCTCTCGAGCTCGGCGCGCATCTGCTTCTCCAGCTCGTCCTGCGTCTCCAGCACCGAGACCGTGCTCATGCCGCTGTGATCGGCGATGGTGAGCAACGTCGAGGGGATCGTCCGGGCGTACACCACGATGAGCTTGGTGTGCTGGCGCCGGGCCAGGCCGGCGGCGTAGGACGCGGCGCGCAGCGACGTGGGGGATCCGTCGACGCCGACCACGATCGCTCCGGGGCCGTCGGTGCCGAGTTCGAATCCCATGGCTCAGAACTTAAGCCCCCCGCATCGATGGGAGCACGTCGGCGGTGAGCGGACGGGGCGTGCCGCCGGGGCTGACGAGCACGACCGTACGGGTGGTGCCGCGGGTCAGCGCCGAGGTGAAGCTGCCCTCCGCGAACTGCGAGGCGGGGCCTCGCGGTGACCGGCCTACCGCGACCGTCCGCGCGCCCACCGAGTCGGCGTAGGCCGCCAGCGCCCGGCCGGCCGCCGCGTGGTCGCCCACACTGTGCAAAATCCGACCGGTCGCGGTGACGCCCCGGGAGGTGAGCCCGTCGAGAAGCCGGTCGAGTGCTGCCTGCGCCTGCTGCTGACTCTCCGGGTCGATCGCCAGTTCCTCGATCACCATGGTCTCGCGCACCCGGACGACCGACAGCGGCGCGCCGAGTTCGCGTGCCATGCCGGCGGCCGCCGTGACCACCTCGTCCGCGTCCGGCGTGGCGCCGACCGCGACCACCACGGGTCCGGCGGCGGAGGACTCGGCCGGCGAGGGGGACGACTCGGCCGCGTCGATCAGCCGGTGCCCGGTGGCCAGCACCACGATGGCCAGCAGGAACGCGACCCCGCCGAGGTAGAACGGCACGCTGAGATCGGTGGCGTCGGCGAGCTTGCCGGCCACGAAGGGGGCCAGACCGCCGCCGATGAAACGGACGAAGCCGTACGCGGAGGAAGCGACCGGGCGGGAGACCGGCGAGACCAGCATGACCGCCTGGGTGGTCAGGGTGTTGTTGATGCCGATGAACGCGCCGCTGACGATGACCGCGACGATCACGGTTGCCGGGGTCGTGACTCCCGCGGCGATCACCGCCATCACGACGCCGAGCGCGAACATGTTCACGTACAGCACCTTGGCCGTGCCGAACCGGGCCTGGAGCCGGGGCGCGAACCAGACGCTGAACGCCGCGACCAGCAGACCCCAGCCGGTGAAGACCAGGCCGAGCTGCTGCGCGCCCAGCTCCATCGGGTACGGCGCGTAGCCCAGCATGGTGAAGAAGCCCCAGTTGTAGAGCAGCGCCATGATGCCCATGGTCAGCAGGCCGCGGTGGCGCAGCGCCTTGAGCGGCGCGCTCAACGACGTCTTCTGCTCGGGCTTGGGCATCGCCGGCACGAAGAGCAGGGTGGCGACCATCGCGATGGCCATCAGCACCGCGACCCCGAAGAACGGGCCCCGCCAGCTGATGCTGCCCAGCTCGCCGCCGAGCAGCGGGCCGACCGCGATGCCGAGCCCGAGCGCCGTCTCGTACAGGATGATCGCCCCGGCGAAACCGCCGCTGGCCGAGGCGACGATGACCGCCAGGCTGGTCGCGATGAACAGCGCGTTGCCCAGGCCCCAACCGGCCCGGAAGCCGACGATCTGGTTGACCGTGCCGGAGGTGCCGGCCAGCGCGGCGAAGACCACGATGAGGATCAGGCCGGCCACCAGCGTGCGCTTGGCGCCGATCCGGCTGGACACCCAGCCCACCACCAGCATCGCCACCGCGGTGACCACCAGGTAGCTGGTGAACAGCAGGGATACCTGGCTGGGCGAGGCGCGCAGGCTGTCGGCCAGGGCCGGGAGGATCGGGTCGACCAGGCCGATGCCCATGAAGGAGATGACGCAGGCGAACGCCACGGCCCAGACCGCGCGTGGCTGCTTGAACGGACTTGACGGCGCCGAATCAGTCATAACTGTATTATGCAGCTATCTGCTCCGCGGTGGCCAGTCGACCGTGTCACGGGACGGACACCGGCGTATCTCGGCGCGGTAAAGGCGCGACGGATAAAGCCGTTATTTCGGTCTCGGGGCACCTGGTTCACGTAACAGACAACTCACCCTCAGAAGAACGCCACTCAGCGTCGGAAACGAGTTCACCGTTAGTTCACCTTCGGCCAGATAACCGTCCACCTGGCGCTCCTACCTTTCGGGTTGTGGCCGGCACGATGCCGGCCTGCCACCTCCGAAGGGAAAATTGTGAAGCTCCAGCGGTCCGGTTACCTTGCCGGCATTGCTTTGACTGCGACGCTCGCGCTCACCGCGTGCGGCTCGGACAACAACGCGCCGGCGGGGGGAAGCGGTGCTTCCGCCGCGGCCGGCAACTGCGTCACCGGCAGCCTGACGGCTCAGGGCTCGTCGGCGCAGAAGAACGCCATGGACGAGTGGATCAAGACCTACCAGGCGCAGTGCTCCGGCGCGAAGGTGGACTACCAGGCCACCGCCTCCGGTGCCGGCATCCAGGCCTTCATCGCGGGCACCGCGGACTTCGCCGGTTCCGACTCGGCCCTCAAGGAGGACGAGCAGCCGAAGGCCGACGCCAAGTGCGCCGGTGGCACCGCCCTGAACCTCCCGATGGTCGTCGGCCCGATCGCGGTCGTCTACAACGTCGAGGGTGCCGACAACCTCCAGATCGACGCGCCCACCATCGCGAAGATCTTCTCCGGCAAGATCACCAAGTGGAGCGACCCGGCGATCGCCTCGCAGAACTCGGGCGTGAAGCTGCCGGACACGGCCATCACCGCCGTGCACCGTTCCGACGAGTCGGGCACCACCGACAACTTCACCAAGTACCTGAGCAAGGCCGCCGAGAAGGACTGGACCTTCGGCAACGCCAAGGCGTGGAAGGCTCCGGGCGGCACCGGCGCGGCCAAGTCGGACGGCGTGGCCAGCGCGATCAAGAGCACCCCGGGCTCCATCTCGTACGTCGAGCTCTCCTTCGCCGAGAACAGCGACCTGCAGAAGGCCAAGGTCAAGAACGGCGCGGGCGAGTACACCGAGCTGACCGGCGCGAGCGCCGGCAAGGGCATCGAGGGCGCCAAGATCACCGGCACCGGCAACGACCTGAAGCTGAGCATCGACTACAACGCGACGACGCCGGGCGCCTACCCGATCGTCCTCACCACGTACGAGATCGTCTGCAGCAAGGGCAGCGCGAAGGCCAAGGAGCTCCAGGCCTTCTTCAAGTACACGTCCAGCACGGGTGGCCAGTCGGCGCTGAACGACCTCGGCTACGCGCCGCTGCCGGAGAGCATCCGTTCCAAGGTCGAGACCGCGGTCGCCGCGATCTCCTGACCTCCTCCAGCCGACAATCCCTCCGACACGACAGGCGAGCGAGCATGGGTGACTACCCCTCCCGCTCGGACAGCGCCTTCGCCGGCGGAACGGGTGTGACAGGCCGTCACGCTCGGTCCGCCGGCACCGGCGTTTCCCCGAGCAGTTACCAGGAACCTCCGATCGGCGGCGGTGGCGCCCTGCCCAAGAAGGCCCGTTTCTCCATGGAGAGCGGCTTTCGCGGCCTATCCGTGGCGGCGGGCGCGATGGTGCTGGTCATCATCGTGGCCATCGCGATTTTCCTGATCTCCAAGGCGGCGCCGGCCATCGGCGACGACAAGGAGAACTTCCTGACGTTCAAGCAGTGGTTCCCGAATGAGACGCAGCCCCGCTTCGGCATTGCGGCGCTCGCCTTCGGCACCGTGCTCACCTCGGTCATCGCGCTGATCGTCGCGGTGCCAATCGCGCTGGGCATCGCTCTGTTCCTGTCGCACTACGCGCCCAAGCGGCTGGCCACACCGCTGGGCTTCGTCATCGACCTGCTCGCCGCCGTGCCCAGTGTCGTCTTCGGACTGTGGGGCCGGGACGTCTTCATGGAGCCGGTGCGCGACTTCTCGGCGTGGCTGAACAAGTACTTCAGCTGGATCCCGATCTTCGGTGGAGACGGGCCGTTCGGCCGCTCGATCCTGCTCGGCAGCCTGGTGCTGGCGATCATGGTGCTGCCGATCGTCACCTCGCTGTCCCGGGAGGTCTTCCAGCAGACCCCGGGCATGAACGAGGAGGCCGCGCTCGCTCTCGGCGCGACCAAGTGGGAGATGGTCCGCACCGCGGTCCTGCCCTACGGCAAGCCGGGTGTGATTGCCGCGGTGATGCTGGGCCTGGGCCGCGCGCTCGGCGAGACGATCGCCCTCGCGCTGACCCTCGGCGTTGTCTTCAACATCTCGTTCAACATCATCCAGAACGGCGGTAACTCGATCGCCGCGAACATCGCCAACGCCTTCGGCGAGGCGAACGAGACCGGGCGCGGGGCCCTCATCGCCTCCGGTCTGGTGCTGTTCGCCATCACCCTCGTGGTGAACATGGCGGCGCGGGCGATCATCTACCGCCGCCGCGAGTTCCGGGACAGTGCCGCATGACCAACTGCACCGAGCGTCGCTCGCCGTGGGCGGGCGACGGCCGTGACCGTGAGGGCCAGGCGGGCATGCGA
>NZ_CAKUCL010000149.1 GCF_934643405.1 uncultured Actinoplanes sp.
ACCCCGCCGTCGCCCACCCCGCCGTCGCCCACCCCGCCGTCGCCCACCCCGAAGAAGCGCGGACACAGCCCCAGCACCCGCCCGTCCAGAAACAAGTAACCGTGGGAAAACGCGTCCTACGGCGAGAACCGCGCGCGCACTGGGCCCTGCTCGCCCTCGCCCTGCTCGTCCTGCTCGCCGAACTGTGCCTCAACGGCTACGTCACCCACGCCGGAGCCGAAGGCCCGCAACCCCGCCCCGGCAACGACCAACCGGCGCCGGACGCGGTCACCGGCGGCGCGGCCGTCCAACGACTCGAACCCGACGGAACCGTCACCAGCCGGGCCCTGCCGCCCCGGACCATCGCGCTCACCTTCGACGACGGCCCCGACCCGCAGTGGACCCCGCGCATCCTCGACGTCCTCGCCCGGCACCACGCGCACGCCACGTTCTTCCAGGTCGGCTCGCGCATCAACCGATACCCGGGCATCACCCGGCAGGTCCTCGCCGGCGGCCACGAGATCGGCTCGCACACCTTCACCCACGTCGACGCCGGCCACACCGCCACCTGGAAGCTCGACGCCGAGATCACCCTCACCGGCAACGCCCTCGCCGCCGCCACCGGAGCGCAACCGGCCCTGCTGCGCCTGCCCTACTCCGCCCGGCCGGACGCGCTCACCGCCGCCGACTACACGGCGTGGCGCCGCTCCGCACCCGGCTACCTGCTCGTCCTCACCGACCACGACACGCAGGACTGGCGCCGCCCCGGCGTCCCCGCCATCACCCGGGCCATCAAACCCGGCATCGTCATGCTCCACGACAGCGGCGGCGACCGGAGCCAGACCATCGCCGCCCTCGACCAGGCCATCCCCCGCCTGCAGGCGCAGGGCTACCGGTTCACCACCGTCTCCGAGGCGCTGCGCATCCCGGCCCGGCCGGCCGCCGGCACCACCCAGCGATGGCGAGGCCACGCGCTGCGCACCGCCCAGACCACCGCGGCCTGGCTCGCACATGCCCTGACCGTCCTCATGACGATCGCCGTCGCCGTCGGAGCGCTGCGCCTCGCCGTGCAACTGGTCACCGCGCGCCGCCACCACCGCCGCACCCGCGAACGCCACCGGCGGCCCCTGACCCACCTCGGACCGGTCAGCGTCATCGTCCCCGCCTACAACGAGGCCGCGAACATCGCCGCGACCGTCCGCTCACTGATCACCAACGACTACCCGGGCATCGAGGTCATCGTCGTCGACGACGGCTCCACCGACGACACCGCCGGCATCGTGGAACGCCTCGCCCTGCCCGGGGTACGCGTCATCCGCCAACCCAACGCCGGCAAACCCGCGGCCCTGAACACCGGCATCCGGCACGCCCGCGCCGACATCCTCGTCCTGGTCGACGGCGACACCGTGTTCGCCCCCGACGCCGTCGGACGGCTCATCCAGCCCCTCGCCGACCCCCGCATCGGCGCCGTCTCCGGCAACACCAAGGTCGCCAACCGCACCGGCCTGCTCGGCCGATGGCAACACCTCGAATATGTCATCGGCTTCAACCTCGACCGCCGCATGTTCGAGATCGCCCGGTGCATGCCCACCGTCCCCGGTGCCATCGGCGCGTTCCGCCGCGCCGCCGTCCACGACGCCGGCGGCGTCTCCGCCGAGACCCTGGCCGAGGACACCGACTTCACCATGGCCGTCCTGCGCGCCGGCTGGCACGTCGTCTACGAACCCGCCGCCATCGCCTGGACCGAGGTGCCCGCCACCCTGCGCCAGCTCTGGCGTCAGCGCTACCGCTGGTGCTACGGCACCATGCAGGCCATGTGGAAACACCGCGAGACGGTGTTCCAGCGCGGCGCGGCCGGCCACCTCGGCCGCCGCGGCATCGGCTACCTCCTGCTCTTCCAGGTCCTCCTCCCGCTCACCGCCCCGATGATCGACATCTACGGCGTGTACGGCCTCCTCTTCCAGCCGCCGCTGAAGGTCGCCGCCGTCTGGGCCGGCTTCACCGCCGCCCAGGCGGCCACCGCGGCCATCGCCCTGCGCCTGGACCGCGAGCCCTACGGCCCGCTCTGGACCTTGCCGCTCCAGCAGATCGTCTACCGCCAGCTCATGTACCTGGTCGTCATCCAGTCCACCGTGATGGCCGTCCTCGGCGGCCGGCTCCGCTGGCACCGCATGATCCGCATCGGCGCCGCCAGCGCCCACGCCACCCCCGGGCCTGCCCCGGTCGCCGGCCCGGCCCCTGTCGCCGACCTGGCACCTGTCCTCGGTCCTCGACCTGTCGTCGGCCCGGCCCCTGTCGCCGGCCCGGCACCCGTGGCCGACTCGGCACCCGTGGCCGGCCCGGCCCCTGTCCTCGGTCCTCGACCTGTCGTCGGCCCGGCCCCTGTCGTCGGCCCGGCCCCTGTCGTCGGCCCGGCCCCTGTCGCCGGCCCGGCCCCTGTCGCCGGCCTGGCACCCGTGGCCGGCCCGGCACCTGTCCTCGGTCCTCGACCTGTCCCCGGCGCTGGACCTGTCACCGGCCCTGGACCCGTCGCCGGAGCCGGGCTCTCCGCCGGCCCTGCGCCCTCCACCGGCCACACCCCGGCGCTGCCGCCGCACGACTACCGATCGGCGCCGCCACGCTCCGCGCACAACCAGTAAGGCCCCGGCACCAAGCGTGACGAAGTGACGCGACCGTCCGACACCGGACCGTCGGACCGTGACCCAGCGCGAGCCGCCCGCCGCTCACTCCCGCCGGGCGCCCACCGAGCCGCGGGCACACCTCACCACTTCGGGCCGACGAACTGGTCCAGACGAGCCACCGTCTCCCGTCGCGCGACGGACAAGGTATTGGGCCGGGCCATGCGCCAGGCGATGCCTAGCTGGTCGAGCGCGCCGCGGCAGAAATTCATGATCTCGGCGGATTCGTTGACGAACGTATAGCGCACGTAGGGATAAACCTTCCCCTTCCGCATGACGCGATGGACGAAACGGCTGCCGTCGGAATGGAGAAGGCCGCGCAGGAAACGTTTGGGCTCCTCGCCCACCACGTTTTTTTGCCACTCCACTAATTCGATCTTCCGCAAATGCTGGCGCCAGTGCCGTGCTGCGGAAAAGGCAGGGCCGGTGCATCCCAGGCGACCGCACGCTTACGCAGCCGGGCCGTTCCTGAAAACCGACCGTCCGGGCGCCGGTTGCTTCCATCGCGTAGGTCACCTCGTGCATGAGCCCCGGGTAGCGCTGATCGCACGCGATCGTCAGCAGCGGAACCCGTCCGGTCATGAGCAGATGGCCGTCTCCGAGGTATTGCCCGAGCAGGTATGCGTAGGACGTCGGATCGTCGATCCGGCGGGGCGGCCGATCGCAGAGCGGGCACCGCTTGTCGATCTTGTAAGTCTGGGGGCGGCGACTGTAGAGCCAGCATCCGACGGTATTGCGCGACAGACTAAGACCGCGGTGGATCTCGGCGAAAGGCACGCCGGCGGCGTGCAATCGCCATGCTTCCTCGCGCAGATGGGGTGGATGCACCCCGGAATCATCCGGGAAGGGTACGACAGTTTTTGTGCCCCCGGTGGGATTCGAACCCACACTGTATGGTGTTTGAGACCATCTTCTCTGCCGGTTGGAATACAGGGGCCGACATGCAGCGTCCTGCCAGACTAGGTCACGCCAGGACGAGCTTCCGACAGCCTACCTACTAGGCTTGGGGCGGCGACACCCACATACCGGGGTGTCGCGACTTCCGGAGCGTTGGGGGTAGGGGTTCCGTGGCCGACACGCAGGCTGGTGCCGAGCGCAAGCGGGTTCTCATCGCCGAGGACGAGGCCCTGATCCGGCTCGACCTGGCCGAGATGCTCGTCGAGGAGGGCTACGACGTCGTCGGTGAGGCCGGTGACGGTGAGACCGCCGTGCGCCTGGCCGAGGAGCTGCGCCCCGACCTGGTCATTCTCGACATCAAGATGCCGATCATGGATGGGCTGGCGGCGGCCGAGCGGATCGCGGGCGGGCGGATCGCGCCGGTGGTGATCCTGACGGCGTTCAGCCAGCGTGATCTGGTGGAGCGGGCGCGGGCGGCGGGCGCCATGGCGTACCTGGTGAAGCCGTTCCAGAAGTCGGACCTGGTGCCGGCGATCGAGATCGCGTTGTCCCGGTATTCGGAGATCGCCGCGCTGGAGTCCGAGGTGGCGGGGCTGACCGACCGGCTGGAGACGCGGAAGTCGGTGGAGCGCGCCAAGGGCGAGCTGATGACGAAGTACCAGATGACCGAGCCGCAGGCGTTCAAGTGGATTCAGCGTACGGCGATGGACCACCGGATGACGATGCGTGAGGTGGCGGATCGGATCCTGGCGGAGGGCCAGGAGGCCGGGGGCGCACAGCCCGCCACCAGTTGATCTTCAGCGGCGCGCCGGTGTAACACCTTCTCTGGTTGAAGCGTCACCGGACGTAACGGTTCGGTGAAAGCCCGATCGAACTCTTACCGCAGCCAACCAACCTGGGATAGCGTCCCGGCCCATGACGGGCTCGGCGTCGTCGAGGGGCATGCAAGTGCCAATCGGCCTCGGGTGGCTCGGTGGGTTCGGTATGGAGGAGGGGTTCCAACCTTGAGGCAGGTTCTCGCACGAGCCATCGGCGGAGTGGCCATGGTCGGCCTTCTCGTGGGTGCGGCCGCTTGCGCCAAAGATGACGACGGAGGCGGTTCGTCGAGCGGCTCGAACTGCAACAGCAAGCTGGCTTTCTTCGGCGCTCTCACCGGCGGTAACGCTCAGCTGGGCATCAACATCCGTGACGGCGCGAAGCTCGCGGTTGACCAATACAACAAGGCCAACGCCGACTGCAAGGTCTCGTTGGTGGAGAAGGACTCGGCGGGTGACCCGGCGCAGGCTTCGGGTCTTGCCACGTCGATCGTTCAGGATTCGTCGATCCTGGGTGTTGTCGGCCCGGCGTTCTCCGGTGAGTCGAAGGTGGCGAACCCGATCCTGAGCAAGGAGGGCGTCGTCATCATCACCCCGTCGGCGACCAACCCGGCGCTGGCGGCTCAGGGTGACAAGACGTTCCACCGCGGTCTGGGTAACGACGCGTCGCAGGGTCCCGGTCTGGCGCTGTACATGAAGGACGTCATGAAGGTGCAGAAGACCTTCGTGGTGGACGACGCCTCGGAGTACGGCAAGGGCCTGGCCGACCAGGTGAAGAAGACGCTGGGTTCGGGTGTCGTCTCGAGCGCGGTGGTGAAGGAGCAGCAGACCGACTTCGGCGCGCTGGTGCAGCAGATCCAGAGCTCGGGTGCTGACTCGATCTTCTGGGGCGGTTACTACCGTGAGGCGGCGCCGTTCGTGAAGCAGTACCGGGATGCCGGTGGCAAGGCGAAGTTCGTCGCCGGTGACGGTGTGAAGGACCAGGCGTTCGTCGACGGTGCGGGCGCTGCCAACGCCGAGGGCGCGATTCTGACCTGCCCGTGTGTTCCGCCGGAGAAGGCGGGCGGCGCGTTCGTGAACGACTACAAGACGGCTACCGGTCGTGACCCGGGTACGTACAGCGCTGAGGCGTTCGACGCGGCGAACATCATGCTGGCCGGTATCAAGGCGGGTAACACCACGCGGGACAAGCTGGAGACGTTCGTCGACGGCTACACCGGTCAGGGTGTGACGACGAAGTTCAAGTTCCAGGAGAACGGCGAGATCGACCCGGCTTCGGTGGCGATCTGGGCGTACACGGTCAAGGGCGGCAAGATCGTGGCGCTCGAGCCGACGCCGAAGGGCTGATCCTCCTGGTCGTTGACTTCGAGTTTGCTTCGCTGCGATACGTGCGGTCGGGACGTCTGATCCCGACCGCACGTCCTGTATGACTTTCCTGCGCTGGAGTCGCGTTGAACTTTGAATTCTTGGGCGACAATTTCGTGTCGCTCACGGTTACCGGGTTGACCCAGGGCGCGATCTATGCCCTGGTCGCGCTCGGTTATACGTTGGTCTATGGCGTGTTGCGCCTGATCAACTTCGCTCACTCCGAAGTCTTCATGATCGGAACGTTCGTCACGACGATTGTGTGGGCGGGTCTGGGTTTCGGTGTGGGTGCCGCGGCGCCGGGCACGTTCGGGGTGCTGGGCCTGATCGCGTTGGCGGTGGTGGCGGCGGGCGCGGCGTCCGGTGCCACGGCGCTGGTGGTCGAGCGGGCGGCGTACCGGCCGTTGCGCCGGCGTAACGCGCCGAGTCTGATCTTCCTGATCAGCGCGATCGGCGCGTCGGTGGCGCTGTTCGAGGCGGTCGGGGCGATCACGAACCGGCAGCCGCGGGGTATGCCGACTCTGGTGGAGCCGAAGGTTCAGTTCTCCTTCCTGGGGGCGAATGTCACGAACCTTCAGCTGGGCATCATCCTCAGTGCGCTGGCGATGCTGGCGGGGCTGGACATCTTCATCAACCGCACGCGGCTCGGCCGGGGTGTGCGGGCGGTCGCGCAGAATCCGGATGTGGCGGCGTTGATGGGGGTCAACAAGGACCGCGTCATCATGCTGATTTTCGTGCTCGGTGGCGCGATGGCGGGCGCGGCGTCGGTTCTTTATGACATCAAGGTCGGTCTGACGACGTATTCGGTCGGCTTCCTGATCGGTATCAAGGCTTTCACGGCGGCCGTGCTGGGCGGTATCGGCAATTTGCGCGGCGCGTTGCTGGGTGGCTTGTTGCTGGGCGTGGTCGAGAACTACGGCGCCGGTGTGTTCGGCAACGAGTGGATGGATGTGGTCGCGTTCATCATGCTCGTGGTCGTTCTGCTGTTCCGGCCGACTGGCCTGCTGGGTGAGTCCCTGGGGAGGGCGCGAGCATGAATGCGGTTGTCAGTTCCGTGCGTCGTGCTGACGAGAGCCGGGTACGGGCGGTGACCGGTCTGCGGGACCGCTGGGCGAATCTGCCGAGGGGCTGGCGGGTCGCGCTGCTGCTGGCTTTCCTGGTGCTGTTGTATTCGTTGCCGGGCCTGGAGTTGCCGCTGATCAGCACCCCGGACACGGACTTCACCTCGGTGTTGTTCCTGTGCGCGGTGTACGTGCTGGTCGCGGTCGGTCTGAACGTGGTGATCGGCCTGGCCGGTCTGCTGGACCTGGGGTATATCGGTTTCTACGCGGTCGGTGCGTACACGGTCGCGATCCTGGGGTCGCCGAACTCGCCGGTCGTGGTGAAGTACCCGTGGATCGTGTGTGTTCCGATCGCGATCGCGGTGGCGATGTTGTCCGGTGTGATCCTGGGCTGGCCGACGCTACGTCTGCGCGGTGACTATCTCGCGATCGTGACGCTCGGCTTCGGTGAAATCATCCGGGTGTTCGCGCTGAACTCGGACATCACGAACGGCAACCGGGGGATCAACGCGGTGCCGACGCCGTCGGAGGCGAACTGGCCGGCGTGGATGAACTGGTTCCCGGGGATCACCGAGGGCCGGCCGATCTTCAGTGTGTCGAGCGTGGTCGGGTTCTACTGGCTGGCGCTGACCGTGGTGATCATCTGCATGCTGGGGGTGCGCCGGCTGGAGCGCAGCCGGGTGGGCCGGTCGTGGCTGGCGATCCGGGAGGACGAGGACGCCGCCGAGATCATGGGCGTGCCGACGTTCAAGTACAAGCTGTGGGCGTTCGCGATCGGTGCCGCGCTCGGCGGTCTGTCGGGTGCGTTGTTCTTCAGCAAGCAGACCTTCATCAACGCGCAGGGTTTCGATCTGTTCACGTCGATCCTGTGGGTGGCCGCGGTGGTCATCGGTGGTGCGGGCAATCAGCTCGGGGTGGCGCTGGGCGCCGTTCTGCTGGCGTATCTGCCGGAGCGGTTCCGGGAGTTCGCGGATTACCGGCTGCTGATTTTCGGTCTGGCGCTGATCGTGATGACGATCTTCCGGCCGCAGGGTCTGATCCCGAGCCGGCGGCGCAGTGTCGAGCTGAAGGACCGGGCGAAGGAAGGTGCGGCCGGTGAGTGAGAACGGTCAGCGGAATGCGCTGCTGGAGGTGGAGAACGTCACGATCCGCTTCGGTGGTGTGACGGCTCTCGACGGGGTCGATTTCTCGGTGCGTGAGGGTGAGATCCTCGGGCTGATCGGTCCGAACGGCGCGGGGAAGACGACGTGCTTCAACGCGGTCACCGGCGTGGTGCGGCCGACGAAGGGTTCGATCCGTTTCCAGGGTCGTGCGGTGGTGGGCCGCCAGCGTCACAAGATCACCCGGTTGGGCATCGCGCGGACGTTCCAGAACATCCGGTTGTTCCCCGAGATGACCGCCCTGGAGAACGTGCTGGTCGGCGCGGACGCGCGGCACAAGACGAGCGTGGTGGGCGCCCTGCTGCGGCTGTACCGGGTGCGGGTGAAGCCGGAGGAGCTGACGCCGGTCACCGCGGCCGGGGGCCTGGGGCGGTTGTCGCAGAGCCTACGGCGTACGGGACAGCGGGTTTTCGGTTTGTCCCGGCACACGCTGGAGGAGCGCGCGGCGCGTCAGAAGGCGATGGAGCTGCTGCGCCTGGTCGGCATCGAGCGGCGTTCCGGTGAGCTGGCCCGCAGCCTCGCATACGGCGAGCAGCGGCGGCTGGAGATCGCGCGGGCGCTGGCGACCGAGCCGGGGCTGCTCTGCCTGGACGAGCCGGCCGCCGGCTTCAACCCGGCGGAGAAGGAGGATCTGCTGGCGTTGATCCGCAAGATCCGTGACACCGGTGTCACAGTCCTGCTGATCGAACACGACATGCGCCTGGTCATGGGGGTCACCGACCGGATCGTGGTGCTGGAGTTCGGCAAGAAGATCGCTGAGGGGACGCCCGCCGAGGTGCGGGACAACCCGGCGGTCATCGCCGCGTACCTGGGGGTTCCCGCCGATGCTGCTTGAGCTGGAGAACATCACGCTGGCGTACGGGCGCATCCAGGCCCTGCACGGCATCAGCCTGACCGTGGGTGAGGGTGAGATCGTCGCGCTGATCGGCGCGAACGGCGCCGGCAAGTCGACCACGATGCGGGCCATCTCCGGGCTGCGGCCGGTCTCGCAGGGCAAGATCCGTTTCGACGGTTCGGACATCACCAAGGTGCGCGCCGATCTGCGGGTGATCCGCGGCGTCTCCCAGTCGCCGGAGGGTCGCGGCATCTTCCCGGGCATGACGGTCCGGGAGAACCTCGAGATGGGTGCGTACACCCGCCGTAATCGTGCGGAGGTCGACGAGGACCTGCAGCGGGTGTTCGGTCTGTTCCCGCGGTTGAAGGAGCGGGAGAAGCAGGCCGGTGGCACGCTGTCCGGCGGTGAGCAGCAGATGCTGGCGGTGGGCCGGGCGTTGATGAGCCGGCCGAAGCTGCTGCTGCTGGACGAGCCGTCGATGGGCCTGGCGCCCATGCTGATCCAGCAGATCTTCGACATCATCGTGGAGATCAACCAGCAGGGAACCACGGTGCTGCTGGTGGAGCAGAACGCTCAGCAGGCACTTTCGCGCGCTCACCGGGCGTACGTTCTGGAGACCGGGCGGATCGTGAAGTCGGGAACGGGTCCCGAGCTGCTCACCGACCCGTCGGTGAAGGACGCCTACCTGGGCGTCGCCTGACCTGGATCAAGAAACCTATAGAGGAGTCATCATGTTCCGCACCACCCCTGGCCGCCGGGCGATCCTCGGCCTGGCCGCGGCGGCCGCGATGGCGTTGTCGACCGCCGCGTGCGGCTCGGAGTCCGGTGACAGCACCGGCACGGGGTCGGGGCCGGCGCCCAGCGCCTCCGCCGACACGTCGCTGGCCGACAAGGTCCCGGCCGACATCAAGGCGGCCGGCAAGCTGACCATCGGCACCGACTCGTCGTACGCGCCGAACGAGTTTCTCGACGCGGACGGCAAGACCGTCGTCGGCATGGACGTCGACCTGTTCAACGCGGTCGCCCAGAAGCTGGGCCTGACCACCCAGTGGCAGTCGGCGACGTTCGACAGCATCATCCCGGGCGTCAGCAGCAACAAGTACAACGTCGGCGTCTCGTCGTTCACGATCAACGCGGACCGGCTCAAGGAGGTCAACATGATCTCCTACTTCTCGGCCGGCACGCAGTGGGCCGCGAAGTCGGGCGCCTCGATCAACCCGGACGACGCCTGCGGCAAGAAGATCGCCGTGCAGACCGCGACGGTGCAGGTCGACGACCTGAACGCCCGGTCGAAGAAGTGCACCGACGGCGGCAAGGCGAAGATCACGATCGACCAGTACCAGAAGCAGTCGGACGCCACGAACGCCGTGGTGACCGGCAAGGACGAGGCCATGCTCGCCGACTCGCCGGTCGTGGCGTACGCGGTCAAGCAGACGAACGGCCAGCTCGCGCTGCTCGGCGACATCTACGACTCCGCGCCGTACGGCTACGTGGTGGGCAAGAACCAGACCGAGTTCGCGCAGGTCATCCAGCAGGCGGTGCAGGCCCTGATCGCCGACGGCACGTACAAGACGATCCTCGACAAGTGGGGCGTCACGGCGGGTGCGATCACCACTCCCGCGGTGAACCCGTCGGTCTGACGCTGAATGAGCGAGCAGACTTCCTCCGACCGGGCACGGCCTGAAGCGATCAAGGCCGTGCCCGTGCGGCATCCCGGACGCTGGGTGATGATCGCGGTCCTCGCCGTCCTCGCCGCCATGTTCATCCACCTGCTGGTCACCAACGACCGCTTCCGGTGGTCGTTCATCTTCCTGCACTACCAGGACGGCAAGCGCGGTGTGATGTTCACCGAGCCCGTCCTGGAGGGCCTGCGCGGCACCATCCTGCTGACCATCACGTCGATGGCGATCGGCATCGTCCTCGGCGTGATCATCGCGATCATGCGGCTGTCGCCGAACCGGATCCTGTCGTCGGTGGCGTGGGTCTACACGTGGTTCTTCCGGGCCGCGCCCCGCCTGGTGCTGGCGGTCCTGTTCGGCAACCTGAACATCCTGTGGACCCGGGTCGGCTTCGGCCTGCCGTTCGACCAGCAGATCGGCAAGCTGTTCGGCATCGACGACCTGAACGCGCAGTTCTACAGCATCAAGGCCAGTGACCTGCTGGCCGGTTTCGTGGCCGGCATGCTCGCGCTCGGACTGTCCGAGGCCGCGTACATGGCCGAGATCGTCCGGGCCGGCATCCAGTCGATCGACACCGGGCAGTCGGAGGCGGCGGTCGCGCTCGGCATGTCCCGGGGTCAGGTTCTGCGCCGCATCGTGCTGCCGCAGGCGATGCGCGTGATCGTGCCGCCCACCGGCAACGAGGTCATCGCGATGGTCAAGGACACGTCGCTGGTCGCGTTCGTGCCGGTGACCGGAGAGTTGTTCTTCCAGCTCAACCAGATCTCCGCGCGGACGTTCGTGGTGCTGCCGGTGCTGGTGGCGGCCCTGATCTGGTACCTGATCCTGTGCAGCATCCTGATGGTCGGCCAGTTCTTCGTGGAGCGGCACTTCAGCCGCGGGTACGGTACGACAGGCCGGGCCCGCCAGCGGCTGCGCGACATCGAGGTCGAACAGGGCGGGCGGATCACCACCACGCGGGAGGGAACATGACCGGCGAGATGGTGCGCGCGGAGAACGTGCACAAGGCGTTCGGGAACCTCGAGGTGCTCAAGGGCGTCGACCTCGTCGTCCGGCCGGGCGAGGTGTGCTGCGTGCTCGGCCCGTCCGGCTCCGGCAAGTCGACGTTCCTGCGGTGCATCAACCACCTCGAACGGATCAACGCGGGCCGGATCTTCGTGGACGGCGACCTGATCGGGTACCGCGAACGCGGCGGCAAGCTGCACGAGCTGGGGGAGAAGGACGTCGCCCGGCAGCGCCGGTCGATCGGCATGGTCTTCCAGCGGTTCAACCTCTTCCCGCACATGACGGTGCTGCAGAACGTCATGGAGGCGCCCTGCCGGGTGAAGAGCGAGAACAAGTCCGAGGTACGGGAACGGGCCGTGGCCCTGCTCGACCGGGTCGGGCTGGGCGACAAGAAGGAGAACTACCCCGGTCAGCTCTCCGGCGGCCAGCAGCAGCGGGTGGCGATCGCCCGGGCGCTGGCGATGCGGCCCAAGCTGATGCTGTTCGACGAGCCCACCAGCGCGCTCGACCCGGAGCTGGTCGGTGAGGTCCTGGACGTGATGAAGGACCTCGCCGCCGAGGGAATGACCATGATCGTGGTGACCCACGAGATCGGCTTCGCCCGCGAGGTCGGCGACAACCTGATCTTCATGGACGGCGGGGTCGTGGTCGAACAGGGGGCGCCGCGGGAGGTCATCGGGAATCCGCAGCAGGAACGAACCAAGGCATTCCTGAGCAAGGTGCTGTAAAGCAGGCGGGGCGGTCGGGCAACATGTCAGACCCCACGACTAGAGTTCCTGGACGTGAGCGACGACGCCCAGACCCCCCGTTTGCTGCTGCTCGACGGCCACTCCCTGGCCTATCGGGCCTTCTTCGCGCTGCCGGTGGAGAACTTCAGCACCCAGACCGGCCAGCCGACGAACGCGGTGTTCGGCTTCACGTCGATGCTGATCAACATGCTGCGCGACGAGAAGCCGACCCACATCGTGGTCGCCTTCGACGTCTCCCGGCAGAGCTTCCGCACCGAGAAGTACGCGGAGTACAAGGCCGGCCGGTCCGAGACGCCCCAGCCCTTCCAGGGTCAGGTCAGCCTGATCAAGGAGATCCTGGAGGCGCTGCGCATCCCGGTGGTGGAGAAACCCGGGTACGAGGCCGACGACGTGATCGCCACGCTCGCCTGCCAGGCCCGCGACGCCGGCATGGAGGTCGTCATCTCGACCGGCGACCGCGACGCGTTCCAGCTGGCCGGCGAGCACGTCACGATCCTCTACCCGGTTCGCGGCGTCTCCGAGGTGTGGCGGATGACCCCCGACGCGATCGAGGCGAAGTACTTCGTGCGCCCCGAGCGGTACCGGGACAAGGCCGCCCTGGTCGGTGAGACCAGCGACAACCTGACCGGCGTGCCCGGCGTCGGCGACAAGACCGCCGCCAAGTGGATCAACGAGTACGGCGGTCTCGACGGCATCATCGCGAACGCCGACAAGATCAAAGGCAAGGCCGGCGACAACCTGCGCGCCCACCTGGCCGAGGTGATGCGCAACTACGACCTCAACGCCCTGGTCACCGATCTGGAGCTGCCGCTGCGGCCGGAGGACGTGCGCTGGCACGGCTGGGACCGCGAGGCCGTCCACCAGGTGTTCGACGCCCTGGAGTTCCGGGTCCTGCGTGAACGGCTGTATTCGTACCTCGACGCCGTCGAGCCGGAGGCCGAGTCGGGCTTCGACCTGGCCGGCGAGGTTCTGCGCGCCGGCCAGGTCGCCGGCTGGCTCGCCCGGCACGCCGCCGAGGCGCCGGTCGGCGTGGCCGTCACCGGTACGTTCGGCCGCGGCACCGGCACCCTGACCGGCCTGGCGATCGCCACCGGCGACGGGCCGGCCGCCTGGTTCGACCCGGCCGCGCTCGACGAGAGCGACGAGAAGGCCGTCGCGGCCTGGCTCGCCGACCCCGACCGCCCCAAGATCGTGCACGACGCGAAACCGGCGTCGCTGGCCATGCGCGCCCACGGCTGGACCCTGGCCGGTGTCCGGGTCGACACCGCCCTCGCGGCATACCTGGCCAAGCCCGACCAGCGCGCCTACGACCTGACCGACCTGGCCCTGCGCTACCTCAAGCGCGAGCTGCGTGTGGAGGAGCCGCAGGACGGCCAGCTCACCCTCGACGGGCTCGGCGGCGACCAGGGCGTCGCCGAGGAGAACGTGATGCTGCGCGCCCGCGCCACCCTCGACCTGGGCGACGTGCTCACCGAGGAGCTGTCCCGCGACGACGGCGCCTCGCAGCGCCTGCTCATGGAGGTCGAGCAGCCCCTGAGCCAGGTCCTCGCCGACATGGAACACCTCGGCATAGCCGCCGACACCGAATACCTCTCGGAGCTGGAGGCGCACTTCGCCGCCGAGGTGAAGGCCGCCCAGCAGGCCGCGCACGAGGTGGTCGGCCGCGAGTTCAACCTCGGTTCGCCCAAGCAGTTGCAGGAGATCCTGTTCAACGAGCGGGGCCTGCCCAAGACCAAGCGGATCAAGTCCGGGTACACCACCGACGCCGACGCGCTGCAGAGCCTGTTCGCGCAGACCGAGGACCCGCTGCTGCACCACCTGCTGCGGCACCGCGACGTGGCGAAGCTGAAGTCCACGGTCGACGGCCTGCTCAAGTCGGTGTCCGACGACGGCCGCATCCACACCACGTTCAACCAGACCGTGGCCGCCACCGGCCGGCTCTCGTCGACCGACCCGAACCTGCAGAACATCCCGATCCGTACCCAGGAGGGCCGGCGCATCCGGCGGGCCTTCGTCGTCGGCGACGGCTACGAGCAGCTGATGACCGCCGACTACAGCCAGATCGAGATGCGCATCATGGCGCACCTCTCCGGCGACGACGCGCTGATCGCGGCGTTCAACTCGGCCTTCGACTTCCACGCCGCCACCGCGTCGTCGGTCTTCCACGTCCCCGCCGAGGACGTCGTCCCCGACCAGCGCCGCAAGATCAAAGCCATGAACTACGGGCTTGCGTACGGGTTGAGTGCCTTCGGTTTGTCGAACCAGCTCACCATCGCCGTCGACGAGGCCCGCGCCCTGATGGAGGAGTATTTCGAACGCTTCGGCGGCGTCCGGGAGTACCTCCAGGCCGTCGTGCGCCGCGCCGTGCAGGACGGCTACACCGCGACCATCCTGGGCCGCCGGCGGTATCTGCCCGACCTGTCCAGCGACAACCGGCAACGCCGCGAGATGGCCGAGCGGATGGCGCTCAACGCCCCCATCCAGGGCTCGGCGGCCGACATCATCAAGGTCGCGATGCTGCGCGTCGACGCCGCGATCCGCGAGAGCGGGCTGCGCTCGCGAATGCTGCTGCAGGTCCACGACGAGCTGGTCTTCGAGGTGGCGCCCGGCGAACGCGAGGCGCTGGAGGAGCTGGTGCGCCGCGAGATGGGCGGCGCGCATCCGCTGTCGGTCCCGCTCGAGGTCTCGGTCGGCTACGGCCGCGACTGGAACGGCGCCGAGCACTGATCGACGGGACCGGTGCGCCTGCACCGTTCACCGGACGCATCTCCGCCGACGTGCGGTGGCCGGCGAGACCTTTTCGTCTCGCCGGCCACCCGCGTTCATTGCTTGATTTCCTACCTTACCTGAACCGTCCAGTCAGTGGCCTTCGCGTACGTTCCATAGCACTCGCCGCGAGATTCGTCATTGACGTTGACGTACGGGCCGTAGGCATACGTCGTGATGTCCTTGGTCGAGTCGTAACAGGTGACCCTGACTCGTTGCTGCCCGGTTCCCAAGGTGCAAATCGTTTCGACGGCCTTGTCGGAAAGGTATGTTCCTTTGCAACTGCGGGGAGTTGCCATGGCGGGGGACGCTACGCCGACTAGTGGGAGCACTCCAGCTACCGCGCTGACGACGGCAATCTGACCGGCAACTCTACGGAACTTATTCACGCAGGCCTCTCTCGGCATCAAACAATTCAGCGAACACTAATGCATGGATAATCGGCTGCAGTCCGTGCAATCAACCTAACACGATGATCAATGGATCCAAAGGGCTGTCGGCATCCGGGCGAATCGACGGATGTGCATGATCCACGTTTGACCTGCCGTGACTACGCGCCGTTAACGAAGAGATCCATGTCACAGCGTGTTCCGGTCTTCGCAGGTGCGGGCAACCGCAGCCGTAGGTCGCTAGCTGGCGTTTCGTCGGCGACGTAGTCCTGACTTCGGTCCGACGGCCGGGCGTGGCCGCCCCGTGCGCTGATCAATGCCCGGGCTGCCGGGCGGAACCTTGATGCTTCACCGGTGTCGCTCGAAACCTGACGGTGGCTGGCGCTCCGGCGTCCGGATCACGCTGGCATCGGCTGTCAAAGGGCTTGTGCGCGGCCCTGTTCTAGCCTCGGTCTTCATTCGGTCATTGATCTTGGTGTGGTGGTTACCGCGGACGGGGTTTACGCCGGTAGGCATAGTGGTGGCCCGGCGAGGGCCCGGTTCCTCGATCCTGTTGCAGGGGCTCGGCTTTGGTCCAGGTCAGCGATCGGGGCAGTGCTGCGAGCCGGGTGGATGCGGTGATGATCTGGTCGGTCCTGGGCCAGTCGGCGTCAGAGAAACCGCTGGTCAAACTGATGTCACCTAGACAAGTCCCATCGTTGCAGATCAGAAGGCACTTTCGCGTTCCCGGCCCACCCACCGGACAGCCCTTAACGAAGGGCCGGGGCTAGCGGCGCCGGAGCCCGACCGAAACGGTCACGCCGCCGGGGGACGGTCAACACGCATTGACTTCCCCGATTGGTTAACCTATGTTTCGATGGACGGACGGGACGCCTTTATGTCGATGGTGCAGCGCATTCGGGGACGGCAATGAATTATCTGCAGTCCTTCGATGGATCGACTGTTCTATCGGTCGGCTGTGGCGTGACCGATGAGATGCGAATCGGCACTGACGGCCGTATCGGGTCCCTTCCGTATCACAGATCCGGTCCGTGGCATATTCATGTCTCGGCACGGATCCCACTGGTCGGCTGTCCGTGCTGATTGGCGACTCGCAACGGCCTCCATTCGCCCAGTTGCGGCCGGTGAATCAGGCGACTGCTGCCCGAAAACAAAAGGAGTGAAGTTCGTGATCAAGCGCTTCTCCCGGCGACTTTCCTGGCTCGGCGCGCTCGGTGCCGTCGTCACCGGCCTGGCCATCGCGCCGACGCAGCCCGCGATGGCGGACGTCTGTGGATCGCCGGGATGCGGCGGCGTGGTACGCAACGCAGCGACCCGGGACTTCGACGTCGCGAACTGCTGGTCCGGGAGCGCGGTGACGTACGTGGGCGCGACGCCGCCGTGCGTGACGGCCTTCTCGCAGAACCTCTACCACGCCGCCTGGTTCCTCAGCCCGGGCCAGACCTCCACGAATCTCGGCCTGCACTACTACGACGTCGACGCCTACCAGGCGCCGGCCGGCTGCGTCACCCGAGGTCAGCAGAGCGGCTCGACGTTCAGCTATGACCGGCGGGGCAAGGACGCCTACTGGGTGAAGATCACCAGCGCCACCAAGGACGTCGTCATCACGTCGATCGCCTGCTGAGTTCCGCCGATCACGGCAGGGGCCCGGGCGAGCCGGGCTCCTGCCGCCCAGCGGTCGAGAGCGCGACCGGCGGAGGCGGCAGGCGGCAAGCTACCCATCCCATCCAGTGACCGGGGCGACCGGCCGAGTCACGGCCCAGCCTCCGGGGTGGCCGGGGGTGCCGCCCGTGACGGGATCTGCAAGGCTGGAACCATGACGAGCCAATCGACGCCCGCCGACGAGGTGGTCGCGGGCACGCCGCTCACCGAGGAGCCGCTTGAGGTCACGCGGGCCGACGCGCTCGCGCCGATGTTCAAGGCCCTGGGTGATCCGGTCCGTCTCCGGTTGCTCTCGATGATCGCGTCCGCCCGCGGTGGCGAGGTCTGCGTGAACGAGCTGTCCGGCGAGTTCCACCTCAGCGGCCCGACGATCTCGCACCATCTCAAGGTGCTGCGCCAGGCCGGCCTGGTCGACAGCGACCGCCGCGGCACGTGGGTGTATTACCGGCTGATCCCGGCAGCGCTGAGCGTCATGGCCACGCTGCTCGACGCCGGCACGATCATCTCCGGCGG
>NZ_CAKUCL010000150.1 GCF_934643405.1 uncultured Actinoplanes sp.
GCCCCCGGTGGCTCGGCCCCGGGCGCCGCGGCGGCCGGTGGAGCGGCCCCGGCAGGCTCGTCGGCGGGCCGCGCGGTTGTCGCCGGGTCCGGTCCGGCCGGCGGCAAGGCTTCGGTCGGTGGCTCGGCGCCGGGTGACGCGGGCAGTGCGGCCGTGCGGAACTCCGCGGCCTCCCGTCCGACCTCGGGGAACTCAGCCGCGAGTGACGGTCACGCCGCCGTGGGCAGGTCCGCGACGGCAGCCGGCGCGGCTTCCGGTCACGCCGCTGTGAGGGGACCTGACGCCGGCCGCCCGGCGGCCGGACACGCGACCGTCGACGAGTCCGGGGCCGGTGGTCCGGCTGCCGGTCACGCGACCGCGGGCGGGCCGGCCGGCGGTTCCGCGTCCGGGCACGCGGCCGTCGGTGGGCCGGGAAATAGCGGGTCCGCGGTGGGTGGGCCGGGAGGTAGCGGGTCGGCGTCCGGGCACGCGGCTGTCGGTGGGCCGGGAAATAGCGGGTCCGCGGCGGTGGGTGGGCCGGGAAATAGCGGGTCGGCGGCGGTGGGTGGGCCGGGCCCTGATCACGCCGCCGTGAGCAGGGCCGAGACCGGTGGGGCCGACGGCGGTGTCCCTGCTGCCGGGTCTGCGGTTGCGGGCGTCTCGGGGACTGCTTATCGGGCGGACGCCGGCGGCTCTGAGTCTTTCGGGGGTGAGGGTGACCCGGCAGGTGGGGCCGGTAGCGGCGCTACGGCCTTACGGGGGCACCCAGCGCAGCCTGTCGAAGCGGCGGGTGTGGGCAGATCCCGTACGAAATGGGTTTTGGCCGTTTTGGTCCTGATTCTGGCCGTTGCCACGCTGGGACTGGTCCGGCCGGGGCCTGTCGACGACTGGCTGGGGGTCGCGGACGAGACCACGGCGCCGTCGGGTGCGGCTACGCCGGAGCGGTCGCCCACGCCGGTGTTGATGGCTGCCGCCGGTGGGGGTGAGGAGCCGACCGCCGCGGGGGTGAAGGCGGCGCTGGATCCGCTGGTGGGCGCGGCGGCGCTCGGGTCGAAAGTGCACGTCGCGGTGCTGGACGTGACCTCTCAGCAGGTGCTCTATGCGCGGAACGCGGATGTCACGACCACGCCGGCGTCGACCACGAAGCTGCTGACGGCCGCGGCCGTGCTGGCGAAGCGCGGGCCGGCCTACCGGTTGACCACGAAGGCCGTCGCGGGGGCGCAGCAGGGGGAGGTCGTGCTGGTCGGCGGGGGTGATCCGACGCTGGCGGTCGACGGCAAGGGGCTGTTCCCGGGGTCGGCCCGGCTCGATCGGCTGGCGGCGCAGGTGAAGAAGGCGCTGGGTGGCGCGAAACCCACCCGGGTGCTGGTGGACACCTCCCTGTTCAGTGGGCCGGAGACGGCCCAGGGGTGGAGTCCGGACGACGTCTCGCCGGGTGGGCAGGTGTCGCGGATTCAGTCGCTGATGCTCAACGGGGGGCGGGTCCGGCCCGTTCACCACGAGTTCGGCGGGGATCCCCGAGCCGGGGATCCGGCTGTGGCAGCCGGGAAGGCGTTCGCCAAGCTGCTCGGAGTGCCGGGGGCGACGGTGAAGCGCGGGAAGGCTCCGGCCGCCGACGGCGCTGCGGGCGGGATGGCGCCGGGCACGCAGCTGGGTGCCGTGCAGTCGCCGCCGCTGGTGCAGGTCACCGACTGGATGCTGACGCAGAGCGACAACACCGTCGCGGAGGTTCTGGGCCGGCAGGCGGCCATCGCGGCGGGGCAGCCGGCCACCTTCGTGGGGGCCGCCCAGGCGATCGAGGGCGAGCTGCGGGAGCTGGGGCTTCCGGCGGACGAGGTGAATCTGTCCGACGCCAGCGGGCTGTCCCGCAAGAACGAGATCAGTCCGGCGCTGCTGACCGGGCTGCTGGCCCTCGCCGCCGGTGGGCAGCAGCCGGCGCTGTCGTCGATCTTCGGGGGGCTGCCGGTGGCCGGCTGGTCCGGAACCATGGAGAAGCGGTTCACCTCGCCCGCGCCGCACCGGATCGGGCAGGGCGTGGTCCGGGCCAAGACCGGAACGCTCAGCGGGGTGAACACGATGGCCGGCGAGCTGGTCACCGCGGACGGACGGCTGCTGGTCTTCGCGATCATGGCGAGTGGGTCGGCGAACCCCACGACCGGCAAGGCGGCGCTGGACAAGGTGGTTGCGAAGCTCGTGTCCTGCGGGTGCTGAGCGGCCGCCGGGCGGGTCAGGGTTCCACCGGAGTTCGGCATGGATTTCCGCGGGTACGGTGGGTCCATGGCGCAGTTCGTTGACTGGGATCTGGCCGCCGCGACCGCGGGCGCGCTGTCGAAATCCGGCCCCGCGGTCTCCTACGACGATGCGATGCGGGTGGTCACCGATCTCCGCACGCTCACCGACGAGGCCGCCGGTCACGTCGCGCAGTACACCGGCCTGACCTCGCAGGTGGAGGTGCCGCCGGTGCGGGTCGTCGATCGCAAGGACTGGGCCGCGGTCAACATCCAGGGGCTCAAGCAGGTGATCGTCCCGCTGGTCAGGCGCCTGTCCGGGGACAAACCGCCGGGTGCGTTCGCCGACGCGATCGGCTCCCGGGTCACCGGTGTGCAGGCCGGCACCATCCTGGCCTATCTGTCCGGGCGCGTCCTCGGGCAGTACGAGGTGTTCTCCGGCAACCCCGGCCAGCTGCTGCTGAACGCGCCGAACATCGTCGAGGTCGAGCGCAAGCTCGGGGCCGACCCGCGTGACTTCCGGCTCTGGGTCTGCCTGCACGAGGTCACCCACCGCACCCAGTTCACCGCCGTCCCGTGGATGCGCGGCTACTTCCTGGGCGAGGTCCAGGCGTTCGTCGACGCGTCGCAGAGCGGCGAGCACATCCTGGAACGGCTGCGCCGCGGCGTGGCCACCCTGTCCGACGCGCTGCGCGACCCGGACAGCCGCTCCTCGGTGCTCGACATCGTGCAGACCCCCGCCCAGAAGGCGGTGCTCGACCGGCTGACCGCGCTGATGACCCTGCTCGAGGGGCACGCCGAGTTCGTGATGGACGGCGTCGGCCCCGACGTGATCCCCACCGTGGAGACGATCCGGGCCAAGTTCAACCGGCGCCGCGAAGGCGGCAACCCGCTGGAGAAGGCCATCCGCCGGCTGCTCGGCATCGAGGTCAAGATGCGGCAGTACGCGGAGGGCCGCAAATTCGTGCATGGCGTGGTCGAACGGGTCGGGATGACCGGATTCAACAAGATCTTCGACTCGCCGCTGACGCTTCCCCGTCTCGACGAGCTCGGCGACCCGGACGCCTGGGTCACCCGGGTGCACGGGCCGCAGCCCGCGATCGACGGCTAGTGGCGCGGATCCCGGCGGCGGTTGCGGCGGTCCGGCTGGCGGTGCGCCGAGCGCTGCCGCCGGACGGCGGGCCGGTGCTGGTGGCGTGCTCGGGCGGGGCGGATTCGCTGGCGCTCGCCGCGGCCGCCCGGTTCGTCGGGTCCGCCGTCGGGCTCGTGACGGTGGATCACGGGCTCCAGCCGGGGTCGGACACCCGAGCCGCCGACGTGGCGCAGTGGGCCCGCGACGAGGGGTTCGCGCCGGTCTTCGTGGAGACCGTGTCGGTGGCCGGGCTGCCGGGTGGGCCGGAAGCGGCGGCGCGTAGTGCCCGATACGCAGCGTTGGCGGCGGCGGCGGAACGGGCCGGTGCGAGGGCCGTCCTCCTCGGGCACACCCGCGATGATCAGGCGGAGACGGTGCTGCTGGCGCTGGCGCGCGGGGCCGGGCCGCGAGGGCTGGCCGGGATGCCGGTCCGCAAGGGGGTCTTCGTCCGGCCGCTGCTGGATGTGTCGCGGGCCGAGACGCGCGAGGCGTGCGCGGCTCTCAAGCTGGTTCCCTGGGAAGATCCACACAACATCGATCCTGCGTACGCTCGTTCCCGCGTCCGTGGCTCCGCGATGCCGGCGCTGGTGGCGGCGTTGGGTCCGGCCGTGGTGGCGAATCTGGCCCGATCCGCCGGTCAGATCGCGGCGGACAACGCCGTACTGGAGGAACTTGCTCTTGCCGCCCTGGAGCGGGCCTCGCGCGACGACGACGCGCTCGATGTCTCGGATCTGTCCGCGATGGCGGATGCGATCCGCCGCCGCGTGCTCCACCTCTGGTGCCGGCGCCTGGGTGCGGGAGGCGCTGATCTGTCGCACCGTCACGTGGTGGCGTTGGACGCTTTGATCACCCAGTGGCACGGACAGGGTCCCGTACACCTGCCGGGCGGCATCCGGGTGGCCCGCCGCCAGGGTGCACTCGTTCGGGTGCCCCGCTGACCTGTGAGAGTTGTCACTCCCTGTGGTCAATTGCCCCGTTACTGACCACACATCCCGCCCATTTGCAGCCGTTCACCGCGATCGGAGCGCCGCCCCGCGCCACGGTCCGCAAGCTCGATGCGGCAGGCTTACCCCATGGCTGAGGGCTCCTGGTACGACGCCGACATCGACCACGTGATCATTTCCGAGGAACAGATCAAGGAGAAGATCGCCGAACTCGCGAAGCAGGTCGCTGCCGACCACGCCGACGCCGACGGCGGCATCCTGCTGGTCTGTGTGCTCAAGGGTGCGGTCATGTTCATGGCCGACTTCAGCCGGGCACTGGGCAATTACGGACCGTCAACTGAGATGGAGTTCATGGCGGTCTCCTCGTACGGGCAGGGCACCACGTCCTCGGGCGTCGTGCGCATCCTCAAGGACCTGGACCGGGACATCACCGGCCGGCACGTGGTGATCGTCGAGGACATCGTCGATTCCGGTCTGACGCTTTCCTGGCTGATGAAGTACCTCCAGTCGCGCTCGCCCGCGAGCGTCGAGGTGGTGGCGCTGTTCCGCAAGCCGGACGCGGTGAAGGTGCAGGTCCCGGTCAAGTACGTGGGCTTCGACATCCCGAACGAGTTCGTGGTCGGTTACGGACTGGACTTCGCCGAGCGCTACCGCGAGGTGCCGTACGTCGGGGTGCTCAAGCCTGAGGTGTACGCCCGTAGCTGAACCACTTTCTCAGCGTCTTCTCAGAAAGCGTCTTTATGGGCGGTTTTGCCACGAAAGCAGGCCGAACGGACGGGGACCCCGGGGTGTCCGGCCAGTAGGCTCACGGGTTCGCGAAGGGCACCCACGGTGTACCGTCGAGTCACCGATGGCGCAGTGTCACATGCGCCGGAGGGGCCGGGACAATGCACCGGAGGGGTCGGGACGAGTTGCCGCCACCTCGGGGTATCCGCCGGCTGCCGCCGGTGGGCGGCAACGTTGAGGTGACCAGGACGCCGATCAGGAGGGTCCGGGCGCTTGGCGCCCGACAACAGTATGGAACGTACGCGTTTCTTCCGCCGCCCGGTGGTCTGGATCATTCTGGTGATCATCGGTGTGATTGCGCTGAGCTCGTTCTTCACCAGTGGTCCGAGCTACCAGCGAGTTGATTATTCGACCGCTATCGGCCGCCTGAACCAGCCGGGCATCGAAAAGGTCGTCCTCAAGGACAAGGAGCAGACGCTCCAGCTCGACCTCGCGCAGCCTGAGCGGTTCCAGGGCAAGACGACCGACAAGATCGAGACTCAATACCCGGCCGACTTCACGAACTCGGTCTGGGAGACGGTTCAGCAGGCCAAGGCCGCCGGCCGTATCACCGGCGAGACCGACACCACGGTCTCCGGTGACAACATCCTCTTCAGCCTGCTGATCAACCTGCTGCCGATCGCCATTCTGGTGGTCCTGCTGCTGCTGTTCATGTCGCAGATGCAGGGTGGCGGCTCGCGGGTGCTCAACTTCGGCAAGTCCAAGGCGAAGATGATCACCAAGGACACGCCGAAGACGACGTTCGCCGACGTGGCGGGCGCCGACGAGGCGGTCCAGGAGCTCTACGAGATCAAGGACTTCCTGCAGAACCCGGCGAAGTACCAGGCCCTCGGCGCCAAGATCCCGAAGGGTGTGCTGCTGTTCGGCTCGCCCGGTACGGGTAAGACGCTGCTGGCCCGCGCGGTCGCCGGCGAGGCCGGTGTCCCGTTCTACTCGATCTCCGGTTCCGACTTCGTCGAGATGTTCGTCGGTGTCGGCGCGAGCCGGGTCCGCGACCTGTTCGAGCAGGCCAAGTCGAACGCTCCGGCGATCGTCTTCGTCGACGAGATCGACGCCGTCGGCCGGCACCGCGGCGCGGGCATGGGCGGCGGTCACGACGAGCGCGAGCAGACGCTGAACCAGCTGCTCGTCGAGATGGACGGCTTCGACACCAAGGGCGGCGTGATCCTGATCGCGGCCACCAACCGGCCGGACATCCTCGACCCGGCGCTGCTGCGGCCGGGCCGTTTCGACCGGCAGATCCCGGTGGACAACCCGGACATGGAGGGTCGCAAGGCCATCCTGCGGGTGCACGCCAAGGGCAAGCCGTTCACGCCGGACGTCGACCTCGACTCGGTGGCCCGTCGCACGCCCGGCTTCTCCGGCGCCGACCTGGCCAACGTGATCAACGAGGCCGCGCTGCTGACCGCGCGCAACGAGAAGCGGGCGATCTCCAACGAGTTCCTCGAGGAGTCGATCGACCGCGTCATCGCCGGTCCGGAGCGCCGCACCCGGGCGATGAGCGACAACGAGAAGAAGATCACCGCCTACCACGAGGGCGGCCACGCCCTGGTGGCGTACGCGCTGCCGCACTCCGCGCCGGTGCACAAGGTGACGATCCTGCCGCGCGGCCGGTCGCTCGGTCACACGCTGGTGCTGCCGACCGAGGACAAGTACACCCAGACCCGCGCCGAAATGATCGACACCCTGGCGTACGCGCTGGGTGGCCGGGCCGCCGAGGAACTCGTCTTCCACGAGCCCACCACGGGTGCCGGCAACGACATCGAGAAGGCGTCCGGCCTGGCCCGGGCCATGGTCACCCAGTACGGCATGAGCTCGAAGCTGGGCGCCGTCAAGTACGGCACCAGCGGCGACGAGCCGTTCATGGGCCGCACCATGGGCCACGAGCGGGACTACTCCGACTCGGTCGCCGCCGACATCGACGCCGAGGTGCGGGCGCTGATCGAGCTGGCGCACGACGAGGCGTGGGAGATCCTGGTCGAGTACCGCGACGTGCTCGACAACATGGTCCTCGAGCTGATGGAGAAGGAGACCATCACCCGCGAGGACATGGACCGGATCTGCGCGCGCGTCGTCAAGCGGCCGCCCATGTCGCCGTTCAACGGCTTCGGCAAGCGGCTCCCGTCCGAGGCGCCGCCGGTGCTGACCCCCGCCGAGCGGGAGAAGCTGAAGGCTCAGGCCGAGGCCGACGGGCAGATCGCGGTCGGCCCGAACGCCAACTCGAACGGAACGGGCGCGGAAGGCAGCAACTGATCATCGACGACGACGAGCTGGACTACCTCGCGGCGCGTCTGGTCGACGGCAAGCTCACCGGTACCCCGGTCGAGCAGGCCGTCGACCTGGGCCGCATCGAGAAGGCGGTCCGCGAGATCCTCATCGCCATCGGCGAAGACCCGGACCGGGACGGCCTCGAGCGCACCCCGGCCCGGGTCGCCCGCGCTTACGCCGAGCTGTTCGCCGGCCTGCGGGTCGACCCGTCGAAGGTGCTCACCACCACGTTCGAGGCCAATCACGAGGAACTCGTCCTCGTACGGGACATCGAAGTGATGAGCATGTGCGAGCACCACCTGCTCCCGTTCAAGGGTGTGGCGGCCATCGGGTACATCCCGGGCCCGCACGGACGGATCACCGGCCTGTCGAAGCTGGCCCGGCTGGTCGAGGTCTATGCCCGCCGCCCCCAGGTGCAGGAGCGACTCACCTCGCAGATAGCCGACCTGCTGATGCAGCGTCTGGACGCCCGCGGCGTGATCGTGGTGCTGGAGTGTGAGCACCTGTGCATGGAGATGCGGGGCATCCGCAAGGTAGGCGCCCGCACGGTCACCTCGGCGGTCCGCGGGGCGTTCCAGACCGACGGCAAGGTGCGCGCCGAGGCGATGGCGTTGATCAACGCCCGCTAGGTGGTTCTACGCCCGCACCAGGCGGTTCGCGAAGGTCGACATCGTGTACGTGCCGATGCCGAGCATGACCTCCAACGCGTTGCGGTTCGTGTAGCCGGCGGCGAGAAACTCGGCGATCTCGTCGTCCGGCACCGCGCCGGTCGTGGCAAGGGCCCGCAGCGTGAACACCCGCAGCGCCTCGAGCCGGGCGTCGGAGAGCGGCTCCCCGGTCCGCAGTGCGGTGATCAGACCACTGTCCGCCCGCAGCGCGCGCAGCCGTCCGGTGTGCATGCCGACGCAGAGCCGGCATCCGTTGCGGACCGCGACGACCATCACCACCACCTCCCGCGCCACCGGATCGAGCGTGCTCGCCTCGAACAGGGCGCTCGCCTGCAGGAAACCGCCGAGCATCTCCGGCGACTCGGCGAGCCGGGTGGCGCCACCCGACAGGCCGGTGCTCTCCATCAACGGCCGGGATGCGGGGGGAGCGGAGTCGAGGGTGTGCTGAGTGAACATCGAGACCTCCGGTAAGATAGTCAACATGGTTGTCGTTCTGGCTCAAACAGTAAACCAGGTTGTCGAGTTTGCCAATGGCTGAGTCCGACCCGCCCGGCTTCGAACTACCCCTGCTGCTGTTCGCCGGGTTCCGCTCGCTCATCGACCAGCTGCACGCGGAGCTCGCCCGGCAGGGCCACCCGGAGGTGCGCCCGGTGTACGGCTTCGCACTCCAGGCGATCGGCATGCGTGGCGCGTCGGCCAGCGAGATCGGCCGGCGGCTCGGCGTCTCCAAGCAGGCGGCCGGCAAGACCGTCGACCGGCTGGCGGCCCTGGGCTACGTCGAGCGGGTCGACGACCCGGACGACGCACGGCGGAAACTGGTCCGGCTCACGCCGCACGGCGTCGACGTCCTCGACCGATCGGCGCAGATCTTCGATCGGCTGCGCGAGCGGTGGGTGGCCCAGCTGGGGGCCGGTCGCGTGGCGGAGATCGAGACTTCCCTGCGTACGGTCGTGCCCGAGGCCGGATTCCCGGTGGACGTGCCCGGCTGGTTCGGGTGATCAATACTGGGCCGGTGATCGAGAAGTTCAACCCGTCCACCGTCCACCAGCCCGCTGGCTACAGCCACGTGACGATCTCCTCGGCCGGTCGGCTCGCTCATTTCGCCGGGCAGTGCCCGCTCGACATCGACGCGAACGTGGTCGGCGAGCCCGGCGACCACGCCGCGCAGACCGACCAGGTGATCGCGAACTGCCTCGCGGTCCTCTCCGCGGCCGGTGCCCGGCCCGAGGACGTGGTGCGCTCGATCGTCTACGTGGTCAGCCCGGACAGCGCCGTGCTCGCCGCGGTGTGGAACCGGTTGATGGCGTCGCCGCTGGCGCCGGCGTTCACCTCGGCCAGCACGCTGCTGGGGGTGGCGTCGCTCGGCTATCGAGGCCAGCTGGTCGAGATCGACCTGACGGCGGCGCTGGACTAGCTACCGGAAGAACGCCGCAAGGCCGACGCCCATGCAGGTCAGCAGCACCGGGGTCAGGCACGCCACCGCGCCGACGATCGGGGTGCGGTCCACCCCGCCCGGCTCGCCGCCGTAGACGAAACCGATCGTCGCCCAGCCCAGCGCGAACGCCAGCACCGGCATGCTCAGGCCGCAGAGCAGCGCGTACGTCGGTACCGAACCCGGCGGGGCCACCAGGTAAAGGGCGATCTGGACGATGAGGACGGTGGCCGCGAACGGGCCGTACACCAGCAGGTTGCGCGCCCACGGACGCCAGCGGCGGGTCGGTGCCGGGCCGGTGAGCAGGGCCTGCGCGGTGTCGGCGGTGCGGTGCGCCTGCTCCAGGGCCGACAGCACGGCAACCGGGCCGCCGGCGACGGCATGCGCCGCCACCTGCGCGTCGGCGGGTTGCGGACGCAGGTCACTCGCCGGAACGCCCAGATCCCGGGTCATCGTGGCGGCCTGGGTCGCGAGCTGCGCGCGTACGGAAGCAAGCTCCTGATGTGCCGCCGTCGCCGCCGCCTGCGCCTCACCGGCCGCCGAGTTCGCCGCCCGGCGCAGGGCGTCCAGGCGCTGCGCCGCCGCCAGATAGTCGGCCCACGGACCCGGCGCTGGCGGCAGGGGCTGCACCGGGATCGTCTGCTGCTCACGCTGATCCGTCACGGCTGGGCGCTCCCCGGCTCGCTGCTGTCGGGGTCGTCGCTCTCCGGCTGCACGAACGGAACGATCGTCACGGTGCGATCGGCGTGCCGGTCGTGCAGGAGACCGCGGTTGGGCCTCGGCTGCCAGTCGACCGGGCGGTCCAGGATCGCCGCCACCTGGTTCGGTGGCACGTTGAGGAACAGCATGCCCGCCACGTCCTCCGGGTCCGCGACCTTGGTGAACCGGCGCAGGTCACGCCACCAGGACAGCAGGTGGGAGCCGTGCGCGGGACCGGAGCGCAGGAAACCGGGAAGCGTCTCGGGCGGCGCCGCGTCCATCCCGAACACGACGCGGTAGCCCGGCTGCTCGGGATTGAGCTCGGCGGCCAGCCCGGCCGCGTCGACCACCACGACCTCCTGCCGGTGGCCGATCTCCGCGGCGAGCGCCTCGGCGAGCCGGTCACCCTCGGCGACCAGCGAGGCGATCACAAACCTTGCGGTACGGGGTGGGTGGAACGCGGCCACACTCCGCGCGGCCGCGTCGAGCACCTCGGAGCCGGACGCCTGCGACCCGAAGATCGCCAGGTGCCGGCCCGGCGCCGGCTCGAACGGGATCGCGGCGGTGGAGAGGCTCACGTCGATCACCCGGCCGACCAGCGCGGCGGGCCGGGTCGCACGACCGGACAACGCCAGGCGGTAGGTCGGGTCGTCGGCCAGATGCTGATGCGCGTACCCGGCGAAGATGCGCGGCGGCACCGCCTCGGGATCACGCGCCCCCCACAACCGATGTCGCAGATCGCTGAGTACGGCGTCGTCCGCGTGGGGGTCGGGAAAGCGAACCACCTTCTCGTGGCCGCGGGTCGCGCCGCGCGGACCGCCCAGACCACCCGCCGTGTTCACCACCGCCGTGCCCAGAGGCAGGCCCGCGGCCGAATCGTTCGCCGGCTCCAGGACGTCGCTGCCGCCGGGCAGCGCGATGCGGACCGGGAACTGGCCGAAGAACGAGTCACGTTTGCTGTAGAGCGCCTCGACGCCGCGCACCGCCTGGCTCGCCAGAATCAGGTGGATGCCGCAGGAACGGCCGGAGCGGGCCAGCGACTCCAGCAGAGCCGCCGCCTCCGTCGCGATCGGATCGTTGCCGGTCAGCAGCACCGGGAACTCGTCGAGGACACAGAGGATGCGCGGCAGCGGCCGGCTGCGGCCCTCCCCGGCGGCCACCGCGCGCAACTCGGCGAAGCGGGAGACACCGGCACGCTCGTACGCCAGGGTGCGGCGCGACATCTCGGCGTCCAGCTCGCGGAGCACGGCCAGCCCGTACTCCCGGTCGGCCTCGACACCGACGGCCCGGGCGTGCGGCAGCCAGGTGCGGTCGCGCCTGGTCGGCACGAACTCGGCGAAGGAGACGCCCTCCTTGAAGTCGAGCAGATAGAGCGCCATCTCGGCCGGACCGTACCGGGCGCCCAGCGCGTACAGCACGTTGATCAAAAACGCCGTCTTGCCCGCCCCGGAACGGCCGCCGACCAGCCAATGTGGCGTGAGATCGTTGAACCGCAGGGCCAGCGGGGTGTCGCCGTCGTGGCCCACCACCGTGCTGAGGCCCTCGGCCGCGTCACCGGCCCACATCGGCTCACCCGGCTCGGGCAGCAGATCGGCCAGCGTCACCTGCGACGCGACGGCGCTCTGCGAGACGAGCTCACGACAGACCGCCTCCAGCAGATGCGCCGGCGGCTCGTCGTCGAGGAAGACCGGGGCGTTGAGCCACAGGGCGTTGGGCTCGGAACCGTACGTCGCGCCGGGCGGGTCGCCGATCACCGCGTACGGATTGCGGACCGAGATCATGGTCGTGCGCGGCAGCGGCGGCTGGGTCGTCTCCGCGGTCAGCGGCGGCGGCGGCCAGCCGCCCACGAACAGATGCAGACCGGAGTCGGGACCCTGCTGGGCGAGCGCGGCGATCCGGCGCAGCTCCTCGCCCTCGGTCAGCTCGGGCAGGCTCGCGATGACGACCAGCATCATCCGATCCCGCCGGCTGCGGCGCGACGGCGGGCGCAGCCACTTCTCCGCCTCGGACAGCACGTCCCGCAGGCCCTGCCGGTCGGTAGCGGGAGGCGACATCAGACCCGCGTCCTGCAACGGGATGAACGGCTCGAAGACCGCGCCGCCGCCGATGCCGTCGACCGCTCGGATCAGCAGCGACCCGGCGGGTGCGGCGGCGAGCAGGCGCAGCAGGACGGACCGGATCAACGCGAAGACGCGCGAGTCGGTGGCGGTGGCGTCCACGGTGAGGTGTCCGGTGCCGAGCAGGGGCACCACGGCCGGGAAACGGGCGTCGTCCAACGGCTGGGCGACCCCGAGACGCACGAACTGCGGCGGGAACACACCGCCGAGCGGGGTCGTGGCCGCCTGAGCGTCCAACGGCGACCCCAGCCAGCCCGGCGCGAGCGCGGCCGCGGCGGCCCGTAGTTGCTCGACGACGCGCAGCTGCTCGATCGGGTCGGGGTTCATCGCGACCTCAGACTCCAGAGCGGTCGCGGCCGCCTCGACGGTCGCCGCCGCCTGCCGGTGCAGAGCAGCCGCCTGCTGGACCCGCAAAGCCGAATCCGCCACCGCCCTCACCTCCTGTGTGCCGGATAAAACCTATCCCAGACCTGGCCGTCCATCGCGTTGCCGGTCCCGGTCGTCCGCCATTTCGTACGGCTGCGGAGCCCGGTTGGTTCGCGAGGTTCGCCAGGTTTGCGGTGGCGGGGTGGTCGATCGCCCTCGTGGGGGTGCCGAGGCACTACTGTCGTATGTGTGCAGCCGCCGCATGAGCCTGTGACCGGATCCGCGCCGCAGACGCCGGCACCGCGGGCGCCGGAGTCAGGGCCGCAACAGCCTGCGACCGCCGCGTCACCGGAGAAGCCGAGGCGGCGCAATGTGCGGTTGTGGGTCGCGGTGGCAGCGGGCGTGGCGGCGCTGCTCATCCTGGGCGGCTTGGCAGTAACGTTCCTCGTCTACGACAGAGAGACAAAAATCGAACGAGCCGCGCCCGACGCAGTAGCCGACAATTTTCTCCGCGCCTACTTGGTCAACAGAGATGACCAACGTGCATCGCTCTACCAGTGCAAGTCCGGCGGCGACCTCAGTGAAGTTGCCAACTATCGAGCGGACATTGTCAACCGCGAAAAACAATATTCCGTCGGAATCCGCGTCACGTGGTCAAGCTTCGCCGTCGAAACCAAGGGTGCGAACGCCACGGCGACGACCGACCTGACCAAGACGGCGACGGATGGCGGACGGCTCCGCGATACCTGGACCCTCATTCTTGAAGATCAAGACGGATGGCGGGTGTGCGGCGCGAAGATCACATCCTGACATCACTCGATCCAGACGAGGTGAATCGGCACTTCCAACGTTTTCGGTGAACGGCCGCTCCACGCCCATCGATACCAATCAAGTTCAATCGCTACGCGGACACAGATGTCGCCGTCGTTGTTCGTATGAAGCTCGGTCACCGCGCGAAGATCGCGTTGTTCTCCGCCGTCGTCAACCAACCGCACGACTCGACGACCTGAAATCAAGTCGGCGTCCGTCGCGCGGACAGGAGTACGCCTCGGTGGTTCGTCGAGCGACACCAACCTAGAGGTGACGTCCTTCACCGGGGCCGTTGTACCGGACATGCCATATTCCTCGACCCAGACGCGCTCGACCGGGACCAGAGGCGCGAATACCTCGGTCTGCTCGGCCTCTGCGCGATACCACTCGGCCTCTTGAATGACCGGCACGTACGTCCTACTGCCCTGCACCACTTTCTCGTCCGCGCGCAGATCGCCACGCCAACCGTGGCCGGGCAATCCGATCAATACGCGGCGACCCCGCAGCTGACCGCTCATGGTCGCGGGCGTGGGAACGATCGGCCGCGGCGGATCCAGCGCCCAGTCGGGATGTCCCGCGAAAGGGTCGGGCCGCGATCCGCCGGTCACTGCTCACCTCCGAGTGGTACGCCCTGTTCCCGCATGAACTGCACCGGGTTGATCGCCCCGGCGCTGGAGCGGTCGTTGTTCAGGTGAACCTCGAAGTGTAGATGCGGACCGGACGAGTTGCCGCTGGTGCCGACCCGCCCGATGACCTCGCCGGCGGTGACCTTCTGACCTTCCTTGACGAAGGGTCGCTGCACCATGTGGCAGTACCGGGTCATGATGTTGCCCGCGCTCTGGATCTCCACCATCCACCCGCAGCCGCCCTTGCCCGGGTAGCCGTCGACATTGCACGTGCGACGGCCGTTGTGGTCCTCGTCGCACTTGACCTTCGAGACGATGCCGCTGGCCGCCGCCAGGATCGGGGTGTACCGGGAAGCGCCCAGGTCCACGCCCTGGTGGTTGGGCCGGGACGCGGTCCGGAAGCCGGAGACCACGCCTTCCTTGACCGGTAGCGTCCAGCCGGAGGCGGCGATCTGACCGGCCGAGGCGCAGACCATGGAGACCGAGTCGCCGACCGCATTCGCGGCACCGTCCGCGAGCGCGTTGACGATGCGCGTGGCCAGCAGCTCATGCTTGGCGTAGGCATCGGGATACGCACTGACCTGTACCGACTGGGCGGCCCGGGTGAGGCTCTTGTTCTGCCACCGGGGGATCTTCTTCAGCTTCTCGTAGAACTTCGTACTGGCGTAGACCGGATCCGTCACCTGAGCGGGGCTTCCCCAGCCTTTGCTGGGCCGCTGCTGGAAGAGGCCGAGCGAGTCGTGGTCGTTGCGTGACCCGAGATGGCCGAGATTCGTCAGACGGGACTCCTGCATCGCGGTGGCGACCGCGATCACCCAGGCTCGCGGCGGCATCTTGAGCTTGGCGCCGGTGTTGATGATGATCGCGGCGTTGCGGAGCTGAGTGGCGCTGTACGGCCGGATACGAGGCAGCTTCGCGTCGGGATTGACCGGACCACCCTTGCCACAGCCCATCGTGGTGGCGGTCAGGTCGGTGTTGTCATCCTTGAGGGCGCCGACCAGCGCTACCGTGATGCCGCCGCCACAGCACAGCAACGCCAAGGTCGCCACGAGGGCGACCAGGAGGACGATCCTGCGCGGTCGCCGGAGGCTCACGCCGGGTCCCAGTCGATACCGTCGACGACCCAGTGGCCGTCCGGGGACACCATGCGCAGGCTCAGCTTGCCGGAGTCCATGGTGATCACCGCGTTCACCACGGTGGCGCTCACCGGCACCAGGGTGGGCCGGCCGACCACCCGGTCGGCCGGCACTCCGGCCGGATCGACGCCGTCCAGCTCGTCGCCGAGGTCCTTGGTCGAGTTCGGCAGCAGCCGGTCCCGCCAGGTCTTCGCGGAGACGTTCTTGTGGTCGACCCACGCCGAGGCGAACGCGTAGGCGACGGCCTCCGGCTGGGCCCGGCCGCGGCTGGTGGTCGGGCTGGGCGGCGGCGCCGTGTCGATGACGCTGTCGTCCTCGGCCGGGTCCACGCTGACCGCGGGGGCGGGCGAACCGGCGCCCACCGGCGGCGAGGACGAATCGCCCCCGGAGAGAAGCCGGCCGAGGGCGACGACCGCCAGCACGATCACCGCGAGGACGACCGCTACGCCCCAGCGCGACCGGAAGATGCGGTTGAGGCCGAGTTCGAAGATGCGGGGCATGCGATCACTTCGCCTCGGAACGCACCCGGGGAGTGGCCGGTTCGCGGGTCGTCGCCCCGGTCTCCGGCCGGTAGATCGCGTAGGACGACGGCTGCTCGGCCACGTCCGGCTCGGTCCACGTGGAGGCGCGGCGCGCGCGGGAGCCGCGGCGGTCCGCCGCCGGGCTTTCCTCGGCCGCGTTCGCGGTGGTGGGCACCGGCGGGCTCTCGTGAATCGGCTCGTGGCCGTCCGGCCGCGTGGGGTTCGAAGTGCCGCCGCGGCGCGAGTCGGCCGCTACCGGGGCCAGGTCGCCCCGGCCCTGAGCGGCGTGGGCCGGATCCTCCAGCCGGGCTTCCGGGCGGAGATTGCCCTGGTCGACGTAGACGGTTCGCCTGTCCTTGCCGATGATCGGCTGGCCGCTGTTCTCGTCGGCGTTCTCAATCTTCGAAGCCTCGCGCATGTCCCGGAAGAACCGGCGCTGCCACGAGCCGCCCGACGCGATCTCGCGGGCGCCGTCCTTGCCACCGAGCTGGGTGATCCGTCGGTAGGGACGTAGCAGGATCCAGCCGACGACGCCGCACAGGAAGACCAGGACGACCTGAAGCCAGCCGGGCAGGCTCGCCGTATTCATGATGAGGTCGACCGCGAACAGGTAGATCGCGGCACCGGTGCCGAAGATCGCGATGTTGAAAACGGCAGCAACGACGGCGTTGCCGAGGCGACGGATGCCCGCGCTGGCGGGCCGTAGGAGACCGATCGTTCCGAGGATGGGCGCCGCGATGACTGCCCACCGGAAGATCAGGAACCCGAGGAGGACCAGTAGCGACGCCGTAAGGTCGAATAGCGCGAACATTATTGCGGCTAGGACGGCAATGAACCCGGCACCGATCCGATCCATGCCGTTGACGCCCTGGAGGTACTCGTAAGCCTCAGGATCTTCCTGCTTGATCTGCTCGGCGACCTTTTCCCATTGTTCTTTCTTGCCATCAAGAACGCCGTCCCGGGTGGCAGGGTTGTCACGGATTCGCTGCGCTTCCTCCCACGTCAGCGATCGGGCGTCGTAAAGTGCCGAGCCGTACTTCTGTGCGGTCTCGCTATCAGCCGACCCGAGCAGTCCTCGGAGCCAATTTCGGTAGAGCATCGTCTCGGTAGCGGTGTCGCTGGCGCGAACCGCTGGCGGGCGGTTGTCCTCGCACGCGTTGCCGCCGAGCGAGCAGGTCGGACCCGGAGCTTTCGGTCGAGGGCCAACTGCGTCGTGGACGACGCTGAGAGTCGTAACCAGCGTTCCGTCGGCGATGTTGGCGGATCGGACTGGCCAGGCGGCGATGGCAGTCACTGCGACCATGACCAGAACCGCCCAGCCAGCTGTCGTGGTTGCCGCCCCCATGTCGGCCTGGCGCGATCGCCAAAGCAGATAGACGCCAATGATCGCGAGGGTAATGACCCCGAAGACGCTGAAAACCTTCTCGTAGACCGCCTTCGTGGCCTGGTCGACCAGCGGGTCTGCCCAGCCCCACAGTGTTTGCGGCTCCCACGCACGTTCCCGGAGGGCATTCGATGCGCCGATGATCGCCGTTGCCATCATGAATTCGCCGTTGGCGACCGTGGTCTCGAACTTGAAATCTGGATCGACGAGCGTGGACGCACACCCGCTGTCCAAGTCGTAGGTGGTGTAGCTGTATCCGGCGTATCCGTAGTCACTGTAGAGACCCGGGAAGCTGTTTTTCGCTTTGGCGGACTCTGGTTGCTCGGCGAACCAACCCGCCAACCCAGAATCAGGCGTACTAGGCGTAGGCGGATTCAAACACTGCGCCCGATCCTGC
>NZ_CAKUCL010000151.1 GCF_934643405.1 uncultured Actinoplanes sp.
GAGCGGCCCCGGCCGCCTCGGGACGAGCCGCACCGGCCGCCGCCGGCGGCACGGCTTCGAGGCGCGCCGCGCCGGTCGTTGCCGCCGACGTCGTCGCGGGGTGTGCCGCGCCGGGCGTTGCCGGCGGCGTCGCTTTGTGGTGTGCCGCGCCGGGCGTTGCCGGCGGCGCCGCTTCGGGGGCCGCCGGCGGCATGGCTTTGGCGTGTGCCGCTTCGTGGGCCGCCGGCGGCATGGCTTCGGGGTGTGCCGCGCCGGGCGATGCCGCCGGCGTCCCTTCGGACGAGGCCGCCGGAACCGCGGCCGGCATCTCTTCGCCTGCTGCTGCCGGAAGCCCGGCGGGCGTGTCTTCGCTTGCGGCGGCCGGGATTGCGGCGGGTGCGGCGGGTGTGCGTTCGCCGGCCGCCTGGTTCGCCACCGGCGCCTTCCCGTCTGCTGCCGCCGGCATTGCGGCCTGCGTCCCCTCGTCTGCTGCCGCCGGCACTTTCGCCGGCGTCGGCTTTGGCGCCGAATTGTTGATCATGGGCGGGCAGCATAGAGGTGGCCGGCGACGGCCGGCGATGGGGTTATGCGCGGCAGCCGGCGAAGCCGGCCTGCCAGTCGCCACCCGAGAACTCCAACCCAGGTTCCTAGGATGCCTGAGACGGGGTGAGCAGGCGCCCACCGCACCGCACGGCGACCACCGGACCACCCGACCGGCAATCGTCGCGAGTCACCGGCCGGCCCGGGACAACCGCAGGTCAGGGGGTCGCGAGCCAGCCGCACCGCCTCGGCCCGGGGGAGCGCCGATCGACCCTGGGCCGCTGTTCGCCCGGCGAATCCCGACGGATGATGGGCGGGACACACCCCGGCCCACCCTCGACGGACCGGCCGCGGCCCGGCAGCGCGCCAGAGAGAAGACGCCATGAGTGACCACCCCGGGCCCGGCCACCGCACGACCGCGCGCGGCCGGCGGGGACCGGGCCGCAGCGACGCCGTGACGGAACGGCTCGACGCCTTCGGCTTCCTCTCCCGGCTGGACGACCCGCTGGCCGCCGTCGTGCGGGAGGCCGGGCCCGTCGACGCCTACGCGATGGGGCTTCCGATCGAGCCGCACAGCGCGGTGGAGCTGCTCGCGTTCGGGATCTGCAGCCAGCAGATCAGTCAGATCGCGGCCACCGCCATCTTCCACCGGCTCCGGGCGGCGCTCGGCGGCACCATCGACCCCGGCACCATCGACGCCGCGGACGACCTCACCCTGCGCGCCGCCGGGCTGTCCGGCAACAAGATCCGTGGCCTGCGCGGGCTGGCCGAGCACGTCCGGACCGGGCGGCTGCAGATCGCGCGGATCGGGCAGATGAGCGACGACGAGCTGTTCGGCCAGCTGGTCGCGGTGCCGGACATCGGGCCGTGGTCGGCTCAGGTGTTCATGATGGCGTACGCGCACCGGCCCGACGTGTTCCCGGCCGCGGACCTCGGGCTGCGGGCGGCCATCGCGGTCCTCGACGGGCTGCCCCGGCCGGTCACCGCCCGGGCCGGTGAGCGGCGCAGTGCGGTGTGGCGGCCGTACCGCTCGTACGCCAGCCGGTACCTGTGGGGACTGCTGCCCCGCTAGGGGCGTCACCGAGCCGGATGTCGTCGGGCAGGCGCCAGGCCCGGTGTTCCCGTCGGCGGTGTCCGGGGCGGCCGGCGGCGTACCACTGGCGGCAGAACTCGGCGATGAGCGCGATGTCGATCAGGTCGCCGCCGTAGTACATCAGCTCGGCGGCGCTGCGGCCGTCGGCGGGCCGGACACCGGCGGGCGGGTGGCCGTAGAGGTATTTCGCCAGGATGGAATGGGCGGCCAGGTAGACGAGCAGGACCACGGCACGGGTTCGGCGGCCGGGACGATGGGATGCGGGGTCGACGCCCACCACGGCCGCGGTGAAGAGGTAGCCGGCGCCGAGGAGGTGCAGCTGGTGACCGGGCACCTGGTACAGGCCGGTGGTGTAGAGCAGCCACATGCCGCCGGCGTTCAGGATCAGGGCGGTCACCGGGTGGGTGACGGCGCGGACCGGGGCGCTGCCGAGAAGACCGGACAACCTCCTTGCGTACGGCGTGGGCAGCGCGCGCAGGGCCAGCGTCAGCGGGGCGGCGACGACCAGCAGCAGCGGCGCGGCCATGCCGAGCAGCAGATGGGTGAGCATGTGGGCGGTGAGGTCGTGGTGCCCGCCCATCGGGTGACCCGCGGCCCCGGGCGGCGGGCCGGTCACGGCGACGGCGGCGGCGGCCAGGCCGGCGAACCAGAACACGGTCCGCCGCAGCGGCCAGTCGCGCGCTTGACGCCGTACCGCAAGCAGTGCCGTCGCGTAGCCCAGCCCGGCAGCCAGCAGGAGCGAGACGATCAGCTGAGTCATCGCCGCGCCCGGACCAGCAGCGTCACGCCGGCGGCGACGAGGAGCACCGCGATGATGTTCCAGACCCAGTCGTACGGCGTGATGTCCACGTGGTACCGGATCTGGTGCAGACGCAGGAGCTTGTGCTGGATCGTGCCGTCGTAGAGCTGGAACGCGCCCGCGCCGGTCAGCACGCCGCCCCACCAGCGGGCGGCACTGTAGACGCCGCGGCGGCGCAGGTCGGCGAAGAGGAACAGCGAACCGACCGCGCAGAACCAGCCGACCGCGTGGAACACCCCGTCCGAGACGAGACCCGCGGCCGGTGTGGACCTGTCGTAGAAGTGGTGCCAGTGCAGCAGTTGGTGGAACACGGTCTCGTCCACGAACGCGGCGATGCCCGCACCCAGCAGCACTCCGGACACGACGTTGCGGCGGTTCGGCATGGCGCGGTATGCCCCGGCTTCGGATGGTCAAACCGCGTTCGTCAGCTCACCCGCCTGAGCGGCGCCGCTCACGTGCAATGGCTCGTCACCGGGGCGAGCCACGCCTTCAGGTCGGTGCCCAGCACGTCCTGTACGTCGTCGGGCGTCCTGATCGCGCGGAAGAAGGCGTCGTCGGTGGCCTTGGCGGTCAGCGCGTCGGCGGTCTTCTTCCCGTCGGCCCGCAACCGCGTGTCGGCGCTGGCGGTCGTGGCGGCGCGGACCGCCGTGGCCAGATTGCGCAGCGCCTGCTGAGCCGGCTTGGCGTCGGGAGCGCGGCCGTCGACCATGCCGGTCACGGCCTGCGCGAACGGCGCCATCTTCTGGTTGTACACCTGCCCGAGCGCCTCGCACGACACCTTGGTGGCGGCCTGCTCGGGGGACAACGTGGCGGGCGGCGGCGTACGGACATCGCCGCCGCCGCAGCCCGAGACGGAGGCCGTCAGCAGAACGCCACCGGCGAGAAGAACCCGTCGCATGCCGCTCACGAGAGGCGCCTTCCGGGGGCTGCCGGCGAGACGAGCCCGGCGCCAGCCATCCACGAATCCAGCGCGGCGCATGACATCGCCTCCAATCGGGGCGGGCAGGTCGGAGCCTGACCTGGGAGCGCTCCCATCGATCCAGGACGATACGACGACGCGGCCGGGATGTCCAGCACCGCCATCCTTGCCAGCGGGGGAGAGCCCGGGCACCGAGGCGGCATGAAACGAAGAGCGGCGTTGAGCGCCGGTCCGGCGGCGAGGACCAGGGCTGCTACCGTCCCGCGGAAGCTGCCAGGGCGGCTCGCTGAGGGCGGATCGCCCTCAGCGAGTCACCGGCCACCTCAGTTCTTCAGGTGCGCGACCGCGTCGAGGATAGACTGCGCGACCGCGGCCGGCTGGGACACGGTCAGCGCGTGCCCCGCGTCCGGGATCTCGACGAGCTGCTTGCCGCCGGCCCGCTCGCCCATGAACCGCAGCGCCGCGGCCGGGATGTTGCGGTCCGCCGCACCCCAGACGAACCAGCTCGGCACGCTGCGCCACGCCGGCTCGCCGGTCAGGCCCGCGGCCAGTGCCCGCTCGGCCACCGGCCGCTGGGTCACCGCCATCAGCGCCGCCACGGCCGGGTCGACGTCGGCCGCGAACTGCCCCGCGAACCGATCCACCTGAATGGACAGCTCGGCGCCGCCGGCGCTGAGCGGCCGGCTCGACACCGCGGCGCCGAGCGTGCTGCCCTCGAACTTCCCGGACAGCTCCAGGGCGCTCTCCCCGGTGTCCGGCGCGAACGCGGACACGTACACCAGGGCCTTGACGTTCGCGTCGCCCGCCGCGGCCTGGGTGATGACCTGCCCGCCGTACGAGTGGCCGGCCAGGACGACCGGCCGGTCCAGCGAGGTGACGACGTCGCGGACGTACGCCGCGTCGCCGGCCAGGTCCCGCAGCGGGTTCGCCACGGCGATCGAGGTCAGGCCCCGCGCGGACAGGCGCTCGACGACGCCGTTCCAGCTGGCCGACTCGGCGAAGGCGCCGTGGACCAGCACGATGACCGGATCGATTGAATTTGCCGACATGTCAGCCTCCCGTTCGCCCTTGCGGGAGCAGACACTAGCCACCTCGGGCCGGAGTCCGGGAGGGTTCAGACCAGCTTCGTGATCATGCACACCGGCACGGGCAGGTGTGAGGACTCGCGCCCGCCGGGCGGCCGCGCTCCCCACACCTGCGGGCTGGATCAGGGCTCGGAGAGGGCGTCGAGCAGGTCGCCCACCGGGCGGTCCGGCAGGGCCCGGGCCACGTCGGCGAGGGCGACGATGCCGACCAGCCGGTGGCCGTCGATGACCGGCAGCCGGCGTACCCGGTGCGTGGCCATCGTGCTCAGCAGCTCATTCACGTCGTCGTCGGCGCCGATGGTGACCGGCTTGCCCTCGGCCAGTTCGCCGGCGGTGACGTCGGCGGGGTTGCGGTTCTTGGCGAGGGCCTTCACGACCAGGTCGCGGTCGGTGATCATGCCCTTGAGCCGGTCGTCCTCGCCGCAGATCGGGAGGGAACCGACGTTCAGCTCGGCCATCTTGCGGGCCGCGTCGGCGAGGCTCTCGCGTTCGCCCACGCAGGTCACGTCGGGGGACATGATGTCCCGAGCGGTAGTCACAGCGAATCTCCTTTCCGGTCGGTGACCGATCGGGTACCCATCACGGGGAGATTCAGTCGTGCCGATTCAAGGCCTCCTGCCCGTCTGCCCGGATTGTCGGCGCCGCCGGGCCGGCCGGGGAGCCTGGGATCGCCGCCAGGGCATCGGCCAGGGTGCGGCACGGGTTCCCGGCCGTCCCTTCCGTTGCGACCGTGTACCTGCGAGCACCACCGACGGAACGGGGGCAACAGCCATGGAACTGCGCACCGCATCCGGGCCACCGGCCGGCATCACCCGGGGCGAGGTCCACGATCGCCTGGCCGCGGTCCAGGACAGGTACGGGCGGATGCTCCTGCGGTACCTCACCGGCTTCACCGGGGGCAGCCGGCCGGCCGCCGAGGACCTGCTGCAGGAGACCATGATCCGGGTGTGGCGGCGGCTGGCCGACCTGCCGCCGGAGCCGGAGGGGATGCGGCGCTGGCTGTTCACCGTGGCGCGCAACGTCGGCATCGACGACATCCGGCGGCGGCGCACCCGGCCGGTCGGCGTCGACCTGCTCGAGGACTTCAGCGCGATCAGCGACGACGACACCACCGAGACGGTGGTCGCGATGGAGTCGCTGCGCTGCGCCCTGCGCGCGCTGAGCACCGACCACCAGCGGGTGCTCGCCGAGATCTACCTCGAGGGCCGCAGCATCCGGGAGACCGCGGCGCGGCTGGGCGTGCCGGTCGGGACGGTGAAGTCGCGCGCCCACTACGCCCTGCGGACGTTGCGCACCAGCATCGGGGACGCGCCACCGCGGGACCTGCTGGTCGCCTGGTGACTCTCAGCAGCTCTCCGGCCGGTGGGCGTCCGACCACTCGACGACCCGGGCGAGAACCGGCAGGACGGTACGGCCGAGGTCGGTGAGCGCGTAGTCGACCCGCGCCGGATGCCCGGGGTGCAGGGTGCGCGTGATCAGGCCCTCCGCCTCCAGTTCCCGCAGCCGCCGCGACAGGATCGCGGTGCCGATCGCCAGGCGCCGCTCGATCTCGCCGAACCGCAGCACGTCGTGCCGGCCGAGCAGCCACAGCAGGTGCGGGGTCCAGCGGGCGAAGATCAGTTCGAGCGCCGGGGACAGCGGCGTGCCGGTCGTCAGGGGTGATCTGCTCACATCAGACAGGACGCAGGGCGCCGCCGCTGGTTCAGGGCGGGCCGGGTGGTGTGTTCCCCGCCTCAGCGATTGAACCGGCGGCGCCGGATTGCGTCGTGCCGCCGTAACCGCCATCCAAGGAGCCACGATGCGACGCCTGCACCTCGCGCCCCTGACCCTGATCGCCTCGTTCGGCATCGCCTTCTCCGCGGCCTGCGGCGACGAGAAGACCATCGGCGACGCCGCGGCCGCCGCCGCCACCCACCACCAGCCGAACCCGGACCTGCCGGAGAAGCCGGCCGGTGGCGTCTGGATGTGGCGCGGCAGCCCGGCCCGGTGATCACGCCGGTTCCTCGCCGCCGATCAGGATTCGAGAAGCTTTCCGTACGCCGCAGCCCGTAGCGTGACCGGCAGACGTACTGTTCGTAAGCTGCCGGATCGCCGACGAGGACGGGTGGAACACGACGATGGGCAAGGACGCTGTGCACGCTGCCGACAGCCATGACCTGATCCGGGTCCATGGCGCACGGGAGAACAACCTCAAGGACGTCAGCGTCGAGCTGCCCAAGCGGCGGCTGACCGTCTTCACCGGGGTGTCCGGCTCGGGCAAGAGCTCGCTGGTGTTCAGCACCATCGCCGCGGAGTCGCAGCGGCTGATCAACGAGACCTACAGCGCGTTCGTCCAGGGCTTCATGCCGAACCTGGCGCGGCCCGACGTCGACGTGCTGGAGGGCCTCACCACGGCGATCATCGTGGATCAGGAACGGATGGGTTCCGATCCGCGGTCCACCGTCGGCACGGCCACCGACGCCAACGCCATGCTGCGCATCCTGTTCAGCCGGCTGGGCAAGCCGTACGTGGGGTCGCCGCAGGCGTTCTCGTTCAACGTCGCCTCGGTCTCCGGCGCCGGCGCGGTCACCATGGAGAAGGGCGGCACCACCGTCAAGGAGCGCCGCACCTTCAGCGTGACCGGCGGCATGTGCCCGCGCTGCGAGGGCCGCGGCTCGGTCACCGACTTCGACGTGACCGCGCTCTACGACGACAGCAAGTCGCTCAACGAGGGCGCGATCACCATCCCCGGCTACAGCATGGAGGGCTGGTACGGCCGCATCTTCCGGCAGAGCGGCTTCTTCGACCCGGACAAGCCGATCCGCAAGTACACCAAGCGGGAACTCAACGACCTTCTGCACAAGGAGCCCACGAAGATCAAGGTCGAGGGCATCAACCTGACCTACTCGGGGCTGATCCCGTCGATCCAGAAGTCGTTCCTGGCCAAGGACAAGGAGGCGATGCAGCCGCACATCCGCGCTTTCGTGGACCGGGCGATCACCTTCACCACCTGCCCCGACTGCGGCGGCACGCGCCTGAGCGAGGCGGCCCGCTCGTCGAAGATCGCCGGGATCAGCATCGCGGACGCCTGCGCCATGCAGATCAGCGACCTGGCCGCCTGGGTGCGCGGCCTGGACGAGCCGTCGGTGAAGCCGCTGCTCGCCAAGCTGCAGCACACCCTCGACTCGTTCGTCGAGATCGGCCTCGGATACCTGTCGCTCGACCGCCCCGCGGGCACCCTGTCCGGCGGTGAGGCGCAGCGCACCAAGATGATCCGTCACCTCGGGTCGTCGCTCACCGACGTCACCTACGTCTTCGACGAGCCGACGATCGGCCTGCACCCGCACGACATCCAGCGGATGAACGAACTGCTGATCCAGCTGCGCGACAAGGGCAACACGGTGCTGGTCGTCGAGCACAAGCCGGAGGCCATCGCGATCGCCGACCACGTGGTCGACCTGGGCCCGGGCGCCGGCGTCGCGGGCGGCGAGGTGGTCTTCGAGGGCACCGTCGCACAGCTGCGGTCCAGCGGCACGCTCACCGGCCGGCACCTCGACGACCGCGTCTCGCTCAAACCCTCCTTCCGTACGCCGTCGGGCGTGCTCGAGGTGCGCGGGGCGAACGCGCACAACCTGCGTGACGTCGACGTCGACATCCCGCTCGGCGTGCTCGTGGTGCTGACCGGCGTGGCGGGCTCGGGCAAGAGCTCGCTGATCACCGGCTCGGTCGCCGGGCGTGACGGCGTGGTGACGGTCGACCAGACGCCCGTGCGGGGCTCGCGGCGGAGCAACCCGGCCACGTACACCGGAATGCTCGACTCGATCCGCAAGGCGTTCGCCAAGGCGAACGGGGTGAAGCCGGCGCTGTTCAGCGCGAACTCCGAGGGTGCCTGCCCGAACTGCAACGGCAACGGCGTCATCTACACCGACCTGCCCGGGATGGCGTCGGTGTCCACCGTCTGCGAGGTGTGCGAGGGCAAGCGGTTCCAGGCCTCGGTGCTGGAGTACCGGCTGGGCGGCCGGAACATCAGCGACGTGCTGACGATGCCGGTGACCGAGGCGTTCTCGTTCTTCGGCGAGGGCGAGGCCCGGATCCCGGCGGCGCACGCGATCCTCGGGCGGCTGTCGGACGTCGGTCTCGGCTACCTGAATCTCGGGCAGCCGCTGACGACGCTGTCCGGTGGCGAGCGGCAGCGGCTGAAGCTGGCCACGCACATGGCCGAGAAGGGCGGCGTCTACGTGCTGGACGAACCGACCGCGGGCCTGCATCTCGCCGACGTCTCGCAGCTTCTCGCCCTGCTCGACCGGCTCGTCGACACCGGCAAATCGGTCATCGTGATCGAGCATCACCAGGCCGTGATGGCCCACGCCGACTGGATCATCGACCTGGGCCCCGGCGCCGGCCACGACGGCGGGCGGATCGTCTTCTCCGGCACCCCGGCCGACCTGGTCGCCGGGCGCTCGACGCTGACCGGCGAGCACCTTGCGACGTACGTCTCCTGAGGTCGTTGAATTCTCGGCGAGGTGACGCGTTGTCCCGAATGCCGGGCCGGCCGGTGCGCAACAACGGTCTCTGTTCCGTTCTCTGCTTCGTCAACACCGCCCGGCCCGGCCTGCTTTTCGTTTTCCGACCGGAAGTTTCGGTCTTCTATTGACGTGTATCGACGTGATCCCTACCGTGCGGAGAGGGATAACCGTCGATAGTTTCGGCCGGCCGGGCCGCGTCCACCGAGTGCCCTCCGGTCCCGTCCCCGCTCCAGGAGGAGCCATGACCGCACGCCGCTCCCACTTCCGGCACCTCGCTCTGCTCGCCGTCTCCACCCTGGCCCTCTTCGGCTTCACCGCCCCGGCTTCCGGCGCCGCCCCGGGTTCTCGCGCCACGCCGGCTTCCGGCGCCGCTTCCACCGCCGGCGCCGCGCCGGCGTCCGGTGCCGCCTCCGCCTCCCTGGGCGCCGCGCACGGCAGGGCCTGCCGTAACGGGTATGTCGGTCTGACCTATGACGATGGGCCCAGCGCCACCACCCCCCAGTTGCTCGCCGCGCTGCGCGCCAACCGGCTGCGGGCCACCTTCTTCAACCAGGGCAACAACTCCCTCGACCGTCCCGGCCTCGTCCGCGACGAGCTGCGCGCCGGGCACTGGGTGGGCAACCACACGTTCAGCCACCCGCACCTGACCCAGATCGGCGAGCCGGCCACCTTCCAGGAGATCGCGAGCACCCAGTGGGTCCTGCGCGACATCACCGGCCGGGAGCCGACGCTGTTCCGCCCGCCGTTCGGCGAGACCGACGACCAGGTCCGCGCCGACGAGGCCCGGATCGGGCTGCTGGAGGTCCTGTGGACCGTCGACTCGCGCGACTGGGCCGGGGCGACCGCCGAGGAGATCGCGGCCGCGGCCCGCACGCTGCAGCCCGGCGGCATCATCCTGATGCACGACTGGCCGCCGGCGACCATCGAGGCGGTGCCGCTGATCGCCCGGGACCTGGCCGCGCGTGGGCTGTGTGCCGGACGTATCGCCTACACGGCGGAGGATGTCCCTTACGGCACCCAGGTCTTCCACGCCAAGGCCGTCCGGCCCTAGACGCGCGCCCGGGGCGTTGACGCAATCAGTTGGTTGCTATAGGGTGGCAACCAACTGATTGCTACTCGTGTTGGAGGACGTCATGGGATTCCCCGATCGCATCGAGCGGACCATCGAGATCGCGCACCCGCCGGCCAAGGTGTGGGCCGCGCTCACCACGGCCGAGGGCCTGGGCGCCTGGTTCGGCAACCAGGCCACCATCGACCTGCGCCCCGGCGGCGCCGCCGAGATGACCTGGACCAGCGGCGACCGCGCCGACATGCGCGTGGAGCGGGTCGAGGAGCCGTCGGTGTTCGGCTTCACCTGGCACATCTACGGCCTGCCCGCCGAGGACCCGCGCCGCACGTACGTCGAGTTCACCCTGGAGCCGGCCGGCGGCGGCACCCGCCTGACCGTCGTCGAGTCCGGCTTCGCCCAGCTCCCGGACGACGCGCACAACACGGCGTTCGGCGGCAACACCAAGGGCTGGCAGAGCGAGCTCGACGAGCTGGTCGCCTACCTCGATGCGGCCTGAGCCACCGATGGGGCCCGACGCTTCCCCGGGGCCGGGCGCCCTGTCGCGGCCCGGCGCCGAGTCCCTGGCCGCCGCCGAGTCGCGGTCCGGCGCCGAGTCGCGGTCCGGCGCCGAGTCGCGGTCCGGCGCCGAGTCGCGGTCCGGCGCCGAGTCGCGGGCCGATGCCGAGGGGATCGCCGAGCAGGTCTTCGTGGCCCTGGCCGACCCGACCCGCCGCACCATCCTGGCCGAGCTGGCGGCGGCGGGCCCGGCCACGGCCACCGACCTGGCCGACCGCCTGCCGATCACCCGGCAGGCGATTGCCAAACACCTGACCCTGCTCGCCGAGGCCGGCCTGGTGACCGCCGAGCCCGGCGAGCGGCGGCGGGTGCGCTTCCGGGTGCGCTCGGCCCCGATGCGGGTGGCCCAGCAGTTCCTGGCCGCACTGGCCCGGGACTGGGACGGTTCGCTCGACGCGCTGGCCGACCACCTGAACCGAACCGCCGAGTGACACCGCCTTGCGGGCGGAGCCGAGCGCCGGTTCCGCCCGCCGCTGTCACACCGTGCCTTCCCGGCTGGTCATCCAGGTGTGCGGACCGTCCGCACCCACTCGAGGAGGCCGGAACGATGTCGGACGTCACCAACGGCGGGAAACCGCGATCCACCGCCTGGCAGACCGCGCTGACCATGCTGCAGGACGTGGAACCGCCGTTCATCCCCGCCGGGGCCCACGCCATGACGATCACGATCGAGTACCCGCCCGGCGACCCGGGCGCGCCGCCGCACCGGCACTCCGGGCCGGCCTTCGGCTACGTGCTGGAGGGGGCGATGGTGTTCGAGCTCGAGGGCCAGGCGCCGCGGGTCGTCAACGCCGGGGAGACCTTCTGGGAGCCCGGCGGCGACGTCATTCACTACCAGGACGGCAACGCCCGCGACGACGTCCGGGTGAAGTTCACCGTCACCATGCTGTGCGACCCCGGCAAGCCCATGCTCACCCTGGTCGACGAGGCGGAGCTGGAACAGCGCAAGGGGCGGCGGGTCAGCTGACCGAGGTGCCGTAGTGCATGCTGCGCGCCGGTCCCCTGTGGACGGTCTCGTCGCCGAGCGGCGCGGTCGCCAGCGGGGTCCGCGGCATCGTCCCGCCCAGCGACGTCACCACCTCGGCCGCCGCGTCCCCCAGGCCGTCGACGATGCGCAGCATCCCCCCATGTACCGCCGGTACCAGGCTCGGGCGAGGTGCCAGCGGCGCGGCGAATCCGCGCACGACAGCGTCATGCCGATGGCGCAGGCTCGCGTCGGACCGGCGGCTCGCCCCCGGCAGCCGGCGAGTGCCCCGGGCGGACCGGCGGCTCGCCGCCGGTGGCCTCGTTGCCGGTGACGGCGGCCAGCGGCTCGCCTCCGGTGACGAAGGCCCGGCGAGGGTGCTGCACGGAGGCCAGCGAGACGATGTCGCGGCCGTACACCGCGGCGGTCAGCCAGACGGCCAGCACCCGCACCTTGCGCTCCCAGCTCGGCACCGCCAGCACGTGGTATCCGCGGTGCATCAGCCACGCCGGGAAGCCCTTGATGACGATGCCCTTGTACTGGAAGATGCCGCGGCCCAGGCCCAGCGTGGCGACCGTGCCGAGGCTGGCGTGCCGGTATTGCTTGACCTTGCCGCCGCGCAGGGTGGCCACGATGTTGCGGGCGAGCAGCTTGCCCTGCCGCACGGCGTGCTGCGCGTTCGGCACGGTCGAGACGCCCGAACGTTCGGCCGCGAGGTCCGGGACGGCGGCGTCGTCGCCCGCGCCCCAAGCGTCCGGGACCGCCTCGTCCTCGGTGCCGACCCGCAGATCCGCCCGCACCTGGAGCAGCCCGCGGTCGTCCAGCGGCAGGTCGGTGTGGTTGCGCACCAGCGGGCTGACCGCGTTGCCGACGGTCCACACGATCAGGTCGGAGTCGAACTCCTCGCCGGTCGACAGCACCACGTGCCCGTGGTCCGCCGACTGCAGCTGGGCGTTGAGGTGGACGTGCCCGCCGCGCTCGCGCAGCGACTCGACGACCCACCGGCCGGGCTTGTCGGTGACCTCGGGCAGGATCCGGTCCCGCGCCTCCACGAGGTGGAACTGCAGCTCCGACCGGTCGAGCTCGGGATACCTGCGGATCAGGGAGGTGGCCAGCGACAGCAGCTCGCCGAAACCCTCGACGCCGGAGAAACCGCCACCCACGAAGGTCGCGGTCAGCAGTTTCCGCCGTTGCGGTCCGGGGGGCAGGCCGGCCGCGCGGTCGAAGGCGGTCAGCAGCCGGTCGCGGATCGCGACGGCCTCCTCGACGTGTTTCATGCCGATCGCCTCGTCGGCCACGCCCGGGATGGACAGCTTGCGGGTGACCGCGCCGGCGGTGACGACGATGATGTCGTACGTGAGCGCGAACTCCTCGCCCTGGGTGGGCTGAACGATCGCGGTCTTGTGCGCGTGGTCCACCTGGACGACGCTGCCGGCGATGAGCCGGGTGCGGCGCAGGTGACGGCGCAGCGAGACCGCGGCGTGCCGGGCCTCCACCGAGCCGGCCAGCACCTCCGGCAGGAAGGGCTGGTAGGTCATGTACGGCCGGGGGTCGACCACCACGACCTTCGCCTCGGCACGACGGAGCTTCTTCTCCAGTTTCCAAGCGGTGTAGAAGCCGGCGTAACCGCCGCCGACCACCAGAATCGTACGCACGAGGTCCTCTGTTCTCCCGTAGTCGCTATACAAGACAGGACAGCGGGCCGATCTGTGACAACCCCGGGTCAGGAAACCGCCGCTATCTTCTCCGGGTTGACCATCCAGAAGACCTGATCGATGCCGTCGGCCGAGGCGGCGATCGTCATCACACCCTCGGTGCGGCCGCCGCGCCGCAGCAGCGCGGCGGTCCGCCCGTTGGTGGTCACGAAGTCCACCTCCACGCCGGTCCAGTACCACTCCGCCAGCTTCGTGTAGAACCTCGCCACCCGCTCCGCGCCCACCACGGGCATCCGGGCGACCCGCACCGCGCCGTTGCCGTCGGAGACGCTCGCCACGTCCGCGGCGAACATCTTCTCCAGCGCCGCCATGTCACCCGAACGGGCCGCCGCGATGAAGTTCTCCAGCAGCTCCTTCTGGGCGGCGGCGCTCACCGGCGTACGGCGTTCCCCGCTCACGTGTTTGCGCGCGCGGCTCACCAGCTGCCGCACCGCCGGTTCGGTGGACTGCAGGATGTCGGCGATCTGCCCGTACGGGTAGTCGAAGGCCTCCCGCAGCACGTACGCCGCCCGTTCGTTCGGGGTCAGCTTCTCCATCAGCTGCAGCGTCGCGAACTCCAGCGCCTCACCGCGTTCGGCGCCCAGGTACGGGTCCGCGCTGGTGTCCACCGGCTCGGGCAGCCACGGCCCGACGTACGTCTCCCGCCGGGCCCGCGCCGACTGCAGCTCGTTGATGGCCAGCCGGGTGGTCGTCGTGGCCAGGAACGCGGCCGGGTTCCGCACCTGGCTGCGGTCGCACAACTGCCAGCGCAGCCAGACGTCCTGCACCAGATCCTCGGCCTCGCTGGCGCTGCTGAGCATCCGGTACGCGATCCCGAACAGACGCGGCCGCACGCTTTCGAAGACCGCTGCGGCCTCGTCGAGATCCGCCCCCATCGTGCCGTCCCCCAACGTCCGTCGCCCCCGATGCGTCGAGCCCATCGTGGTCCATGAGCGCGCCGGTTGCCAACGCGCCGCCCTGTCACAGATCTCTCCGCTGCCCGGTCACCGGTACGTGACGACACCGAAAGGCAACCCGATGACCAAGCACATCCTCGAACCGGCGGCGCGGGAAATCGCCGACGCCACCTCGAAACCCCCGTTCCTGTACGAGCTCGGGCCGCAAGGCGCCCGCAAGGTCCTGGACGACATCCAGGCCGCCCCGATCGACCAGCCCGACGTGGATGAGAAATGGATCACCGTGCCCGCCGAGGTCAATGATGTGCCGGTCCGGATCGTGCGGCCGCTCGGCTCGACCGAGGCGCTGCCGGTGATCCTGTACGTGCACGGCGGCGGCTGGGTGATCGGCAACGCCGGCACGCACGACCGCCTCGTGCGGGAACTGGCCGTCGGCGCCGACGCCGCGGTGGTCTTCGTCGAGTACGACCGTTCCCCCGAGGCCCGGTACCCGGTCGCGATCGAGCAGGCGTACGCCGTGGCCCAGTGGGTCACCCGGCACGGCCGCTCGGTCGGGCTGGACCCGTCGACCATCGCGGTCGCCGGCGACTCGGTCGGCGGCAACATGACCGCGGCGCTGACCCTCATGGCGAAGCAGCGCGGCGACGTCACCTTCGTGCACCAGTCGATGTACTACCCGGTCACCGACGCGGGCCAGGACACCGATAGCTACCGCGAGTTCGCCGACGGCCCGTACCTGCCGGCCAAGTCGATGGCCTGGTTCTGGGACTGCTACCTGCCGGACAAGGAGAAGCGCGACGAGATCACCGCGTCGCCGCTGCGGGCCACCCTCGACGAGCTCGCCGGGCTGCCCGAGGCGTTCCTGATCGTCGACGAGAACGACGTGCTGCGCGACGAGGGCGAGGCGTATGCCCGCAAGCTCACCGAGGCCGGCGTGCGCACCACGAGCGTCCGGTACAACGGGACGCTGCACGACTTCATGATGCTCAACCCGCTGCGCGGGACCGCGGCCGTGACCGGCGCGATGGAGCAGGCCATCCACGTCCTCCGCAAGGCCCTCGGCCGTTCCTGAAAGGACCCCGTCATGACCCAGCAGAAACCCGCCGTGGTCCTCGTCCACGGCGCCTTTGCCGAATCCGCGAGCTGGAACCCGGTCATCGAGCGCCTGTCCGGGCAGGGGCTCACCTCGGTCGCGGTCGCCAACCCGCTGCGCAGCCTGGCCGGCGACGCCACCTACACCCGCGACGTGATCGCCTCGATCGACGGGCCGGTGGTGCTGGCCGGCCACTCCTACGGCGGCATGGTGATCACCGAGGCCGCGGCGGGCCTGGAGCAGGTCGCCGGCCTGGTCTACGTCTGCGCGTTCGCCCCCGAGCCCGGCGAGTCGGCCTTCGGGCTGTCCGCCAAGTTCCCGGGCAGCACCCTCGGCGAGGCCCTCGCCTCGTACCCGGTCTCCAGCGGCGGCACCGACCTCGCCATCCGGCCGGAGTCGTTCCACCACCAGTTCATCGCCGACGTCCCCGCCGAGCAGGCCGCCGTCCTGGCCGCCACGCAGCGGCCGGTCACCCAGGCGGCGCTCACCGGCGCGCTGGCCACCGCGACCCCGGCGTGGCGGTCGATCCCGTCCTGGTTCGTCTTCGGCGACGAGGACCTCAACATCCCGGTCGCGCTGCACCGCTTCATGGCGGAGCGGGCCGCGGCCAAGGGCGTACGGGAGATCGCCGGCGCGTCGCACGCGATCAGCGTGTCCCAGCCGACTCCGGTGGCCGCCTCGATCGTCGAAGCGGTCCGGGCCGTCACGGCGTGAACCTCGCACATCAGCGCCGCGACCGAGCCGGTGCCGCCGGTCCCAAGGCCGGTTTCTGGTACTTCTTCGCCTTCTTGACCCGGCGCGGCGAGGCCGGGCCGCGACCTGGACCGGGCCGCCGAGGCCGTACCGGCGCCGGCTCGGCCAGGGCGAGGGCGCGCCGGCCTACGCCGCGGACGAGGCCGCCCTGGCCGGCCTGCCCTCGATCACCGTCCCGGCGGTGACGGTCCGCGCCGTGTCTGCCTGTTCGCCGGCCGCCGCGACGATCCGCAATGTCAGGAAAGACCCGGCCTGACCTCGTCCCGCTCGAACCGGACGTGACGCACGAGGCAGTGCCCGGGTCTTTCGCTCGGCCGGTGATCCGCGACACGATAACGGCGTCGTGATGTTTTCCGGGGGCGGCGGACGACCGCGACGAAGGCGGGCAGCGGTGACGTATCGAGAAAGCGGGGAACACGCCCTTCGCGGGCGGCTGGCGGAGCGGACGGTCCTGAACCGTCTGCTCGCCGACGTGCGCGGCGGGGAGAGCCGGGTGCTGGTGGTGCACGGTGCTCCCGGGGTGGGCAAGACGGCGCTGCTCGGGTACGCGACCCGCGCCGCCACCGGCATGCAGGTGCTGCACGCCGTGGGCGTCGAGTCGGAGATGGAACTGCCGTTCGCCACCCTGCACCAGCTGTGCGCGCCACTGCTGGACCGGTTGGCGAGCCTGCCCGCGCCGCAGCGGATCGCCCTGGAGACGGTGTTCGGCGTCCGGGTGGGCACCCCGCCGGAACGGTTCCTGGTCGCGCTGTCGGTGCTCAGCCTGCTCTCCGACGCGTCCGCCGCGCGTCCGATGTTCTGCGTGATCGACGACGCGCAATGGATGGACCGGGCCTCGGCGCAGGTGATCGGCTTCGTGGCGCGCCGGCTGATGGCCGAGTCGGTCGCGCTGGTCCTCGGCGCCCGGCAACGGTCCCCGGAACTGCTCGGGCTGCCCGATCTGGAGGTCGACGGGCTGCGCGACGCCGACGCGCACGCCCTGCTCGACTCGGTCACCCACACCCGTCTCGACCAGCACGTCCGTGACCGGATCGTGGCCGAGGCCCGGGGCAACCCGCTGGCCCTGCTGGAGCTGCCGCGCGGCCTGACGGTGACCCGGATGGCCGGCGGGTTCGGGCTGCTGCGTGCCGACACGCTGCCCGGCCGGATCGAGCAGAGCTTCCTGCGCCGCGTCGACCGGCTGCCCGAGCAGACCCGCCGGCTGCTGCTGGTCGCCGCGGCCGAGCCGATCGGCGACCCGGCGCTGGTGTGGCGGGCCGCCGGCCGGCTCGGGATCAGCCCGGCGGCGGCGCTCGCCAACGGCACCGACGGCCTGCTGACCTTCGACGTGCGGGTGACCTTCCGGCATCCGCTGGTGCGCTCGGCGGTGTACCGGTCGGCCACCGAGGAGGATCGCCGGGCCGCGCACCTGGCACTGGCCGAGGTCACCGACGGCGACACCGACCCGGACCGCCGCGCCTGGCACCTCGCGTCCGCCGCCGACGGCCCGGACGAGGCGGTGGCCGCCCTGCTGGAA
>NZ_CAKUCL010000152.1 GCF_934643405.1 uncultured Actinoplanes sp.
CTCGCGCTGGGAGGGAGGCTCGCGCTGGGAGGGAGGCTCGCGCTGGGAGGGAGGCTCGGGCTGGCCGAGCCAGGGTGGCGTGGGCTGGCGGGCGGTGCCGGGGTGGCTTGGGCTGGTCGGGCGGTGCCGGGGTGGCTTGGGCGGCGCCAGGGTGGCTTGGGCTGGCGGGGTCGCGTGAGGTGGGTTGGGCTGGCGGGGTCGCGTGACGGTGGGTTGGGCTGGCGGGGTCGCGTGAGGGTGGGTTGGGCTGGCGGGGTTGCGTGAGGGTGGGTTGGGGTGGCCGGGGCCACGGGAGGTGGCCCCGGCCTAGGCGGTTAGGGGGCCGTCGCTATGCGGTTTGCTGGGCCTGGGGCGATTGGCGTGCCGGCGCCCAAGTAGGCGACCAGGGCGTCGATGTCGAAGCCTGGCGCTGTGGTGCGGCCGGTGCCGGAGGTCAGGACCGAGAAGCCGTCGCCGCCGTTGGCCAGGAAGTCGTTCGTGGTGACCTGGTAGGAGGCGGCCGGATCGATCGCGGTCCCGTTCAGCGCCAGGTTCGTGACCTTGGAGCCGAGCGGGGCGGACGCGCTCCACGTGTAGGTCAGGCCGGCCGACACCTGGAGGATCTTGGTTGAGGTCTGGCCCTGGTAGCCGGCGAACTGCTGCTCCAGCACGTCCTTGAGCTGTGCACCGGTCAGCGTCTGCGTGACGACCAGGTTGTTGAACGGCTGCACGGTGAACGCCTCGCCGTACGTGACCTCGCCGGTCGCCTCGCCGCCCGGGGACGCCTCCGCGTCGAAGTCGGCCCGGATGCCGCCCGGGTTCATCAGCGCGATCTGCGCGCCCGCGTCCTGGGTGCGGGCCAGCTGGGCGTCCGCGATCACGTCACCGAGCGGCGACTCGCCAGCCGGGGTGGCGGCGCGGGTGATGTCCCCGGTGATCGAGCCGACCACTCGATTGGCGATGGGCGCGACGGCCGTACGGTATTTGTCCGCGATCTTCTTGGCGCCCGGGTCGACGGTGTCCGGGTTCTTCAGGAAGACCCCGTTCGCGTCCTTGAGCCAGCCGCCGTTGCCGTCCGGCACGCCGTTCTCGACGATCACATTCTTGGCGGTGATCTCGGCAAACTTGCCGGTGCGGCGGTCGACCGAGTAGTCGATGTCGGTCACCAGCTGCCCGTTCGTGCCGGCGCTCGTCACCACCGAGGTCGACTCCGTGTTCGGCAGCGTGCACGAGTAGAACCGGTGCGTGTGGCCCGAGACGACCAGGCCGAACTCCGGGTTCAGACCCTTCACGATGTCGACGATCGCGCCGGAGAAATTGTTGCAGTCGCTGACACCCGGGGTCGGCGTGGCCGCGCCCTGCTGGCCGCCCTCGTGCACCAGCAGCACCTGGGCCTTGACGCCGAACAGCTTGAGCACGTTGCTCCACTTGTTCGCGGTCTGGACCACGTCGGCGAAGTGGACGTTCTTGATGCCGGCCGGGTTCACGATCCCCGCCGTACCCTCCAAGGTCATCCCGACGAAGCCGACCGGGACGCCGCCGACCAGCTTGATGTCGATCGGCGGGAGGATCGGCAGGCCGGTCTTGTTGTTGATCGTGTTGGCCGCGAGGTAGTGGAATTTCGCGCCGTCGAAGCCGTCGCCGTCCTGGCAGCCGTCGGTCGGGTGGCAGCCGCCGCGCTGCATGCGCAGCAGCTCGTCGACGCCCTCGTCGAACTCGTGGTTGCCGACCGAGCTGACCTCGAGCCCGATCTGGTTCATCAGCTCGATCGTCGGCTCGTCGTGGAACGCGGCGCTGACCAGCGGGCTCGCGCCGATCAGGTCGCCCGCGCCCGCAGTGATCGTCTGCCGGCCCTCGGCCGTCGCCTCGGCGCGCAGCTTCTTGAGGTACGTCGCCAGGTATTCCACGCCGCCGGCCGGGGTGCTGGTGCCGGCCGCGTTGACCACGGCGCCGCTGCCCGAGGGCGGGTCGATCGCGCCGTGGAAGTCGTTGTAGCTGAGGATCTGGCCTTTCACGACACTGGTGGGCAGCCCGTACGTCGCGCTCGCCGGAGCGTACGCGGAGGGCGCGGCGGCAGCGGGCGTCGAGGCCTGGGCCATCGGCAGGGTGGCTGCGACGGCCAGAGCGAGGGCGGGTGCGGCGAGCTTACGCCGTACGGCCCGGCGGGGACGGTCCATGGGTATTCGGTCTCCCGATCGGTTGTCAGCCAACGGGGGTCAGCCTGCGGCATCGACGCTCGTGAGCGCTACCGCCTAAAGGTGACAACTCGATGCCGATGGTCTAGGCCGAATGCTGTTCCACCCAGGTCACGCACGATTTGTCCACAATGGCGAAGGGCTTCCCGTACGCCGTACGCGAGGCCTCGTCGAGAGATTTGGACTCCCGCAGCTTGAGGCGGATGAACTCCATCGCCTTGGCTTCCCCGAACTTGGTTACCATGCAGTCCACCGCGTAGTGGCCGAAACCGTAGAAGATGTCGACGTCGTCGCCCTCGGCGTCCGACCCGATCGGCTTCGAGGCGATCGTCTTCGGGGCGTTCGGCTTCTGGAGCGCCTCGTGCAGGATGGGCATGGTCAGGTCGCGGCCGGCGTGCAGGGGCAGCCAGCCGGCGTACTCGGCGACGCCCTCCATCAGCCACAGGTCGTCGTCGTCCTCGTCGTGGCCCATGTTGCTGAGGGTCACCACGTGCGCCATCTCGTGCTGGACGGTGATCTGGATCTGCTGGCGGTTGCGCAGGTCCGACATGTGCAGCACGACGTCGCTGCCGGCATTGCCGAGCGGGATCGTGTACGCCACCGAGTAGCCCGGGAACCGGCCTCCGTACCAGGTCTTCCAGGCCTTGTCGTCGGCGATGAAGATCCGGTACTTCTCCTGCGTGTTCCGCATCCTCTTGGCGATCTTGTCGTCGACCGACGCGGCCTTGTCGGCGGCCGCCACCACCTGGGACAGGCGGCCGCGCAGCGAGGCCGGGCCGCCGACGACGACCCGCTTGCCCTGGGCGAAGACGAGGTCGCCGTTCTCCCACGGGGTCTGCAGCGAGTCCTTGTCACCGGTCAGGTGGGAGATCACCCAGCCGTTGGCGCTCTTGCTGAAGGTGAGGCGCTGGCCGAACCACGGCGCATCGGTGCAGGCCTGCGCGGACCGGAAGAAGCAGTATTCGATGGCCGCGGTGGTGGAGAGCTTGTCCTTGGCCGGCTCGGCGAAGTCCAGGTCGTACGTGAACTTGGTGACCTTGAGGGTTCGCAGCGTCTTGAACAGGTTCTGGTACCGCTTGCGCAGGGCGGGCTGGCTCGGGTCGACGGCGGCGAGCCAGCCGTTCTGGTCGCCGCGGAGCAGGGCGGCGGCCTGGTTGTCGACCACCTGCTGGACGGCCTCGAAGGGGGTGAGCGCCCGCGCCGCGGCGGCGGCATCGGTGCCGGAACTGATCTTGCCGTCGGTGTCCGAGGGCAGCGGCACGAGGACGATGGCCAGGGCGGCGATGACGGCGAGGACGGCGGCGATGATGCCGCCTTTTCCGGATTTGTTCGGTGGGTGGAGGGGTGGCGGCGGGTAGGCCAGCCAGGGAGGCGCGGCGGCCGACGGGTGCGTGGTCGGGTATGGGTGCCCGATCGGGTATGCGGGGGCGGTCGGGTAAGACTGCGCGGATGGGTACGGCTGCGGGGCCGGGTACGGCTGCGGGGCCGGGTACGGCTGCGGGGCCGGGTACGGCTGGGAAGTCGGGTGTGGCTGCGTGGCCGGGTATGGCTGCGTGCCCCAACCAGGCGGCGTCGCCGGGTGCGGCTGCGTGGCTGGGTGCGGCTGCGTGGCTGGGTGTGATTGGGCGGCTGGGTGCGGCTGCGTGGCTGGGTGCGATTGGGCGGCTGGGTCCGGTGACGGCGTGGGGGAGGGCGATGTGGCGGCCCAGGGTGACGGCGGCGCTGCCGGGTAGGGCGGTGCGGCCGGCCACGTCGGCATGCCCGGCGGTGGCGCGGATGCGGCCGGATGAGAAGCCGGCCATGTCGGCATGGCCGGCGGCGGTGGCGCTCCCGGATGGGGCGGTGGGGCCGCCCAGCCGGGCGCCGCGGGATAAGAAGGAGCGGCCGAGGGTGGCGCGGCCGGATACGGAGGCGCCGCCGAGGCGGGCGCCGGCTCGGCCGGCCGCGGCGTCACGAACGTCGGTTCGCCCGGCTGCGCCGGTGCGGGCGCCTCGGCCGATGTCGCCCCCGGCGGCGCAGGTGGCGCCGTTGTCTCGACGGGCTGTGACGGCGTGACTGCCGGTGCCGTACCGTCCGCCTGGGGTGGCGTCGGTGGCGGCGCGGAGCTGTCGTGCTCGGGCACTCGCTGACCCGGAACCGTCACCGGAGTGAACTCCGTGTGCTTCGGCACTGACCCTCCCCAACCCCCGCAGTGTGACGCTGATTGAAGCAGACGCGAACAGCTCTCATCGAGTGGGCCGGGCGCGCGGGAATTTCTTGTCGGAGGGTCGGCATAGACTTGCCGTCGCGATGCGAGCTTCCTCAGAACCCCCGAAGAACGGCCCGGCGGCCACCCTGTTCTCCATGCCTGCCGTGAAGGAGCCGGGTGCCCCCGCGCAGCCGGCTGCCAAGCGGCCCCCGGCCCGCCGGCTCGACCCGGAGTCGCTGCTGGTCGGCCTGAACGGCCCGCAGCGGGACGCGGTCACCCACACCGGGTCGCCGCTGCTGATCGTGGCGGGCGCCGGCTCGGGCAAGACGCGGGTGCTGACGCACCGGATCGCCTACCTGCTGGCCGAGCGGGGCGTGCATCCCGGCGAGATCATCGCGATCACGTTCACCAACAAGGCGGCCGGCGAGATGAAGGAGCGGGTGGCGCAGCTGGTCGGGCCGCGCGCCCGGCTCATGTGGGTGTCGACGTTCCACTCGGCCTGCGTCCGCATCCTGCGCGCCGAGCACGAGCATGCCGGGCTGAAGAGCACGTTTTCGATCTACGACGCGGACGATTCGCGCCGGCTGATGCAGCTGGTCGCCCGCGAGCTCGACCTCGACCCGAAGCGGTACACGGCTCGCGGTCTCGCGGCCCAGGTGTCGAATCTGAAGAACGAGCTGATCGAGCCGGAGGAGTTCAAGGAGAAGGCGAAGGGCCCGAACGAGCGGGCGGTCGCCGAGGCGTACGAGCTCTATCAGCGCCGTCTGCTGGAGGCGCACGCCCTCGACTTCGACGACATCATCATGACCACGGTGCACCTGTTCCAGTCGCACCCGCACGTCGCCGAGGCCTATCGCCGCCGGTTCCGCCACGTGCTGGTCGACGAGTATCAGGACACGAACCACGCGCAGTACACCCTCGTACGGGAATTGGTCGGCGAGAAGGGCGGCGAGGTCCCGCCGGCCGAGCTGTGCGTGGTGGGCGACGCCGACCAGTCGATCTACGCGTTCCGCGGCGCCACGATCCGCAACATCCTGGAGTTCGAGCGGGACTATCCGGACGCCCGCACGATCCTGCTGGAGCAGAACTACCGGTCGACCCAGACCATCCTGTCCGCGGCGAACGCGGTGATCGACCGGAACACGTCCCGCAAGCCCAAGCGGCTCTGGAGCGACCAGGGCGCCGGCGAGCAGATCGTGGGCTACGTGGCCGACACCGAGCACGCCGAGGCCGACTGGGTGGCCCGCGAGATCGACCGGCTCACCGACAACGAGGGCGTCCGCCCCGGCGACGTGGCCGTCTTCTACCGCACCAACGCGCAGTCCCGTGTGTTCGAGGAGGTGTTCATCCGGGTCGGCCTGCCGTACAAGGTGGTCGGTGGGGTGCGCTTCTACGAACGCAAGGAGGTCCGCGACGCCCTGGCCTACCTGCGTGCCGTCGTCAACGACGACGACACGGTCAGCATCCGCCGCGTGCTGAACACGCCGAAGCGCGGCATCGGCGACCGGGCCGAGGCGTGCATCGAGGCACTGTCCTCACGCGACCGCATCTCGTTCGGCCAGGCTCTGCGGCACGCCAAGGACGCGCCGGGCATCGCGACCCGCGCGGTCAACAGCATCGGCGACTTCGTGCAGCTGCTCGACGACCTGCGCGAGCTCGCCCGCACCGCGCCTCCGGAAGAGGTGCTCGAGTCGGTGCTCCAGCGCTCCGGCCTGCTGTCCGAGCTGGAGGAGAGCCTCGACCCGCAGGATCAGGGCCGGGTGGAGAACCTGCAGGAACTAGTGAGCGTCGCCCGCGAGTACACCGAACGCGTTGAGGCCCAGGCCGAGGAGGACGAGACGCAGGTCGCCACCCTGGCCGGCTTCTTGGAGCAGGTCGCGCTGGTCGCCGACGCCGACCAGATCCCCAACGACGACCCTGATCACCAGGGCGTCGTCACGCTGATGACGCTGCACACGGCGAAGGGCCTGGAGTTCCCGGTGGTCTTCCTGACCGGCCTGGAGGACGGCGTCTTCCCGCACATGCGCGCCCTCGGCGACAACACCGAGCTGGAGGAGGAGCGCCGCCTGGCCTACGTGGGGATCACCCGCGCCCGCCAGCGTCTCTACCTGTCCCGCGCGGTGACCCGGGGGGCCTGGGGGCAGCCGCAGTACAACCCGCCGTCCCGCTTCACCGACGAGCTGCCGCCCGAGCTGGTTCGCTGGGAACGCACCGCCGGCTCGTACACGTCGTGGTCCGGAACAGGCGGCGGCGTGGGTGGGCGCGGTGGGGGAGACCGCTCCCGCGGCGGGGGTTTTTCCGGTGGTACGCCGAAGGCCCAGCAGCTGGCCAGCAGGCTCGGCATCGACGGCAGCAAGCTGGCCACCGCCAGTGAGTTGCGGCAGGCCCCGAAGGTGGCCGTCGGCGACCGGGTCAATCACCAGCGGTACGGGCTGGGTCGCGTGCAGGCGGTCGAGGGGCAGGGGCCGGGGGCTCGTGCCCAGATCGACTTCGGCGACCAGGTGATGTGGCTGGTGCTGAGGCACGCCCCGATCGAGAAGATCTAGCTGGGCCTCGGAGCCGGGAGGCCCGGGCCGGGCGGCCGGGGAAGAACCCGGACGGCGGGAGGGGCGGACCAGGCGGGAGGGGCCAAAGGCCGGCCGACGGAAAGGCGCCAAGCCCGGGCTGGGCTGGCGGGAAGGCGCAAGCCGGGTCGGGCTGGCGGAAAGGGCAGCCGGGAAAGGCGGAAGCCGGGGCGGCCTGGCCGAAAGGCCGCCGGGAAAGGCGGAAGCCGGGGCGGGCTGGCGGCAAGGGCAGCCGGGAAAGGCGGAGGCCGGGGCCGGGGCTGGTCAGCCGGCGGCTGCGGCCATGCCCGCGTAGACCGACTCGACCTGGAGCTTGATGTCGACGCCGTGGTCGCGCAGGTACGGGATCGGGTCGACGGGCTGGCCGGCGACGTGGACCTCGAGGTGCAGGTGCGTTCCGTACGACGCGCCGGTGCTGCCGACCTCGCCGATGACCTGGCCGGCCTTGACCTTGTCGCCCGCCCTCACCAGCAGGCGGCGGGAGTGGGCGTAGATGACCTCGGTGCCGTCGTCGTTGCGGATCGTCAGCGCGTTGCCGTAGCCGCCGTTGTAGCCGGCCTTGGTCACCGTGCCGGCGTGGATCGCCTTGTAGGGGATGCCCTCGGGGGCGGCCAGGTCGATGCCGGCGTGCAGCTTGCCCCACCGTACGCCGTACGGGGAGGTGAACTGGTATTCGTCCATCGGCAGCAGCCAGACGTCGGCCGTGGCCTCGTCGGCGCTGACCTTGGTCTTGGCGACCGAGTCGCGGTTCTCGCTGCGGGAGGCGTGCTGATCGTCGCTGGACCGGGCGCTCAGGGCGTCCGCGGCGACGTGCTGACCCTGGAGGCTCTGCAGGACGTCGGGGCTGACCGCCTTCTGGTCCGGCAGGTTCGAGGCGGCACCGAGGGCGACCACCCCCGCGCCGACGAAAGCCGACGTGACGACGACGGCATAACGGCTGCGGGGAGGGGTAGGTACACGACGTCGGCCGCGATACCGGTCGGGCTCAGACGACAAGCGCTGGCGCACGAACAACCCTCCGTTGACGACATTGCGGTGGCGGTCATCGGGGCCGGTAATCCGGGTTTCGACTGGCCCGCCTGGCTGTCGGATTGGGGTTAACCGGTTGACAGCCGTGGGCCACGGTAACGAAACGTTCGCCCGGTCACAAGTCGAAGCGCCAATTCGCTGACACTTCCTGATCCGCATTGCGCAGCGAATGTCCGAATTCGTTACCTTTTCCGGAGCAACTAAGGGCACACGCTCGGTGATCGCCGGAGAAACGGATAGTCAGGTGACGCAGAATACATTTCCCGTCACGATCGGTGATCTCGGTTTCGCCGAGCGGGTTACCCCGGTCCGGGCGCGCAGGTTACCGTTCGTTCAGGTGACAACGGAGTCGGTGCACGGAGGGTCAGCATGCAAGCACGGATCAGGGTCGTGGTCGCGAAGCCTGGACTGGACGGTCACGACCGCGGAGCCAAGGTGGTGGCCCGTGCCCTGCGTGACGCGGGCATGGAAGTCATCTACACCGGACTCCATCAGACGCCGGAGCAGATCGTGGAGACGGCCATTCAGGAAGACGCGGACGCGATCGGTTTGTCCGTTCTGTCCGGGGCGCACATGACGCTCTTCCGCCGCGTAATCGAACTGCTGGCGGAGCGTGACGCAAGCGACATCGTGGTATTCGGCGGAGGCATCATTCCGGCCGACGACATCACCGAATTGGAATCGGCCGGTGTCGCCAAGATTTTCACCCCGGGGGCCACTACCGCTTCCATCATCGAATGGGTGCGCGCCAATGTGACATCACCGGTCGCGTAACCCCGGTCAAGCAGCGGAAAGCAAGGGGAGAGGCCGGACGCACCCCTCACACGTCCGGCCTCTCCATGCACGATGCCCCGCCGCCACCCCTCGACCGACAGGGCATCGGCCGCTTGACGCATCGGGTCGCCGTAGCGTTCCGACACCACTCTCAACGACGCCCTATGGGGCGGGTTACGTGGGCCGCACAGACTTTTTGCCGGATTCGGTGATCACCGGTCGCGCGCCCGGCGGACGCTTGCGTACCCTGTCGCGGCCATTCCCGCCGGACCAGCGAGGCCGTCTGTTGAACACCCACTACCCCATCGCCCGGCGGATCCCCGACGATCAGCCGTTCGTGGTCCGTCCGCACCTCGGCAAGCGAGTCGCCCTGGCCGCCGGCATCACCGGCGCTCTCAGTCTGTTCCTGCTGTGCTTGCTCGGCCTGGCCGCCGCGGGGGAGCAGGACGCGGACGTCACCGGGCTGCTCGGCGTCTGGCTGTTCCTGACCCTCCTCCTGGCCGCGGTCTTCGGGGGACTGATGTGGCTGCGGCTGGCCGGCGGCCCGGTGCTCGCGGCCGGGCCGGAGGGACTGTGGATCCGCACCCGGCAGACCCCTGGCCAGGCGATCTGGCTGCCCTGGTCGCACATCGAGCGGATCTCCCGGCGGCGCTGGTACTTCGACCGGATGCTGGTGGTGCACCCGATGGATCGGCGGCTCCAGGACAACCTGGGCGATTTCACCTTGTTCGACGCGGGGTTGGCTCGATCTTTCCACGGCAGCGGCTTCACCGCGGCGGTGAACTTCGCCGACCGTACCGAAGCGGAGATCCTTCAGGCCGTCGCCTGGTTCGCCGCGAACCGGGTCGTCCTGGCCTGAGGGTGTGTGGTCTTGCACACCGTGCACCCGCCACTCCGGCGGGACCATTCGGGCGGATAGTCTGCGGATGACGGCCCCCGGGCCGGACGAATCCCCACGCTGGCGGCGCCTTCGACGCCCGCCGCGCACACAGGTCGGGACGCGGGCGGTGTGGTTTGCCGGCGCTAGCTTGGCGTCGCGAGCGAAAGGAGACACGTGGACCTGTTCGAATATCAGGGGCGTGACCTGTTCGAACGGCACGGACTGCCCGTGCTGGGCGGCGGAGTCGCCGAGACCCCGCAGGAGGCTCGCGCGATCGCCGAGCGCCTGGGCGGCAAGGTCGTCGTCAAGGCGCAGGTCAAGGTCGGCGGCCGGGGCAAGGCCGGCGGTGTCAAGCTCGCCGACGGACCGGACGAGGCCGAGGCCCGCGCGACCGACATCCTGGGCATGGACATCAAGGGCCACACCGTCGGCAAGGTGATGCTGGCCGAGACGGCCGACATCAAGGAGGAGTACTACTTCTCCTACCTGCTGGACCGCGCGAACCGCACCTTCCTCTGCATCGCCAGCGTCGCCGGCGGCATGGAGATCGAGCAGGTCGCCGAGGAGCAGCCGGACCGGGTCGCGAAGATCGCGATCGACGCCAGCAAGGGTGTCGACGAGGCGAAGGCCCGCGAGATCGTGACCGCCGCGAAGTTCCCGGCCGAGGTCGCCGACCAGGTCGCCGACATCGCGGTGAAGCTGTGGCAGGCGTTCGTCGCCGAGGACGCCACGCTGGTCGAGGTCAACCCGCTGGCCAAGGTGGGCGACGGCCGGGTGCTGGCCCTGGACGCCAAGGTCACCCTGGACGAGAACGCGTCGTTCCGGCACCCCGACCACGAGGCGCTGGTCGACCAGTCCGCGGTGGACCCGCTGGAGCAGGCCGCGAAGGCGAAGAACCTCAACTACGTCAAGCTCGACGGCGAGGTCGGCATCATCGGCAACGGCGCGGGCCTGGTCATGTCCACGCTCGACGTGGTGGCCTACGCGGGTGAGCGGCACGGCGGCGTCAAGCCGGCGAACTTCCTCGACATCGGCGGCGGCGCGAGCGCCCAGGTCATGGCCAACGGTCTGGAGATCGTCCTCGGTGACCCCGCGGTCAAGTCGGTCTTCGTGAACGTCTTCGGCGGCATCACCGCCTGCGACGCCGTGGCCAACGGCATCATCCAGGCTCTCGCCCTGCTCGGTGAGCGCGGTGAGCAGGTCACCAAGCCGCTCGTGGTGCGCCTCGACGGCAACAACGCCGAGGCCGGCCGCGCCATCCTCGACGGTGCGAACAACCCGCTGGTCGAGCGGGTGGACACGATGGACGGAGCGGCCGAGCGTGCCGCCGAGCTCGCGGCTGCGGGGAAGTGACGTAATGGCTATCTGGCTCACCAAGGACTCCAAGGTCATCGTCCAGGGCATCACCGGCTCGGAGGGCTCCAAGCACACCAAGCGGATGCTCGCCGCGGGCACCAACGTGGTCGGTGGCGTGAACCCGCGCAAGGCCGGCACCACGGTCGACTTCGACGGCACCACCCTCCCGGTCTTCGCGACCGTCGCCGAGGCGATCAAGGAGACCGGCGCCGACGTGTCGGTCATCTTCGTGCCGCCGGCGTTCACCAAGGCCGCCGTGGTCGAGGCGATCGACGCCGAGATCCCGCTCGCCGTGGTGATCACCGAGGGCGTGCCGGTGCAGGACTCGGCCGCGTTCTGGGCATACAACGTCGACCGCGGCCAGAAGACCCGGATCATCGGCCCGAACTGCCCGGGCATCGCCTCGCCGGGCGCCTCGAACGCCGGCATCATCCCGGCCGACATCACCCCTGCCGGCCGCATCGGCCTGGTCTCCAAGAGCGGCACGCTGACCTACCAGCTCATGTACGAGCTGCGTGACATCGGCTTCTCGACCAGCGTCGGCATCGGCGGCGACCCGATCATCGGCACCACCCACATCGACGCGCTGAAGGCCTTCCAGGACGACCCGGAGACCGACGCGATCGTCATGATCGGTGAGATCGGCGGCGACGCCGAGGAGCGTGCCGCCGAGTTCATCAAGGCGAACGTCACCAAGCCGGTGGTCGGCTACATCGCCGGCTTCACCGCGCCGCCCGGCAAGACCATGGGTCACGCCGGCGCGATCATCTCCGGCTCCGCGGGCACCGCGGACGCCAAGAAGGCGGCCCTCGAGGCCGCCGGGGTCAAGGTCGGCAAGACGCCGAGCGAGACCGCACGGCTCATGCGCGAGATCATGAGCTGATTTGGTACGGCCGATGGCAGCGCGCCGCCGTCCGAGTCCCGAATCGGACGGCGGCGCGCCGTCGTATCTGCATCGCCGTGCGGCCGCGTCCATGGAAAAGTAGTCCGCGATGCCGACCACACCCGACCGTCCCGACGACTCGGACGACCCCTTCGCGATCGCCGAGGCGGCGCAGGTCTCGCGCGAGACCGTGCCGGTCGCCCCCGAGCCGCGCCCGACCGAGCCGCTCGCTGCCGCCGCCGGGGAGAAGACCGAGCCGCTCGGCGCCGCCGCCGGGGAGAAGACCGAGCCGCTCGGCGCCGCCGCCCGGGGGAAGACCCAGCCGATCGGCGCCGCCGCCCGGCAGAGGGAGCAGCGCACCGTCCTCGTCGACGAGAAGGTGCTCGCCGACCGCGAGACCGTCCGGCTGCCCGGCCAGCGCCGCCCACCGGAACGCGTGCGCCGGGCCCCGCTGCCCGTCGCGGCCGGCTTCGCCATGCTGTGGGCAGCCGTCCTGTCGTACCTCCCGGTCGCCGCCGTCATCGGCCTGGCCCGCACCCTCGAAGGACAGGGTGGCCTGGGCGGGGCCGCGCAGGCCGGACTGGCCGGCTGGCTGCTCGGCCACGGCGTGCCGATCGGCACCTCGATCGGCCGGCTCGCGCTCGCGCCGCTCCTGCTCACCATCCTGATCGTCTGGCGGCTCGACCGGGCCGGCCTGCACGTCACCCGGGCCATCGGCGCCCGCCGCAGCGGGAAGATCGGCGACAGCATCCTGGTGGCGTTCGCGATCGCCCTCGGGTACGCGCTGCTCGGCTCGATCGCCGCACTCGCGGTCGACGGCCGCGGCGCCGAGGTCGCCCCCGGCCGGGCCGCGATCAACTTCTTCGTCCTCGGCGGGGCCGCCGCCCTGTCCGGCGCGCTGCGCGGGACGGACGCGCTGAGCACGATCGCCCGGCGGATGCCGGGCCCGGTGCGGCACGGCGTGCGTACCGGCCTGATGGCCACCCTCTTCATCCTCGCGGCCGGCGCCGCGGTCACCGGCCTGTCGGTCGCGATCGGCGGCGGCCAGGCCACCGACATGATCTCCGCCTATCGCACCGGGGTGGCCGGCCAGGCCGGGATCACCCTGGTCAGCCTCGCGTACGGGGTGAACGGTGTGATCTGGGCCGCGGCGTTCCTGCTGGGTCCCGGCTTCGCGCTCGGCACCGGCTCGGCGGTGCGGCTCACCGAGGTGACCGTCGGCCCGCTGCCCACGCTGCCGCTGCTGGCCGGCCTGCCGGACGGTCCGATGGGGGCGACCGGCGCCCTGCTGCTCGCCCTGCCGGTGCTGGCCGGGATGGCCGCCGGCTGGCTGCTCACGCTGCGGCTGGCCCGGTCGGGCGACGCGGTTCCGCCCTGGTCGCCGGTGCTGGGCGGGGGTCTGCTCGCCGGTCCGGCGGCCGGGATCGTGCTCGGCGTGCTCTGCCGTCTCTCCGGCGGCCCGCTCGGCGACGGCCGGCTCGCGGTGATCGGCCCCGACCCGTGGCAGGTGGGTCTGATCGCGGCGGCGGTCGTGGGCGTCTCGGCGGCCCTGGGCGCGGCGGCGGCACGCACGTTCGGGCCCGCGCCGAAGTAAGCGGAGGACCCACCCCGAAATAACGCCGACCGGCGGAGATAGGGTTTCCGGGTGACCGACCCCGCGCCCGCCCGCCTGGTCGTCCTGGTCTCCGGTTCGGGCAGCAACCTGCAGGCTCTGCTCGACGCCTCCGCCGATCCCGCCTATGGCGCCCGGGTCGTCGCGGTGGGTGCCGATCGGGACGGCATCGCCGGTCTCGACCGCGCCACCGCCGCCGGCATTCCCACCTTCGTGGATCCGGTGAAGGCCTACGAGACCCGCGACGACTGGGACGCCGCCCTCGCCGCCCACGTCGCCGAGCACAAGCCCGACCTGGTCATCTCGGCCGGCTTCCTGAAGCTGGTCGGGCCGTCGTTCCTGGCCGCGTTCGGCGACCGCTACGTGAACACGCACAACGCGCTGCTGCCGGCCTTTCCCGGCATCCACGGACCGCGTGACGCGCTCGCCTACGGCGTGAAGATCGCCGGGGCGACCCTCTTCTTCGTCGACGCCGGCGTCGACACCGGACCGATCATCGCGCAGGTCAGCGTCCCCGTGCTCGACGACGACACGGAGGAGACGCTCACCGAGCGGATCAAGGTGGCCGAGCGGGCCCAGCTGGTCGAGTACGTCGGCCGCCTGGTGCGCGAGGGCTGGACCATCGAGAACAGGAAGGTACGCATCCCATGACCCCCGTCGACGAGGGCCGCCGCCCGATCAAGCGGGCGCTGCTGAGCGTGTACGACAAGACCGGCCTCGTCGAGCTCGCCCAGGCGCTCGCCGGCGCCGGTGTGGAGATCGTGTCCACCGGCTCGACCGCCGCGACGATCGAGAAGTCGGGCGTCCCGGTCACCCGGGTGGAGGAACTGACCGGCTTCCCCGAGACGCTGGACGGCCGGGTCAAGACGCTGCACCCGCGGGTGCACGCGGGCCTGCTGGCCGACCTGCGGCTGGAGACCCACGCGGCGCAGCTGGTGGAACTGGGGATCGAGCCGTTCGACCTGCTGGTCAGCAACCTCTACCCGTTCACCGAGACGGTGGCCTCGGGCGCGTCCGTGGACGAGTGCGTCGAACAGATCGACATCGGCGGGCCGGCCATGGTCCGGGCCGCGGCCAAGAATCACCCGTCGGTTGCGGTTGTCACCGGCGTCGACGCGTACCCGCAAGTCCTTGACGCCGTGAAGAACGGCGGCTTCACGCTGCAGCAGCGCAAGTACCTCGCCGCCCGCGCCTTCGCGGACATCGCCGAGTACGACATCGCGGTGGCGAACTGGACGGCCTCGACGCTCGTCGAGGAGGCGGGGTGGCCGGCGTTCGCCGGGATCGCGCTGACGCGGGAGAACACGCTGCGCTACGGGGAGAACCCGCACCAGCAGGCCGCGCTCTACGCCGACCGCGGCGCGCCGGCCGGGCTCGCCCAGGCCGAGCAGCTGCACGGCAAGGAGATGTCGTACAACAACTACGTCGACGCGGACGCCGCGTGGCGCAGCGCGAACGACTTCACCGAGCCGTGCGTGTCGATCATCAAGCACGCCAACCCGTGCGGCATCGCGATCGGCGCCGACGTGGCCGAGGCGCACCGCAAGGCCCACGCCTGTGACCCGGTTTCCGCGTTCGGCGGCGTGATCGCCGTCAACCAGCAGGTCACCGCCGCGCTCGCCGCCCAGCTCGCGGACATCTTCACCGAGGTCATCGTCGCCCCGGCGTACGAGCCGGAGGCGCTGGAGCTGCTGCGCGAGAAGAAGAACCTGCGGGTGCTGGTGGCGCCGGCCTGGAACCCGCCGCGCGCCGAGGTGAAGCAGATCGGCGGCGGCGCTCTGGTGCAGCTCTCCGACCGGATCGACGCGCCCGGCGACGACCCGGCGAACTGGGAGCTGGCGACCGGTTCTCCCGCGTCGGAGGAGACGCTGAGGGACCTGGCGTTCGCGTGGCGGGCCATCCGCGGCGTGAAGAGCAACGCGATCCTGCTGGCCCACGACGGCGCCACCGTGGGCGTCGGCATGGGCCAGGTCAACCGGGTCGACTCGGCCAAGCTCGCGGTCGAGCGGGCCGGCGCCGACCGGGCCAAGGGCAGCGTGGCCGCCTCCGACGCGTTCTTCCCGTTCCCGGACGGCCTCGAGGTGCTGATCGCCGGCGGCGTGAAGGCCGTCGTGCAGCCGGGCGGCTCGATCCGGGACAACCTGGTGATCGAGGCGGCCGAGAAGGCCGGACTGACCGTCTACTTCACCGGCACCCGGCACTTCTACCACTGAGGATGGAGACCCTCGTTCAGGATCAGACCTTCCGGGGCAAGGACTGGGCCCTGGAGGAGGTCACGCACGTCCGCTACGAGGACTGCGCGTTCCACGACGTCGACTGGTCGGAGGCGCAGCTCACCGGTTGCGTCTTCACCCACTGCACGTTCGGCAACGTGCGGTTCAACGCCTCCACGCTGACCCGCGTCGCGATCATGCAGTCGACGTTGCAGCGCTGCTCGTTCTTCGACGCCACGCTGACCGACTGCAAGCTCACCGGCAGCCAGTTCGTGGACTGCGGGCTGCGGCCGCTGACGGTCGACGGGGGTGACTGGGGGTTCGTCTCGCTGCGCGGCCAGAACCTGACCGCGGCCAGGCTGACCGGCCTGCGGTTGCGCGAGGCCGACCTGACCGGCGCCGACCTGACCCGGGTCGACCTGCGCGACGCCGACCTGGTCTCGGCCCGGCTCAAGGATGCCGTCCTCAAGGGCGCCGACCTGCGCGGCGCCGACCTGGGCGGGGTGGAGCTGCGGGACATCGACCTCGGCGGCGCCAAAATCGATGTCAACCAGGCGGTGCTGTTCGCCACCGCCCACGGAGCGGTGGTGACGGCATGACGGCACGGATCCTGGACGGCAAGGCGGCCGCGGCGGCGGTGAAGGACGACCTGCGCGCGAGGGTGAAGGCGCTGGCCGAGCGCGGCGTGGTGCCGGGCCTCGGCACGATCCTGGTCGGTGACGATCCGGGCTCCCGGGCGTACGTCGAGGGCAAGCACCGCGACTGCGCCGAGGTGGGCATCGCCTCCATCCGCCGGGATCTGCCGGAGGACGCGACCCAGGAGCACGTCGAGGCGGTCGTCGCGGAGCTCAACGAAGACGACGCCTGTCACGGCTACATCGTTCAGCTGCCGTTGCCGAAGCACCTGCACACCGGCCGCGTCCTGGAGCTGATCGACCCGGGCAAGGACGCCGACGGGCTGCACCCGGTGAACCTGGGCCGGCTGGTCCTCGGTTTCGACGCGCCGCTGCCGTGCACCCCGCGCGGCATCGTGCACCTGTTGCGCCGGGGCGGCGTCGAACTCGACGGCGCCGAGGTCACCGTGGTGGGCCGCGGCACGACCGTGGGTCGCCCGCTCGGCCTGCTGCTCACCCGCCGCTCGGAGAACGCGACCGTGACGTTGTGCCACACCGGCACGCGCGATCTCGCGGCGCACACCCGGAAGGCCGACATCGTGGTGGCCGCGGTCGGTGTGCCCGGCCTGATCACCGCGGACATGGTGCGTCCGGGTGCAACCGTCGTCGATGTGGGTATCACCCGGGTGGTGGGCGAGGACGGGAAGGGCCGGTACACCGGGGACGTGGCCGCCGAGGTTCGCGAGGTCGCGGGCGCTGTGGTGCCGGTGCCCGGCGGGATCGGCCCGATGACCCGCGCGATGCTGCTGACGAACGTGGTCGAGCGTGCGGAGTGGCTTATGTCCCGGTGAGGCGACTCGCCGGTAATGCGTCGTCAACGGACTGATACGGTCCGGAAAAGTGTCCCGGAGACTGGGAGTAGCTATGGGCAAGAAGGTAACCGTCGTAGGCGCCGGTTTCTACGGGTCGACGACCGCGCAGCGTCTGGCCGAGTACG
>NZ_CAKUCL010000153.1 GCF_934643405.1 uncultured Actinoplanes sp.
TTCGCCCGCCTCGGAGGCCCGCCGATGAAATACGTCGTCTTCTACACGCCGGCCGACAACGTGCTCGAGACGGCGCCCGTGCACTTCCCGGCGCACTCGGCCCGCATCGGGGAGTTCCACCAGCGCGGGGACATCCTGATGGTCGGCACGTTCGGCGACCCGGTGACGCAGGGCTCGATGGCGATCTTCCCGACCCGTACGGCGGCCGAGAAGTTCGTCGAAGGCGACCCGTTCGTGCTGAACGGGGTGGTGAAGAGCTACGAGATCCGCGAGTGGGACGAGGTCCTCGCCTGACCACATGTCGGACGTATGTCGCCTGGTCCGGGCGGGTACGCCGGAGGTATGACCACACATCCGATCCACCGCGTCCGGGCCGGGGAGGCGTCGCTCGACGGCGACCTGACCGTGCCCGGCGCGGCGACCGGCGTGGTGCTCTTCGCGCACGGCAGCGGCAGTTCCCGGCACAGCCCGCGCAACCGCTCGGTCGCGTCCGCCCTGCACCAGCGCGGCTTGGCCACGCTCCTGGCCGACCTGCTGACCCCCGGCGACGCGGCGGCCCGGCCCGCGCCCGGCCGAGACCCGCGCTTCGACATCGAATTGCTGGCCGGCCGCCTGATCGGCCTGATCGACTGGACCGGCCACCATCCGGAGACCGCCCACCTGCCCCTCGGCCTGTTCGGCGCGAGCACCGGAGCGGCCGCCGCCCTGGTGGCCGCCGCGGCCCGCCCCGACGAGGTGGGCGCGGTGGTGTCCCGAGGCGGACGCCCCGACCTGGCCGGGCCCGCCCTGGCCCAGGTGACCGCGCCGACGTTGCTGCTGGTCGGCGAGCGCGACACCGCGGTGCTCGACCTGAACGAACAGGCGCGGCAGGCGTTGCCCGCCCCGGCCGAGATGCGCATCATCCCGGGCGCGACCCACTTGTTCGAGGAGGAGGGCGCCTTGGACGCGGTAGCGGGGGAGGCGGCCCGATGGTTCACCACACACCTGCATTCCTGACCTCGTCCCCGGCCGGCCCGTTCCGGCCGGCGGCCGGTTCCATTTCGCCGGCGCCGGGCGGCCCGGTTCCGCCGGCAGCCGCCGGCTCCCTCCCGCCGGCGTCGACTGATCCGGTTCCGCCGGCAGCCACCGGCCCGGTCCTGCCGGCAGGGGAGGGCCCGTCACCGGACGCCCTCCCGGGCGGGCCCGAGATCGGCCGCTTCCGCGACCGTTCCCATGCGGGCACGCTCCTCGCCACCGCCGTCGCTCAGATTCCTGACATTTCCGGAATCCCGGAAAAGGTGGAGACGGGGCCGCTTCACCTTCTTGAGGAGCGGGTGAAGGGAGCGGGAGGGCGGCCTCCGACTGGCGACGTTTCCGGGGAGCGGGACAAGAGAGCGGGAGGGCGGCCTCCGGCTCACGACATGTCCGAGGAGCGGGACAAGGGAGCGGGAGCGCGGCCTTCGACTCCCGGCATGTCCGGGGACCCGGAAAAGGAAGAGCGAGGGCGGCCTCCGATTCCCGGCATTTCCGGGGAGCCGGAAGGGGTAGCGCCGCCGGCACCTCTCGTTCTGGCGCTTCCCCGCGGCGGCGTGCCGGTTGCGGTGCCCGTCGCGGCGCGGATCGGGGCCGAGCTCGGCCTCGTGCTCGTCCGCAAGATCGGGGCGCCGGGACGGCCCGAGCTCGGAGTGGGCGCCATCGCCGAGGACGGGCCGCCCGTCTTCGACCCGGACAACCTGGCCTATCTCGGGCTCACCCCGGACGACCTGGCCGGCACGGTCGAGCGGGAACGGGCCGAGCTCGCCCGGCGCGTCCGGCGGTATCGCGGCGGGCGGCCCGCACCCGACGCGGCCGGGCGGACCGTGGTCGTCGTGGACGACGGTCTGGCCACCGGCGTGACCGCCCGGGCCGCGCTGCGCTGGCTGCGCGGACGGCGGCCGGCCCGGCTGATCCTGGCGGTCCCGGTCTGCGCGCGGCCGGCCCGGGAGGCGATCGCGGCGGACGCCGACCTGGTCGTGTGTCTGCACGAGCCACGGCGGTTCCGGGCGGTCTCGGAGTGGTACGACGACTTCCGGCAGCTCAGCGACGCCGACGTGGACCGGGCGATCGCCGGCTACCGGCAGCCGGACCGCGGCGTCGCGGCGCCGGCGCGCGGATCCGCCCCGGACCCGGACCGGAAACCCTAGACTACGGAGCGCCGCGAACCGAACCTCCTCCGCGTCCGTGTGGTACACGCAGGCAACAGGTAACGAGGCGTATCCGTGACCGGGGAGAGACGGATGACCGCAGTGACCCAGCCCAAGACCCGCACCATCGCCGGCGCCGCCCGTACGGCCCACGTCGTGCTCTGGTGCTTCGTCCTGGCCAATCTCGTGATCGTCGAACTGCTGTTCGCCACGGCGCGTCCACCGGCGTACAACCTTCTCCATTCCTACGGCCGGTTCTTCGGTCTGCATCTCGCCTTCGTGATGGCTTTCCAGCTACTGCTGATCTCGCGTCTGCCGTTCCTGGAGCACCGCATCGGCATGGACCGGCTCACCACCTGGCACCGCTGGACCGGTTTCGCGCTCTTCTGGCTCGTCCTGCTGCATCCGACTTTCGTGCTGCTCGGCTACGCACGGGTCGAGAGGATCTCGTTCTTCGACGAGATCCCGAATCTGGCCGGCCAGAAACCCGTCCTGCTCGGCATGATCGCCGCCGGTCTGATCGTGGTGGTCGCCGCCACGTCGATCCGCGCGGTGCGGCGCCGCGTCTCCTACGAGGCGTGGCACGCGATCCACCTCGTGGTGTACGCGATCGTGACGCTCGGCATCATCCATCAGGTCTACGAGGGCAGCGCTTTCAAGACGAACGCGCTGACCCAGGCGTACTGGTGGGCGCTGTGGGCCTTCGCCGTCGCCGCCGTCATCGCCGGCCGTTACGTGGTGCCGTTCCTGCGCAATTCCCGCCACCGCCTGAAGGTCGCCGCGGTCGTCCCGGAATCCGACGACGTCGTCTCGGTGCACATGACCGGCCGGGACCTGCACCGCCTCGAAGCCCGCGCCGGCCAGTTCTTCCTGTGGCGCTTCCCCGGGCACAACGGCTGGTGGCAGGTCAATCCGTTCTCGCTGTCGGCGGCGCCGGACGGCAGATCGCTGCGCCTGACCGCGAAAGGCATCGGGACCACCAGCCGGGGGCTGCGGCAACTGCCGGTCGGTTCGAAGGTCTATGCCGAGGGTCCGTACGGTGCTTTCACCGCCGCGCAGTGCACCCGGGACGACACGGTGCTGATCGCCGGCGGCATCGGGGTCACGCCGATCCGGGCGCTGCTCGAGGACGGGGACCTGACCGGCGACATCGTGCTTCTCTACCGGGTCCACTCACCCGCCGACGCGGTGCTGCTGGGCGAGTTGCAGAACCTGGCTTCCGTACGGGGTGCGCGTCTGCATCTGCTGACCGGGCGGACCGGTGCGGGATCGCCGCCGAATGAGCCGTTCCGCCCGGAGAACCTGAAGGCGCTGGTGCCGGACATCGCCGACCGGGACGTCTTCGTCTGCGGTCCGGCGCCGATGACCGCGGCCGTCCTGAAGAGCCTTCGGTCACTGGGTGTGCCGCCCCGGCAACGCCACGCGGAGGTCTTCCGTCTGGCGAGCTGACCGCCCGCCTGTCCGTTTGCGATCGGCCGCTAGGGTGGCCGCTCGTGATCAAGCTGTCCCGGCGCCGGGCGCTGCTCGGCGCCCTCTGCGGCGCGTTGGTGCTGGTCCCGGCCGCGGGCGGCTGGGCGTACTCGCGGTCGGAGCCCCGCTCGTCTGCCGCGCCGCCTGCCGCCCTCCAGTCCGCCCCGTCCGCCGCCCTCCCGGCCGCCCCGTCCGCCGCGCCGCCGTCGTCGCCGGCCACTCCGGAGATCGGCGTGACCTCCGCGATGCCGGCGCCGGCACCGTCCCTGGGCGCGCCGGTGGGCTGGAGACTCAGCGACATCCCGGCGTTCCCGCCCGCCCCGGCACCCGAGCCGATCACCCTGCCGCCCGGCGACAAGGTGCCCTTTCTCTCCCGGATCCCGGTCACCCAGCCGGTGGCGTTCCTGACCATCGACGACGGTTACCTCAAGTCGCCCGAGGCCGTGAAGCTTCTCGCCGCGGCCCGCATCCCGGTCACGCTTTTCCTGACCACCGACGCGATCCGCGACAACGTGGAATTCTTCGATCAGCTGCGCGGCTACGGCGCGGTGATCGAGGCGCACACGATCTCCCATCCGGAACTGTCCGGCCGCTCGCCGGATTTCCAGAAGCACCAGATCTGCGACGGCGCCGACCGCCTCGGCCAGTGGTACGGACGCCGGCCGGTCCTTTTCCGCCCGCCGTTCGGCGACAAGGACTCCACCACGCTGCGGGTCGCCCACGAGTGCGGCCTGAAGGCGGCTTTCATGTGGAAGGAAACGGTCGACAAGGGCAAGGTGCGCTATCAGGAGGGCAGGACGGTCCAGCCGGGCGACATCATTCTGATGCACTTCCGCCCGGCTTTCGTGAAGGACTTCATCGCCGCGTTGCAGGCCATCCACCGGGCCGGCCTGACGCCCGCCCTGCTGGAGGATTACGTCCCCGCTTGAGCGTGCGGGGCATCATCGGTTCGTGCTCATCATTTTTGCCCGTCGACCCGGCCGTTCGACGGTGGCAACGATTCATCGCCGCGACGCGGTGGTGCTGGAGATGACCGGTTATGACCGCCGGTTCCGCATTCCGCACGACCTGACCCAGGCCGTGACGGAACGCCAATTGGCCATGTCCCGGGGCGTCTTCGGCACGATCGCCGCGGGCGGTCTCCTCGACGGCATGCGCGTCGTTTCCGGCAACCCCCGGCACGACGCGGCCGTGCGCAGCCGCCGTCTGCTCGCCGCGAACCGGAGCACCTTGGGCATGGCCGAGGTGATTGCCGGCGTCGTCCACGACGCGGCCGAGCGCAATGCGCCCGGCCCGGCGCCCGCGAATGCCCGCCGGGCCTGGGCGATCTTCACCTCCGACCCGTTCCCGTGGCCCGACGAGGACATCATCACCGCGATAACGACATTGGCGTCCCTCACTGTCGACGGGGAGGTGACCGGCACCTTGTCCTTCACCTGGCCGGACGCCCTGACCAGCCCGGTGCCGGACATCCCCTACCGCAGGTAGCGCTCGGCCACGACGCCGGGCTGTTCGACCACCCGTCCCGCCTGGATGTCCCAGGCCAGCCGGATGTACTGGGCATGCGTCCAGGCCAGCGGCGTCGCCGAGGTCGTCGGCGTGCCCGGGGTGACCGCCGGGGCCGGGGGATTGAGGTCCCACACCTGCTCGGGCAGCATCCGGCCGGGACCGGCCGCCCGCGCCATCGTGGACAGCTGGACGCGGGCGCCGCGCACCGAGCCGGCCGCGAGCTGGTACTCGCCCCGCTCGCCGTTGAGCAGCGGCCACGCCCGGCCCCGGGTCAGCAGCGACCCCGGTGGCATGTCGTAGGCCCACTGGCTGCCGTCGAGCTTCTCGCCGTAGCCGTCGAACGACGCGCGATGCCAGAAGAAGCCGCGCGCGGTCGGGACGCCCAGCTGCTCGTCGACGACCCGCAGGGTGTTCACCACGTCGCGGTCGGAGGCCGGCAGCACGCCCAGACGGACCAGCTCGAGGAACGAGGGGTCGACCACCTTGCGCTGGTCCACGCCGGTCGGGCCGCTGTCGCCGATGTCGTAGGTGGTCCCGGCGTCCGGGTTGCCGTCCTTGGTCAGCCGCAGGAAGTACGGCGCGGACGAGTACGGCCCGTTGGTCGTCAGCGTCCACGACTTGACCCGCGAACGCCACGAGTCGGCCGTCGTCAGGTACCGCTGCGCGGACGCCGCGTCGCCGTTGGCCCGGGCCACGGAGGCGGCGCACACCAGACCGGCGATCTCCGCGGCGATGGTGCCGGGGGAGTACCCCGGCTGGTTCTCCCAGCGCTCCTGCGGCGAGGACGGCGCCGACGGGTAGGACAGCAGGAAGTCGGCCGCGGCCTTGACGTGCCGCCAGGTCGCGGCGTCGGTGCGGCCGAGCTGGTAGGCGAGCACGATGGGCAGCGCCACCTCGTCGAGCTGCAAGCCGCCCCAGACCGGGGTGCCGTCGACCGTGGAGTTCTGCGGGAACGACCCGTCCGGCTTCTGCTGCACGCCGAACAGGAAGTCGAGCGCCCGCACGGCCCCGGCACGGTCTCCGGCGGCGATCAGCGCGGTGGCGATCTGGTACAGGTCGCGCGACCACACCAGGTGGTAGGGCCCGGAGGGGTCGTCCGAGCCGAAGGCCCACGGCGAGGACGGCGACGCCACGTACGCACCGGGGTTTGCCTTGTCCTCGCTCGCCGCCAGGACCATCGCCGAGGTGAGGTAGAGATCACGGGACGCGGCGTGCGGCGGACGGCGCAGACCGTCCAGGTAGCGGTGCCATCCCTTGGCGTACGCCCGTTGCACGCCGGTGAATCCCCGCCGCAGCGACGCCTGCGCCGTGTCCAGGGCCGCCGGCCCGGACGAGGCGAAGCCGAGCGCCAGGGTCGTGTGTCCCGGCCGCAGCGCGGCGGTCTGCACCAGGCTGCCGGCCGCGGCCGACGTGTAGTGCCAGTCCATCCGCCCGTCGGCGAGCAGATCGGTGAGCCCGTCGCTGACTCCCGCGAAGCCGCTGGACGTGGCGGTGAACGCCGGCGATCCGGCGAAGGCGCTGGCGACGTCGCCGTCCGTGGCCAGCAGGGCGGCGCCGGAGGAGGAACCCGAGTCCCCGCCCCGCGAGTTGCCCAGGGCCGGGTCGTACACCGCGTACAACCGGCCGTGCCCGGAGAACCGCAGGTCCACCAGGACCGAGGATCGTGCCGGGTCCGTCGTGTAGGCGGCCCGCAGCGACCAGCCGGGCCCGGCGAAGGTCTGCCGGAAGCTCAGGCTGCGCGGGTCGGTCGTCACGGTCGAGACGGCCTTGGCCACCGCGGCATGCCCGCGCCCGTCGGCGACCACGAACTGCAGCGCCCGGGCGCTCGGCGACCCGAGCGTGGGGTAGAACACCTCACCCAGTCCACCCTCGCGCTGCACGGTCGCCCAGACCTTGCTCGCGGTGGTGCGGGAAGTGACGAAACCCGATTTGTCGGCGGGAAGATACTGCTGGTCAGCACCGGGAACGCCCGGTGCCGCCACGGTGGGGGCGAGGCCGAGGACGGCGGCCAGCAGCCCGTGCGCGAACGGCAGAGCGGTCATAAACCCCGGGTATACACCCCGCCGCGGGGTATCGCATTCGGTGGACAACCGCGGTCGCCGGAGGAAGGCTGGAACCGCGCGACACCTGAGCGAGAGGCGAACCACGATGCAATACCGGCAACTCGGCCGCACCGGCCTGCGGGTTTCCACGTTCACGCTGGGCACCATGGGCTTCGGCGGCACCGGCTGGGCCACCCCGGTCGGCCAGCTCGATGTGGACGGCGCCCGCGAGGAGATCGCGATCGCCAAGGACGCGGGCGTCAACATGATCGACACCGCCGACGTCTACTCGAACGGTCTCGCTGAGGAGATCATCGGCCAGGCGCTCGGCGACACCCGCGATCAGTGGCTGGTCGCCACCAAGGCGCGCATGCCGATGGGGGAGGGCCCGAACGACGCGGGTCTGTCCCGCCACCACATCATCCGCGCCGCCGAGGCCAGCCTGCGCCGCCTCCGCACCGACTACATCGACCTCTACCAGGTGCACGAGTGGGACGGCGCCACCCCGCTCGAGGAGACCCTGACCGCCCTGGACGACCTGGTCCGCAGCGGCAAGGTGCGCTACATCGGCTGCTCCAACTACGGTGCCTGGCAGATGATGAAGGCGCTCGGCATCTCCGACGCCCGGCACCTCGAGCGGTTCGCCAGCAACCAGCTGTACTACTCGCTGCAGAGCCGCGACATCGAGTACGAGATCGTCCCGGCCGCCCTCGACCAGGGTGTCGGCATTCTCGTGTGGAGCCCGCTGGCCGGTGGCCTGTTGTCCGGCAAGTACCGCCGCGGCGTGCAGGCGCCGGCGGGCAGCCGGCACCTGTCCGAGTGGTCCGAGCCGCCGGTGTACGACGAGGACAAGCTGTACGACACGATCGACGTGGCCGTGAAGATCGGCGAGTCGCACGGCGTCTCGGCCGCGCAGGTGTCGCTGGCGTACCTCGCGCAGAAGCCGGGCATCACGTCGATCATCGTGGGCGCGCGCACGAACGAGCAGCTGCGCGACAACCTCGCCGCGGCCGACCTGCACCTGACGGCCGACGAGATCGCGGCCCTGGACACGGTGAGCCGCAACCCGCTGCCGTACCCGTTCTGGCACCAGGCCAACAACAGCACCGACCGGCTCAGCCCGGCCGACTGGTCGCAGATCGGCAACTACGTGGAGCGCTGAACCCACCGGCTCGTGTGGGGAGTCCCGCCGCTGTGAGCGGCGGGACTCCCCACACGAGATCGGGTGCTCGGTCAGGCGAGGACGGAAGCGACCTCGACCGAGGGCAGGCCCAGCGCGGAACCGACCGACGCGTTGGTGAGCCGGCCGGCGTGGACGTTGAGACCCAGGGCGAGCGCCGGGTCCTGCCGGAGCGCCTCCCGCCAGCCGAGGTCGGCCAGGCGCAGCGCGTACGGCAGGGTGGCGTTCGTCAGGGCGTTGGTGGAGGTGTTCGGCACCGCGCCCGGCATGTTCGCGACGCAGTAGAAGACCGTGTCGTGCACCCGGTAGATCGGGTCCTCGTGCGTGGTGGCGTGCGAGTCCTCGAAGCAGCCGCCCTGGTCGATCGCGATGTCGACCAGCACCGCGCCGGACTTCATCCGCTTCACCAGGTCGTTGGAGACCAGCGTGGGCGCCTTCGCCCCGGGCACCAGCACCGCGCCGATCACCATGTCGGCCTCGAGCACCGACTGCTCGATCGCGTAGGACGACGACATCAGCGTCGTGACCCGCCCGCCGAACTGCGCGTCGATCTGCCGCAGCCGGTTGATGTTGAGGTCCAGCACGGTGACGTCGGCGCCCATGCCGAGCGCGATGGTCGCCGCGTTGACGCCGGACACGCCGCCGCCGATCACGGTGACCTTGGCCGGCGCGACGCCCGGCACCCCGCCGGGCAGCACGCCGCGGCCGCCGCTGCTGCGCATCAGCGAGTACGCCCCGACCTGCGGCGCGAGCCGGCCGGCGACCTCGGACATCGGGGCCAGCAGCGGCAGCGAGCCGTCGGCCAGCTGCACGGTCTCGTACGCGACGGCGGTCGTGCCGCTGCTCAGCAGCGCCTTCGTGCCCTCGGCCTCGGCGGCGAGGTGCAGGTAGGTGAACAGGACCTGGCCCTCGCGCAGCCGGTGGTACTCGGCGGCGATCGGCTCCTTGACCTTCAGCAGCAGGTCGGCCCGGGCCCAGACGCTGTCCGCGTCGGGCAGGATCGTGGCGCCCGCGGTCGCGTAGTCGTCGTCGGTGATCGCCGAGCCGGTGCCGGCGCCGGCCTGCACGACCACCTGGTGGCCGCGGCGGACGAACTCGGCCACGCCCGCCGGCGTGATCGCGACCCGGTATTCATGGTTCTTGATCTCGGTCGGCACGCCGATCCGCATCCTGGACTCCTTCGTCAGCCGGTCCGCGCATCGTCGCGCCGCCGTGGCGATAGATTGAAGGATGTGCTGCTTCATCGCAATACCACAGCAGAAGATTCTGGTGTAGGTTTCACGGACGAAGAAGATGCGACGAGGGCGGTCACGATGAGCGACGTACCGAAGGATCTTCGAGCCCTCGACAAGATCGACCGCGAGCTGCTCGCCCTGCTGGAGACCGACGGGCGGATGCCGAACAACGCCCTCGCCGAGCGGGTCGGCATCGCCGCGTCGACCTGCCTGACCCGGATCCGGCGGCTGCGGGAGATCGGCGCGATCCGCGGCTTCCACGCCGACGTCGACCCGGCCTGGATCGGCCGGCCCATCGAGGCGATGATCGCCGTGCGCATCCGCTCGGAGTCGCGCGACGCGATCGGCAACTTCGCCGAGTCGCTCGCCGGCATCCCGGCGGTCCGCGACGTCTACTTCATCTCCGGCTCGTACGACTTCCTGCTGCACGTGGCGACCGCGGACGTCGACGACCTGCGCGCCGTGATCACCGAGCGGCTCAGCGGCACCCACCTCGTCGCCGGCACCGAGACCTATCTGATCTTCGAGCACCGGCGCGGCAGCTGACCCACGCGAAACCGGATTGCACCCGGCGTGCCACCCGGGCGCTCCCGACCGGCGAAACGATGAAGTTCCCCCGAACAAGGAGTCTTCCGGTGCAGCTTCGTCGCACAGCCCTCGCCGCCGCGGTGACCGTGGCGCTCGTCGTCCCGGCCGTCTGGTCGGTCTCGTCCGCGGAGGCCAATCCCTCCTCGCCGGCGGCGTCCGCGTCGCACGGCAAACCCACCGCCAAGCCGGTGAAGAAGGTCAAGTTCTCTGCTTCCGGTACGGTCAAGGCCGTCGACGCCGCGGCCCGGACCGTGACGATCGCCGTCAAGGGCGGCACCAAGGACGTCCGCGGCCGGACGGTCACGGTGAAGGTCCCGTCGGACGTGAAGGTCGTGGTCAACGGCGGGCGTCGCGGCCTGGCCGAGGTCGCGCCCGGGTTCACCGTCACGGTGACCGGTGTGCGCGCCGGTGACGTCTACAGCGCCGAGAAGGTCGACGCCCGCGGCAAGGTGAAGTCCACCCCGAAGCCGTCCACCCCCAAGCCGTCCACCCCGGCGCCGCAGCCGACCAGAACCAGCGGGCACGGCGGCGACGACGCGACGCCGCGGCCGAGCCGGTCGAGCGGGCACGGCGGCGACGACGTGACGCCCGAGCCGTCGGAGAGCCCGGAGCCGGACGAGACGCCCGAACCCTGGGAGACCCCGTCGCCGGACGACACGCCCATGCCGGACGACACGCCGGCGCCGGACGAGACGCCCGCCTTCTGACCGCCGCCGGGGCTTCCGGGAAACGGTGCGTGCCGGATCACCCGGCACGCACCGTTGCGCTTCAGGCGCAGGCCGCGCCGTTCAGCTTCACCGTGGCCGGTGCGGCGGCCGGGCCGTTGGCGGTGAATCCCACGGTCACCGACGAGCCCGGCGACAGCGCCGAGGCGTACGTGGGAGCTGTTGCCGTTATCGTCGTCCCGCTCTGCGCGACCGTGGCGTTCCAGGCGCTGCCGAGCGTCACGCCGGCCGGCCAGGTCCAGGTGATCTGCCACGGGTTGACCGCGCCGCCACCGGTGTTCTTGACGGTGACCGAGCCCTGGAAGCCGCCCTGCCAGCTGTTGTCCTGGCGGTAGGCGACCGTGCAGGCGCCGGGCGTCCCGCCGGGCGGCGGCGACGACGGCCCGCCGGTGCTGCCGCCGCCGGCCGGCGCGATCAGGTACGGCTGCAGGATGGCCTGCTTGGCCTGGTTGATCGTGGTCCAGTCGTCGTTGGCGATGCCCCCGGTGTCCCCGGAGTTCGGGTTCCACGACCAGTAGGTGAACGACATGCCGTTGACGCCCGTGCCGGTGTACTCCATCAGCTTCTGCAGCCACACCCGGTCGACGTCGCTGGCCAGGGTGGTGCCGAACTCACCCATCATGATCGGCGCGATGTTCTGCTTGTACAGGTAGCCCCAGTACTTGTCCCAGATGGCCGGCATGTTCGCGGGGTAGTCCGGGGCGTCGAACCAGGTCTGGTGGTAGACCGAGGTGGCGTACTCGTGCGGGGAGTAGACCAGGCGGTTGGCGACGCTGAGCCGTACCGGGAACTCGCCCGCCTTGGACAGGTTGCCGCCCCACCAGCCGCAGTCCTCGTCGTTGCCCGGGTCGTTGTCCCAGACGTTGGAGAGCCCGCCGCTCGGGCAGCTCACGCCCTCCACGAAGATCAGCCAGTTGGGCTGGACCGAGAGGATCGCGTTGCCCGCCCGCTCGGCGGCCAGGCGCCAGTCGCGGGCGGTGTCACCGCAGCCCCAGCATGCCCCGGTGGCGGCCGGGTTGGTGCCCTCGGCGTGCGGTTCGTTGTGCAGGTCGGCGCCGATGACCGTGGTGTTGCCGGCGTAGCGCCGGGCGAGCGCCTGCCAATCCGAGATCCAGGTGCTTTCCGGTACGGCGCCGGTGTACCAGAGCGCGGTCTGCCCGGCCGCGGTCGGGCGGTGCCGGTCGAGGATCACCCGCATGCCCTTGGTGCCCGCGTACTCGATGACCTCGTCGAGGATCTGCAGCGGCGACAGGCCGACCAGGTCGGGGTTGACGTAGTCGTTGATGCCGGTGGCGGTGGCGCCGGCCTTGAGAGCGTCGTCGGAGAACGGGACGCGCAGCGTGTTGTACCCGAGCCGGGCCATCGTGTCGAGCTGCCCGCGCCAGGGGTTGCTGGACCAGAGACCGTGGAACGTCTTGTTGTCGGTCTCCATGCCGAACCAGTTGATGCCGGTCAGCCGCACGGTCGCTCCGGAGCTGTCCACGATCTTGTTGCCGCTGGTGTGCAGGTACCCGGTGCCGGTACCACCGCCGGCGGCGTGCGCCGGCAGCACACCGACCAGCCCGGCGACAACCGCACCGGCCGCCGCGGCGCCCAGAGCGAAGCGTCTGAACATGGGGACTCCTTCGGTGAGGGGGGAGTGACGTTCATCGTTGCATGGGAGCGCTCCCAGAGCAACGAGCCGGGCGGCCCGCATCCTCCGCACCCTCGACGCCAGCCGCTCCCTCGCACCCGTCGCACCCTCCGCACCCGCCGTGCCATCGCGAGCTCGTGCCCGGCACGCCGGCCGCGCCCCTCGTGCCCGCCGCCCCCTTATGTCTGCCGTGCCCTTGTGGCCGAGGCGCCCGAGGTGCGCGTCTCGGTCCGCCGGCCTCGGCCCGAAGCGCCCCGCGGCGGACGGCTTGAGCAGATGTATAAGCGCTGTTATATTCGCGCCGTGGATCTTCTCGACAGCAATCACTGGAGTGAGCTGCACGCCCTTCTCGCCGCCCTCGACCGGGACATCGCGGCCCTCTACGAGGACGCCGGCATCGACGGGATGCGGACCCGGTTCGTCGGGCCGCTCATCGACCTGCACCGGTTCGGGGCGCAGACCATCCGGCAGCTGGCCGACCGGCGCGGGGTCTCGCACTCGGCGATGAGTCAGACGGCGGCGGCGATGCGCCGGGCCGGGTTCGTGACGGACGCGGACGCGGCGGGTGACCGGCGCACCCGGCGCATCCGGCTCACCGAGCGCGCCGCGGCGGCCGTGCCCCTCATGGTCGCGGAGTGGCGGGCCACCGAGGCCGCGGTGCGCGCGCTGGACGCCGAGCTTCCCTACTCGCTGACCCGGGTCACGGCGGATCTTCAGGCGCTGCTGGACCGCAAGCCGTTCGCCGAGCGCCTGCGCGAGCAGCTGTGAACGCGCTCGCGGATCTGCGGCCGCTGCGCGAGAACCGGACCTTCCGCCGGCTGTGGCTGGGCACGACCGCGTCCGGCCTGGGCAGCCAGTTCGGGGCGTTCGCCGTGATGTTCTACGTCTGGGACCGTACGCACAGCGCCGCCCTGCTCGGCGTGGCCGGTCTCGCCTCCGGGCTGCCGCTGATCGCCCTGGCGCTGGCCGGCAGCGCGTTCGCCGACCACGTGGACCGCCGGTTGCTGGCGCTGCGCTGCACCTACGGCTCGATCGTGGTGAGCGCCGCGATGACCTGCGTGGCCTTCACCGGCGCCGGCGGGGTCCCCGCCATGCTGGTGCTGTGCGGTCTGCAGTCGGCGTTCTCGGCGGTGGGCGGCCCGGCCCGGCAGACGTTCGTGCCGGCGCTGCTGGCCGGGGAGCGTCTGGCCGCCGGGCTGGCGCTGAACCACCTGTCCTTCCAGCTGGCCATGCTGATCGGGCCGGCGCTCGCGGGCGCGGTGACGGCGTTCGCCGGCGTCGGCTGGTGCTTCGCGGTCGACACCGTGACGTTCGGGGCCGCGCTGATCGGTGTCGCCGGCCTGCCCTCGGTGGTGCCGTCCGCCCCGGGCCGCTCCGGTGTGCCCGCGGTGATGGCGGGTCTGGCCTACGCCGTACGGACCCCGGCCGTTCGCGGCGCTTTCCTCGCCGACCTCGCCGCGACGACGCTGGCCATGCCGATCGCCGTCTTCCCGGTGGTGAACCAGGAGCGGTTCGGCGGGCGCCCCGAGATCCTCGGGCTTTTCACCACGGCGATCGCGGTCGGGGGAGTGGCCGCGTCCGTCCTTTCCGGACTGGCGACCCGGCGCTCCCGCCCCGGTCTGGTGCTGCTGGTCTGCGGCACCGTGTGGGCGGCCGGTCTGGGCCTGGCCGCCGTGGCGTCCTCGCTGCCGGTCCTGCTGGCGTTGCTGGCGGTGGCCGGCGCGGCGGACACCTGGGCCGTGGTGTCGCGGGGCACGGTCGTGCAGTCGACCGTCCCCGAGGCGTACCGGGGGCGGATCGCGTCGCTGGAACACATCGTCGGCACGGCCGGGCCGCACGTGGGCAACGTGCGCGCGGGTCTGGTGGCGGCCGCGACCTCCGGGGGTGCGGCCCTGGCGATCGGCGGCCTGGCCGCGGCCGCGGCGACGGCGCTGATCGCGGTGGGCACGCCGGCGCTGCGCGCTTTCACCGTCGAGCACGACCGGTGTTCTCGCGCACAGCGATCCCCGCACGGTGAACCCGGCGCGACCGGCGAGCGTTGCACGAAGAATGAGGTCTGAGGCTCTGGCCGGGCGGTTGACGCAGGACACCGCCGGCGCCCTGGAGATGTACGCCGTGTACCTGGGCGACCAGCTCGGCTACTACCGGGCGATGGCCGCCGGTGACTGGCTCACCGCCGGCGATCTCGCCGGCCGCACCGGGACCGCGTCGCGCTACTGCGAGGAATGGCTCAGCCATCAGGCGGTGCGGGAGATCGTCGAGGTCGAGGACGTGCGGGCGCAGCCGCGCCGCTACCGGCTGCCGGCCGAGCACGTCCCGGTGCTCACCGACCCCGACTCGCTGCTGAACGCCACCAGCGACGCGTTGAACCTGGCGCGCTTCGCCCGGCGGCTGCCGGACCTGGTGACGGCGTACCGCGCCGGCGAGGCGCCGCCGCCGCTGCCCTGGGGGCCGGACGGCCGGGCGGAGAAGAACCGGCCGGTGTTCCGCCACCTGTTCGCCCGGCAGTGGCTGCCCGCGGTGCCGCACATCGACCGGCGGCTGCGGGCGCCGGGCGCCCGCGCCGCGGACATTGCCTGCGGCACCGGCTGGTCCAGCATCGCGATGGCGCAGGAGTACCCGCAGCTGTCGGTCGACGGCATCGACCTCGACGCCCCGGCGATCGAGCGGGCGCGGGCCAACGCGCGCGACAGCGGTGTCGCCGGCCGGACGCGGTTCGAGGTGGCCGACGCCGCCGGGCTCGCCGCCGGACCGCGCTACGACCTGGTGACCATCATCCAGGCGTTGCACGACATGGCCCAGCCGGTGGCCACCTTGCGGGCGGCCCGCGAATCGTTGGCGAGCGGGGCCTGCGTGCTGGTCGGCGAGAGCCGCGTGCAAGAGGAGTTCACGGTTCCCGGGACCGAGCTGGAACAGGCGGAGTACGGCTGGAGCCTGCTCTCCTGCCTGCCGGACGCGATGGAGCCGGGATCGGCCGCCACCGGCACCGTGATGCGCCCGGCGACGCTGCGCCGGTACGCGGCCGACGCCGGCTTCGGCGAGGTGCGCGTGCTGCCGATCGGCGCCCCGGACTGGTGGTTCTACGAACTCACCGTCTGAGGCCCGGCCCGGTGGGGGTGGGCGCGGGACAGGTACGTTGGGTCCGGCGCGATTGTGATCGCGCCGGAGGAGGCGTGCGCGATGACGACCGAACGGAGCCGGGCCACCGGCCGGCCCACCCTGGAGGAGGTCGCCCAGCGGGCCGGCGTCGGACGCGGCACGGTGTCCCGCGTGGTCAACGGGTCGGCGCAGGTCAGCCCGCGCGCCAAACAGGCCGTCGAGAACGCCATCGCCGAACTGGGATACGTGCCGAACCGTGCGGCGCGCACGCTGGTCACCCAGCGGACCGACTCCATCGCCCTGGTGATCTTCGAGTCGGGGGAGCGGTTCTTCGCCGAGCCGTTCTTCGGGCGGATCGTGCAGTCGATCTCGTCGGTGCTGGTGGCGCGCAACCTGCAGATGGTCCTGATGATCTCGCAGGCGCCCGAGGAGCGGCGCAGCCTGGAGGGATACCTGACGCGCCAGCACGTCGACGGCGCGCTGCTGCTGTCGCTGCACGGCGACGACCCGCTGCCGGCACTGCTGGAGGAGCGCGGGGTGGCCACCGTGCGGGCCGGGCGTCCCACGTACGCCGAGCGCGGCACGTTCGTCGACGCGGACAACCGCGGCGGTGCCCGTGAGGCCGTCGAATACCTGCGCGACCAGGGCCGCCGGTGCATCGCCGCGATCACCGGCCCGCTCGACATGGCGGCCGGCATCGCACGCCTCGACGGCTACCGCGACGTGGTCGGCGACGGCCCGGTCGCGCTGGGCGACTTCAGCGAGGAGAGCGGCGCCGCCGCGATGGAGGAGCTGCTCGAGCTCAACCCCGAGGTGGACGCGGTGTTCGCCGCGTCCGACATGATGGCCGCCGGCGCCCTGCGGGTGCTGCGCGCGCACGGCCGGCGCGTCCCGGAGGACGTGGCCCTGATCGGCTTCGACGACTCGGTGATCGCCTGCCACACCGAGCCGCCGCTGACCAGCGTCGACCAGCCGATAGCCGAGATGGGCCGGGAGATGGTCCGCCTGCTGCTGGCCAAGATAGACGGCGAGGAGTCCGGCGACGTCGAGGTGGTGCTGCCCACCAAGCTGGTGATCCGCCGCTCGGCGTGAACGGCCCTCAGGTCCCGGCGGCCCGGCCCAGATCGGCCAGCCGTGACTGCAGCACGTCGGCCCGCCCGGGCTGCACGCTGCCCTCGCCGAGGCGTTCGCGGATCTTCCGGCGCAGCTGGGCGACCTGGTCGCCGACGTCCGTGCCCTCGGCCGCGGACAGCGGGCCGATCAGGTTGAGCAGGTCGGTGGCGACGTCCGCCCGGATCTCGCCGTCGGCCACGCCGTCCTGCACCGCCGACCGCATCCGGCTGACCGCGTCGGCATACGTGAGCGACGCGCCCGGCGTGGGTGACCGGGCCGGCGGGGACGACCGGGCCGGCGCGGGCGACTCCGGCGTGGACACGGCCGGCG
>NZ_CAKUCL010000154.1 GCF_934643405.1 uncultured Actinoplanes sp.
CGCGAGCGGCGCTGGCCGGCCTGCTCCCGCCCGAGGCGCCGGTGGCCGAGGCCGCCGACCTGCTCGCCGCGGCCGCTCGCGGGGCGGACCTGCACGGGCGGGTGCTCGGCGCGGCCAACGCCGACCTCCCGGAACCGCCGGATCCGCTCGACCGGCTCTGGCAGGCGACCGCCGTGCTGCGCGAGAGCCGCGGCGACGGTCACGTGGCGGCACTGCTCACCGCGGGTGTCGACGGGTGCGAGAGCCTGGTGTGGCGGACCGCGATCGAGGGCGGCGACCTGCGGGTGAGCATGCAGCAGGCGCGGGGCTGGACGGACGACGAGTGGGACGCCGCCGCCGAGCGGCTGGTGCGCCGGGGCTGGGTCGCGGCCGACGGGTCGGCGACCGAGGCGGGCCGCGAGGCGTACACGAGGGTGGAGACGCTGACCGATCAGCTGGCCGCCGGTCCCTGGCAGCGCCTCGGGGCCGACGGCACCCGCCGCTGTGCCGAGCTGCTGGAACCGCTCGCCGCCGCGGCCCGGGCGGTGCTGCCGGCGAACAATCCGATTCCGCTGCGCGGTTACTCCAGAGCCTCCGGGACGGTGTCGTAGAGCGGGAACAACTGGTCCAGGTGGGTGACCCGGAGCATGGTGCGCAGCAGCGGCGGGGCGCCGGCCAGGCGCAGCCAGCCGCCCTGGCCGGTGGTGCGGCGGTGCAGGTCGACCAGCAGGCTCAGGCCGCTGGAGTCGCAGAAGGTCACGCCGGCCGCGTCCAGCACCAGCCGGGGCCGCCCGCGCCGCAGCGCCTCCTCGGCGGCATCCTCGAGGAAGTCGCGGCTGTCCCGGTCGATCTCCCCGGACACCGCCAGCACGGTGCTGACCCCAGGGCCGTCCTGCGTGGTCACGGTGAGGATGTCGGGCGTCATCACGGCACCGTACGCCGTGCGGCGTCCGGTGACCATTCGGCCAGCACGAGTGTCGCGTCGTCGACCGGCGGCCCGTGCTGGTGATCGGCCACGGCGTGGGACAGCCGGCGCAGGGTCTCCGGGGCGGGCAGGCCCGCGGCGTCGTGGTTCTCGGCGAGCCCGGCCAGCCGGTCCCGCCCGAACTGCTCGCCGGCGGTGTCGCGGGCCTCGGTGATGCCGTCGGTGTAGAGCAGGATGCGGTCGCCCGGCTGGAGCCGTCGCTCGGCGATCTGCCCGCGGTGGTCGTCCAGGCCCAGCGGCATCCGGCCACCGCCGGTGATCCCGGTGGCAGGGGCGCCGCGGCGCAGCAGCAGCGGGTCCGGGTGCCCGGCGTTGAGGTAGCGCAGCATGCCGCTGTCCAGGTGAAGCTCGGCCAGAAAGGCGGTCACGAACCGGGCGTCGACGAACTGCTCGAGCAGCGCGGCGTCGGCGGCCCGGGCCTGCTCGGCCAGGCCGCCACCGCCGCGGCGGACGGCGCGCATGGTGGCCAGGGTCACCGCGGTGGCCAGTCCGGCCCGCAGCCCCTTGCCGACCGCGTCGAGGATCGCCAGGTGCGCCGTCGGCCCGTCGATGGCGTAGTCGAAGCCGTCGCCGCCGACGGCGTAGCAGGGCTCCAGGACCGCGCTGACGGCGAGCCGTTCGCACGAGACGGTCAGCGGCGGCAGCAACTGCCAGAGCAGCTCCGACGCCTGCGACATCGGCTGGGAACGGCGTACCTGATGAAGGTGGTCCCCGCGCGGCGAGGCGGTGGTGATCAGGTGCCCGATCAGGCCGGCGAACCTCTGGCAGCGTTCCCGCAGTTGCGGCGCGTGCGGATCGACACCGGCCGGCAGGACGAAGTCGACCACGCCGATCCGGTCGGTGCCGTCGACGATCGGCACCCACCACCGCGACGGCTCGACCGGAATCGGCCGCACCTGGGCGAACGCGCGACCGGCCACCGACGCGTCCACCGGCTCGGGCGGCGGGGTGTCCCGGCCCGGGACCGGCATCGCCCGCAGCGACCGCTGCTCGTGGTCGACCAGATAGAGGGTGGCGGTGATGTCCAGCCGCCCCAGGGCGTCGACGATCGTCGCGGCGACGTCGTTCGACTGCCAGAGGTGCGAGCGATCGAGAATCCGCCGTGTCGCGTCGAGCCAGGCCTGCTGGTCCAGGGCTTTCATGGCATCCATATTCGTCGGCGCTCGGTGTTCAGGCCTCGACCATAGCGAAAAGCGTGTTGAGCCCCTCCGCCAGGAGCGGATGCGTGAAGATCGCGTCCGCCATGTCGGTCGCGGTGAGCTTGCCGAGCATGGCCACCTGGATGATGGTCATGATCTCGCCGCCCTCGCTGCCGAGGATCGCGCACCCCAGGATCTGCCCGCTACCGGCGTCGACGATCGCCTTCATGAAGCCGCGCGTCTCTCCGGTCTCGATGGCCCGCACCACGGCGTTCATGCCGAGCTTGGCCACCCGGACCTGGCGGCCCCGGGCCCGGGCCTCCCGCTCGGTCAGGCCGGCCCGGCCCAGCTGCGGGTCGATGAAGACGGCGTACGGGACGATCCGGTCCCGGATGCTCCGCTTCTCATTGCCGATGAGGTTGGCGTGCAGGATGCGGTAGTCGTCGTAGGAGACGTGGGTGAAGGCCGGACCTCCCTTGACGTCGCCCATCGCGTAGACACCCGGCACGCTGGTCTGCAGATGCTCGTCCACCTCGATGAATCCCCGGTCGTCGAGGCCGATGCCGGCCGCGTCGAGGCCCAGCCCGTCGGTGTTCGGGACGCGGCCGATGGCCGAGAGCAGGTGCGAGCCGTCCAGCTGCCGTTCGCCCTGCGCCGTGCGCGCGCTCAGCCGGACACCGCCGCCGGCCCGCTCGACCCGGACCGGCACGGCCGAGGTCAGCACGGTGATCCCGTCGTCGCGCAGGATCGTGGCGACCTCGTCCGAGACGTCCTCGTCCTCGAGCATGAGCAGCCGCGCGGCGCTCTGGACGATGGTGACCTCGCTGCCGAACCGGCGGAACATCTGGGCGAACTCGAGCCCGATGTAACCGCCGCCGAGGATGATCAGGTGCTCCGGGACCTCGTCGAGTTCCATGATCGACGTGTTGGTGAGCACCGGGACGTCGTTCACCCCGGGGATCGCCAGCGGCTTGGCCCGGGTGCCCGTGTCGATCACGATGACCGGCGCGGTGATCTGCCGCTTCCCGCCGCCGGCCAAGGCGACCTCGACCGCCTTCGGCCCGGTGAAGCGGGCGTCGCCCTCGATCAGGTCCAGCCCGTCCTGCGCCAGCCGGCTCGCGTAGTTCTGCCGGGCGCCGCCGACCATGGCCCGCTTGCGCTCGCGCACGGCGGCCATGTCCACCGAGACCGGGCCACTGCGGACGCCGTACTCGGCGCCGCGGCGTGCCTGATAGGCGAGCCGGGCACTCGCCACCATCGTCTTGGTCGGCGTGCAGCCGGTGTTGACGCACACGCCGCCGAGCTGATCACGCTCGATCAACCCCACCCGGTGGCCCGCCTTGGCCAGTTCGACCGGAAGGAACCGGCCGCCCTGACTGGTCCCGATGACGATCGCGTCGTAGTGCTCGCCGGTGGTGGTCATCGTCGCTGCCCCCGCTCTCGTTGCCGATGAGACGTCACGGTCGGCGTAACTCGCCTGAGACCCACGATGCGCTGGTGGGCAAGGGTACGGCCAGTGCCCGGCCGGCCACGATCGCCGGCCGCGGCAGCCCCGGATCGACGCGGTAATTGGGTGGAGCCGGCCCGCGCGGATTGGTAGACACCCCGGGTGGCCGCCCGACGCAAGATCATCCCTCTCGCTCTGGCCCTCGCGGTCGACATGCTCGGCAGCGGCCTGCTGCTGCCGGTCTCGCTGCTCTACTTCACCGAGGTCACCGGTCTGCGGCTGAGCACGGTCGGGCCCCTGCTGAGCATCGCGGCGCTCGCCTCGCTGCCGGTGCCGCTGATCGTCGGACACGTCGCCGACCGCACGCGCCCGCTCGACCGGGTCCTGGTGGCGCAGGTGATGCAGGCGGCGGCGTTCGCCGCGTACGGGCTGGTCGGCGGCCCGGTCACACTGCTGATCGTGGCGCTCGTCGCGGCGGTGGGGCAGCGGCTGTTCTGGTCCTCGTTCTTCGCGGTCGTGGCCGGCCTGGCCGAGCCCGGCGAGGACGGCCACGCCGCCGACCGCCGCTTCGCCGTGACCGGCATGATCCAGATGGCGGCGACCGGGGCGGGCGCGCTGCTCGGCGGCCTCGCGGTGACGTACTCCTGGTACCAGCCGGTGGTCTACCTGAACGCGGCGAGCTTCCTGCTCTCGGCGCTGGTGCTGCTGTTCGTGCCGCGCGGGGGCGAACCGCCGGCGGCCGCCGGTCAGCGAACCGGCGGCTACGGCGAGCTGCTGCGCGACCGGCCCTATCTGCTCCTCATCGCGGCCAACACGATCTTCGCGCTGTGCAGCATCTTCATCGGCGTCGCCCTGCCGGTCTACCTGGTCGACGGACTGCCCGCGCCGCACTGGCTGGTCGGACCGCTCCTCGCCGCCACCACCGTGCTGCTCGCCTCGGGCCAGCGGCTTGCCGTGCGGCTGGTGCGCCCGTTGTCCCGCACGCAAGCCCTGGTCCTCGCCGGCGGCCTCTGGGCGGCGTGGGCTCTCGTCTACGCGGCGGCGGTCCGGGTGCCGGCCGGGGCGCTCGTCCCGTACCTGACGGCCGGCATGATCCTGTTCGCCGCCGCCGATCTCATCCATGCCCCCATCTCGAACGCCCTGTCGGCCGCCGCCGCGCCGGCCGGCCAGCGCGGCCGCTATCTCGCCGTCTACCAGTACACGTTCGCCTTCGCGAACATCCTGGCGCCGACCTTCTTCACCGCCCTCTACGCGCAGGGGCGGGCCGTGCCGTGGCTCGCCCTCGCGGTGGTCGCGGCGGGTGCGTCGGCGGTCATGGCGAGTTTGCGTACGCCGTTGCAAGCGCGCTCGCTCACCCCGGCGCCGGAGTCGTAACGGTGAAGTTCTCGCTGGTCACAGCGGATCCGGCGGACCTTGGTGATACTGGACCGATGCGGGCCGATCTTGTGCCGCCGATGCTGGCCGCGGCCGGGTCGCTGCCGGGCGGCCCGGGATGGGCGTTCGAGTTCAAGTACGACGGGGTGCGCGCGGTCACCTACGCCGAAGGCGGCCCGGTGCGGGCGTACAGCCGCAACGGCAACGACATCACCGCCACCTAGCCGGAGCTCGCCGAGGTGGGTGAGCTGCTCGGCGGGCGGTCGGCGGTGCTCGACGGCGAGGTCGTCGCGCTGGAGCCCGGCGACCGGCCGTCGTTCGCCCGGCTGCAGAACCGGATGCACGTGGCCACGCCCACGGCTGCCCTGCTGCACGCGGTCCCGGTGCGGTATTACGTGTTCGACCTGCTCCGCCTCGACGGTGAGAGCGTGCTGGAGTTCCCGTACGCGCGCCGGCGGGAGCTGCTGGCCGGACTGAGCCTGGCGGGGACGACCGTGCGCGTGCCGACCGCTTTCACCGAGGCGTCCGGGCAGGCGGTGCTGCACACCGCCGAACTGGCCGGGTACGAGGGCGTCGTGGCGAAGCGGCTGAGCGCGCCGTACCGGCCCGGGAAGCGGTCCGCCGACTGGACCAAGGTGCCCCTGATCCGTACCCAAGAGGTGTTGATCATCGGTTGGGAGGCGGGCGCGGGGCGTCGCGCCGGCACGGTCGGCGCGCTGCTGCTCGGCGTGCACGACGAGCGGGGACAGATCCGGTACGCCGGTCAGGTCGGCACCGGGTTCACCGACGCGATGCTGCGGCACCTGCAGGAACAGCTCGCGGTGCGGGAACGGGCCACCTCGCCGGCCGCCGGCGTGCCCCGCGACCACGCGCGCCGGGCCCGCTGGGTGGAGCCGGACATGGTCGGTGAGGTCGCGTTCCGCAACTGGACCCCGGACGGCCGGCTGCGGCACCCGTCCTGGCGCGGGCTGCGCCCGGACCGGCCGGTGACCGCGGCGCGCCGGCCGCCGGAGCCGGCGCCTGCGGTCACCGGCGCGCTGTCCACCGCCGACGGGCGCTGGCGGGTCGAGGTGGTCCGGCGCGACGGCGTGCAGTCGTACCGGATCCTGCACGCCGGCAACGTCATCGAGGGCCTGAGCCTGGACGAGGTGGAGCGGGTGCTGCGCGGCGCCGGCGTGAGCCTGGCCGACCTGCGCGACGCGGCGGCGTGACCGCCGAAATAGATGTTCGAAGCTCCGGGTACGGCGTAGTCACTCGCGCATGACGACGGTGACCCCTCGCCGGTTCAGGCGCGGCCGTGGCCGGAAGCAGATCGGGTTGATGGGTGGCCTGATGGCGCTGCCGATGCGGGCCGAGCTGGGCCGCCCCGGCATGCAGTTCCGGTACGAGCGGCCCGCGTTCGACGCCGAGTTCCCGGAGCTGGCCGCGGGCGAGCAGAGTGAGGCCGGCCCGCCGGAGGGCGGCGCACGCCCGGTGACCAGCGAGTCGCACGGCTGCGCGCTACCCCGAGGACCAGGGCGACCGGTGGCCCGGTCACCGCAGGTGGCGGGCGAAGAAGCGGACCGCGCTGTCCAGCTCGAAGTCCGGCAGCTCACCGTGCCGGCCGGGGTTCGCGTGCAGCGTCTTCTCGGCCGAGCCGAAGCTGTCGAACAGAGCCAGGCTCCGCGCCCGGGGAACCCGCTCGTCGTCCCACTGCACCAGGAACTCCAGCGGCACGGTGATCCGCCGGGCCGCCCCGGCCATCGCGGGCGCGCCGCCCAGTCCGAGCACCGCCGCGCGCACCCGGGCCTCCGCGGCGACGAACGGCACGCCGAGGCCGCAGCCCAGCGACACGCCCCAATACCCCACCGGTCCGGCGCCGACGTGGCTCAGCCGCTGCACGTGGTCGAGCACAGCCCGCCATTCCGGGACGGTCCGTTCCGCCACCAGCGCCTGGAAGCCGGCGATCAGCTCGCCCAGATCGGCGCCGGCGGCCGCGCGGGCCTGGTTGGCGGTGGCGAGCCGGTCGAGGGCCTCGTCCGTGGGCCGGTCGCCGTGGCCGGGCACGTCGGCCGCCGCGACGGCGAAGCTGCACCCGGTGACGAGGCGGTCGGCCAGGGCCAGCATGGCGGGCGCCTTCTTGTGCTGCCCGCCGCCGTGCCCGAGGAGAACCAGCGGTCGCGGTCCTTCGGCGTCGACGGGGGTCCACAGCACGCCGGGCACCTCGCCGGCGAGAAACAGTTCTTCATGGACGCGCATGGATGTGTGAAGCCTTTCGGGATGCCTGCCGCGGGCGCTCCCTATGCCGTACGCGGGAGGGAGCCCCGACCTGTCCGTGCGTTGATCGGTCTCACCTCCTCGTCAGCGGCGGCGACCGTACCACGCGCACCGCGCCTGCCGGGGTGACGGGAGCGCCGATCCGGTCGCGCCCGGCCCGCGCGTGGGCGACGATGCCGGGGTGTATGCGGTGATCGCCGAGGTGCAGCGGGAGCCGCTGTGGCGTGTGGTCACCGACTGGCCCGCGCGCACGCTCGCCGAACGCCAGCGGTACGCGATGGACCGCTTGGTCACCACCCACGGCTACCCGGTCAACGCCGCGGCGGGGATCGTGGGCAACCTGACCAAGGAGTCCGGTGTGCTGCCGTCGCGGGTGCAGGGCAGCGCGGCCCGCACACCGTTGCGGTCGCGGGGGGTGGACGGCCGGATGCACGACTGGACGCCGCGCGAGGTGATGGACCGGACCGCGACGGCCGGACCGGAGGAGGCCGGCGTGGGGCTCGCCCAGTGGACGTTCCCCGCCCGGCGGGCGGCCCTGTTCGCGTACCACGGCGCCGGGCCGCGGATCCTGTTCGACATGGACGCCCAGCTCGACTACCTGGTGCGGGAACTGAGGACCAGCTTCGGTGCGGTCGACGCCGTACTCACCAGGCCCGGCGTCACCGTGGCGCAGGCGTCGGACGAGGTCCTCTACGGCTTCGAGACCCCGGCCGACGTGCTGGCGAACGGTCGCCGGCTGCCCCGCGGCCACGCCGCCGTGCGAAAGGCGTTCGCCGAGCGCCGCATTGTGTCGCAGGGCGCGCTGCGCGCGTACCACCCGATCGGGGACACGTCGGCGCCGAGGCGGCCACCCTCCTGAGGGGTGCCGAACGGGCCGCCGGCCACGACGCGCCACCGAAAATTGTCAACAATCTCGAAGACAATGTTGACTACGATCTTCGATGCCCGTAGACAGGGGAAGACATCGACGTGCCGCAGGAGGCCGCATGGCATCGCACTACGTCGTCCGGGCCGTCGACCGGGCCGAGCCGGAGGTCATCGCGGCCCTGCGCGAGGCCGGCGTGGCCACCACGCACGAGGCGGCCGGCCGGACCGGGCTGCTCGGACCGCGGATCCGGCCGCGGCAGACCGGCGCCGCCGTCGCCGGCTCGGCGATCACCGTGTCCTGCCCGCCCGGCGACAATCTGATGATCCACGCGGCGGTCGAGGTGTGCCGCCCCGGCGACATCCTGGTGGTGACCACCACCTCGCCGTCCACCGACGGCATGGTCGGCGACCTGCTGGCCACCTCGCTGCGCGCCCGGGGGGTGCTCGGCGTGGTGAGCGACGCGGGCGTGCGCGACATCGCCGCCCTGCGCGATATGGGGTTCCCGGTCTGGTCCCGGGCCGTGCACGCGCAGGGGACGGTGAAGGCCAGCCCCGGCTCGGTGAACGTCCCGGTGGTCGCGGCCGGTCAGCTCGTGCGGCCGGGCGACATCATCGTGGCCGACGACGACGGCGTGCTCGCCCTGCCGGCTTCCCGGGGCGCCGGCGTGGTCGCGGCCGCCGCTCAGCGCCTGGCGAACGAGGAAAGCAAGCGGTCGAAGCTGGCCGGCGGCACGCTGGGACTCGACCTGTACGACCTGCGCCCTCTGCTCGCGTCGCTGGGCGTCGCATACGTGGACCGGCTGCCCGGCGGGCAAGACCGGTGAGTACCGGTGGCATCCGCTGCATGCAGATGCGCGGCGGCACCTCGAAGGGCGCGTACTTCCTGGCCGGTGACCTGCCGGCCGACCCGGCCGGGCGCGACGACCTGCTGCTGCGGATCATGGGCTCGCCGGACGAGCGGCAGATCGACGGGCTCGGCGGCGGGCATCCGCTGACCAGCAAGGTCGCGGTGATCAGCCGGTCCGCCGACCCGGACGCCGACGTGGACTACCTGTTCCTGCAGGTGGTGCCGGACCGGGCGATCGTCACCGACGCGCAGACCTGCGGGAACCTGCTGGCCGGGGTGGGCCCGTTCGCGATCGAACGCGGGCTGGTGGCGGCCGCGGGGGAGACCACGACCGTACGCATCCGGATCCTCAATCCCACGATGAACTTCGCCGAGGCCCGGGTGCGTACGCCCGGGGGCCGGGTGCGCTACGACGGCGACACCGTCATGTCCGGTACGCCGTTCCCCGCGGCCCCGATCGACATCGCGTTCCCCGGCGGCGGCGCCCCGATCTTCCCGACCGGACGCCTCACCGACCGGTTCGCCGGTCTGGCCGCGACGGCGGTGGACGCGGGCATGCCGGTCGTTCTCGTGCGGGCGAGCGACCTGGGCCTGGACGGGACGGAGCAGCCGGCCACCCTCGAGGGCAACGCCGAGCTGCGATCCACGGTGGAGGACATCCGGCGGGAGGCCGGTGCGGCGATGGGCCTGGGTGACGTACGGGACACGACCGTCCCGAAGATCAGCATCGTCTCGCCACCGCGGCACGGCGGCACGGTCACCACCCGCACCTTCATCCCGCACCGCGTGCACACCGCGATCGGGGTGCTGGGCGCGGTGTCGGTCGCCGCCGCCGTGGGCGCCGAAGGAACCGTGGCCCCGCCGGCATCCGGCGGCCTGGTGCGCATCGAGCACCCGACGGGCATCCTCGAGGTGACCGCCGAGCTCGACGGCACCGGGCCGGACACCCGGTTGCGCCGGGGCTCGGTGGTCCGCACGGCGCGCAAATTGTCGGACGGCCTGGTCTGGCCGCGTGGGGGAGGGGCAGCCGGATGACGCACGATCCCGATCGGCGGCGCGACATCGCGCACACCGGGCCGGTCGAACTGCGCACGCCCGTGCTCGAGGAGTCGCGTGACTTCTTCGTCCGGGTGATGGGCCTGCGCGAGGTGCATCGCGACGCCGATTCGGTCTACCTGCACACCTGGGACGACTATCAGTCGTGGACCGTGCGGCTGGTGCGGTCGTCGCAGGCCGGTATCGGCCGGACGTATCTGCGCGCCGCCAGCCCCGAGGCGGTCGGGCGCCTGACGGCGTCGATCGGGGAGGCCGGGCTGGTCCGTGGCGCGGTGCACGACGCGTACGGGCTGGGAGAGGTGATGATGTTCCATGATCCCGACGGGCACGAGCTGGGACTCTACTGGGACGTCGACTGGTACCGGGCCGACGACAGCGACCGGCCCGCGCTGAAGAACCAGGCGGCGGCGTACCCGGGGCGCGGCGCGAACCTGCGGCGGCTCGACCACGTGAACTACCTGACCGCGGACGTGCCGGCCACCGCGGCGTTCCTGAGCGACGTGCTGGGCGCGCGTTGCACCGAGCAGATCGTCAAGGACGACGGCTCACCGCAGGCCGTCTGGTACTCGCTGGGCAACAAGACGTACGACCTGGTCTACACCGAGGACTGGACCGCAAGCCGGGGACGTCTGCATCACGTCGCGTTCGCCACCGACACCCGCGAGGAGATCCTGCGGGCCGCCGACGTCTGCCTCGACGCCGGCGTGCACATCGAGACCGGCCCGCACAAACACGCGATCCAGCAAACCTTCTTCCTGTACGTCTGGGAGCCCGGCGGCAACCGCATCGAGATCTGCAACGCCGGCGCGCGGCTCATCCTGGCGCCGGATTGGAGGACGATCAGCTGGAGCCGCCAGGAGCGCGCGAAGGGCCAGGCGTGGGGCCTGCAGACCATCTCGACGTTCCACACGCACGGCACGCCGGTCGTCCCCGTGCCCGGGGAAACTTCGTGATCATCGACTGTCATGGGCACTACACGACCGCCCCCGCGGCCCACGCCCAGTGGCAGCCTTCGTCGCCCTATCCCGCCATCTCCGACGACGAGATCCGCGAGTCGCTGGAGGGAAGCCAGCTGCGGCTGATGGCTCAGCGCGGCGTGGACCTCACCATCTTCTCGCCGCGTGCGTCGGCGATGCGCCACCACCTCGGTACGGAGTCGGACAGCCGGGCGTGGACATCGGTGTCCAACGACCTGATCGCCCGTGTCGTGGGCCTCTATCCGTCGTCGTTCGCCGGTGTCGGCCAGCTGCCGCAGTCGCCCGGCGCCCCGATCGCCGGCTCCGTCGGCGAGCTGCGCCGGTGCGTGCTCGACCTCGGCTTCGTCGGCTGCAACCTCAACCCGGACCCGAGCGGCGGGCATTGGACGTCACCGCCGCTGACCGACCCGTACTGGTTCCCGCTCTACGAGGAGATGGTGTCGCTGGACGTGCCCGCGATGGTGCACGTCTCCGCGGTGACCAACGAGAACTTCCACGCCACCGGGTCGCACTACCTGAACGCCGACACCACCGCGTTCATGCAGTTCCTGCGGTCGGACCTGTTCACCCGGTTCCCCGGCCTGCGGTTCGTCATCCCGCACGGCGGGGGCGCGGTGCCGTACCACTGGGGACGCTTCCGCGGTCTGGCCGACATGATCGGCCGGCCGCCGCCGGAGGAGTCGGTGATGACCAACGTCTTCTTCGACACCTGCGTCTACCACCAGAGCGGCATCAACCTGCTGTTCGACGTCATCGACACCGGCAACATCCTGTTCGGCTCCGAGATGGTGGGCGCGGTGCGCGGCATCGACCCGCGGACCGGCCACCACTTCGACGACACGCGGCGCTACGTCGAGGCGCTTGGTCTGTCCACACCGGACCACGAGAAGGTCTTCTCGGGAAACGCCCGGCGCGTCTTCCCCCGTCTGGTCACCCCGTAGGTCCGATCGCTCAGCGGATCGCCCGGAGGGTTCGCCGTCCGGCCAGGGCGGCCACCCCGGCCAGGACGGCCAGGACCACCACGGCGGCGGTCGCCAGCGCCGCGGCCGACGGCCGGTGGGAGAACGGCAACGTGAACGGCTGGGGGAAGGCCCAGCCCGTGACGGCCCAGCCCGCGACACCCACCAGGGTGCCAGCCACCACCGCCGCCGCGGCCACCGACGGGTACGTCCACAGGACCGCCCGGCGCAGGTCGGCGGGGGACAGGCCCTGGTGGCGCAGCGCGGACAGATCCTCGGCCCGGCGTGCCCGGTCCACGGTGGCCGCCTGCACCAGCACCGCGGCGGCCAGCAGCGCCGTCAACCCGCCCACCACCAGGTAGAACAGGAGGCCCAGGGCCGGGCCGTCCTGGTCCAGCGCCGCCCGCACCGAGGCGGCGGAGACGTCCGAGGTGACGATCAGGCCGGTGGCGCGGATCCGGTCCAGCACGTCGGCCGGGGCCGCCGCGGACAACCAGATCTGCGACTCGCCGGTGAACGTGGCGCCGGTGTCCAGCCGGTCCGCGTAATCCAGGTCGACCAGCGTGCCGGTGACGCCGACCGCGGGGATGACCGGCACCGCGACCGACCGGTCGACCGGCAGGTCATGGCCGTCGAAGCCGGTCACCACCGGCCGCGCGATGCCGCCGGCGGTGGCGGCCGGCAGAGGCGACGGCGCGTCGGCCGGCTGGAGGTAGATGCCGGTGTTGATGCTCGTCAGCAGGTTCACCGACACGGTCAGGCCGTCCTCGGTGCCGGTGACCCGGCCGCCCTCGCTGCTGCGCCAGTTCCCGCCGGGCAGGCCGTGGAAGATCAGGGTCCCGATGATGTCGCCCGAGCCGCCGCTCCGCTGGAGGTGGATCGAGTCGAGGACGCAGCCGTCGGCGCAGGCCGTCACCGTGTACGTGTGCCGGCCGCTGCGCACCTGGCCGAGCGGCACCCGCCGCTCGCCGGACCTCGAGGACACGAGCAGCGCCACGTCCGGGCGCAGCGACGGCGCGAACCCCGATGCGGTCAGGTCGAGGTTCAGCGTGCCGGAGAACTCGACCGGGGCGGAGGCCACGGGCCGCAACGCGCGCGCCACCGAGTCCCGGGACGGCCCGGAGGACGGCCAGTTCGCCACCGCGGCGAGCCGCGTGGTGTCGGCGGCGAGGACCCCGGGCGTGCGGACCACGGCCATCGCGAACCGGCCTTCGGGGTCGGCCGCCCGGACCGCGGCGAGCAGCTGCGACGGCGCCGTGGGGGTCACCGTCACCACCCGCGCGGCCCCCACGCCGAGGGATGCCTGCGCGGCGCGGCCGTGGGCGGCGACGTCCACAGCGGACACCGCATATCCGATCACCGCCACCGCGGCGACGAGCAGGCCCAGCAGCCGTACGCCGCCGGGCCGCCGGGACAGGTGCAGGCCGGCCAGCGCGAACCCCAGCCGCCCGGCGGAGAGCGCCCGCCGCGACAACCGGGCCACCCCGCCCATCAGCAGCCGCGCCACCGGGAGCGCGATCGCGATCAGCACGAGGGCCGTGGCGAACGTGCCGACCCCGGTGAGCGTCCCGCCGGTGACCACCAGCTGCACCGTCGCCGCGGCGGCGAGCAGCACGACCGCCACCTCGAAGGCCACCGCGCGGGCCGCGCCGCGCACGGCCGGCGCCCGGCGCAGCAGGTCCTGCACCGGGGCGGCCAGCTGCCGGTGCTCGGCGACCAGGGCGGTGGCGATGGCGGCGGCGACCGCGACCGGCGCCCAGCGCAGCGAGGACAGGCCGGGGTCGGCCCCGACGCCCGGGAACCGGACCGCGGTGACGGCGTTGACGATCAGCTGACCGGCCAGGCAGCCCAGCACCCCGCCGGCCACGATCGCGACGATGCTCTCGCCGGTGCCGAGCCACCACCGCTGCGGGGCGCGGGCGCCTCGCAGGGCGACCACGGCCAGTTCGGTGCGGCGGCCGTCGGTTCCGTAGCCGACCGCCAGGAAGATGGTCAGGCAGGCGAGCAGCACCAGCGCGACGGCGAGTATCGGCACGACCAGGTGGACCGTGGCCTGTCCGGCGTCGATCCGGTTGAGCAGCTCCGGCATCCCGGTGCGCAGCTCGATGCCGGCCCGGAGGCCGTCGACCGTGGTCTGCAGCGTGCTCAGTCCCGACCGTACCGAGGGAAGGTTGTCGACGTCCAGGGCGCCCGGGCCGGCGTATCCGTCGACCGCGAGCACCCGCGCCCCGAGGTCCATGCCGGTCAGCGACGCCTCGGTCACGAACGCGGGCTCGCGGCCCTGCGCGTAACCGTGCGAGCCCCAGTAGTACTCGGCCGGGTCGGTGAACCGGTAGAAGCCGGTGACCAGGAACGTCTTGGGTTCGCCGAACCGCTCGTAGGTCTTGTTGGTGGGTCCGTCCACGTATTCCGCGTAGGCGAGCGAGACGGCCTGACCGACGTGCAGGCCGAGCCGCTGGGCGGTGCGCTCGCCCAGCACGACATCGGATTCGCTGAGCAGGCAGCGGCCGGCCACGACGGTGAGGTGGGCGCACACGTCCTGCCGGTGCACGAGCCGGGTCGGCTCGTCGGTGTCGCGCTCCAGGCCGATCGTGTTGACCTGCGCGGAGTAGACGAAGCGGAAGCCGGGCAGCCCGGTCAGCGCCGGTGTGCTGCGCAGCGCGGCCGGGTCGGCGCCGCTCGGGTCGTCGCCCCGGCGCCGGTCGGGCAGCGCCTGCACCAGCGCCACCGACGTCTCGTCCGGGTCGGCGACCCCGATCTGCCCGGCGGCCACGGCCCGGTCGGCGGCGCGCAGATAGGCCGGACCGGCGACCGCGGCCGCGACCCCGAGCAGCGACAACAGCGTGAGCGCGACGGCCTGCCCGCGCCGGGCCCACACCATGGCCAGGACGACGGCGATCACCGGGCACCGCCGCGCGAGGTCAGCCACACGGTCGGCGCGAGCACGACGAGACCGGCCAGCGCGGCGGCCCCGAAGGCGACGGGTCCGAGCGCGTCCGGCGGCGGGATCGCGTGCCAGCCGTCGACGAACGGGGGCGCGGTCACCGCCGCGGCCTTCGCGGCGACCAGCGCGGTGACGAGCCCGGCGATCAGGCCGGAACCGGCCAGCCAGATGCTCCCGGTGAACCGCAGGAGAGCTTCGGTACGCCGCGGCAAGCCCTGCAACCGCAGCGCGCGCAGCTGGTCGGCGAGCGGCCGCCGTTCCACGGTCGCCGCCACGGCCAGCATGGCGGCCGCCAGCAGCAGCATGGTCACCCCGGCGAACAGCTCGAACGGCGCGGTCACCACGTCACGGTCGCGGGCCAGCTCGTGCACGCGCTGCGCACTGCTGCGCTCGCCGGTGACGGTCAGGCCCGCGGAGGTCAGCGCGTCCCGCAGCGAGGCGGGCGCGTCCGGCGCGAGCCACACCTGATACGTCGCGGGCCGGCGGCTGTCCACCACGAGCCGGGCCACCGCGTCCAGGTCGGCCATCATCCCGGCCCCGCCGAGCACCGGGATCGCCCGGGTCGCCGCCACCACCCGCACCGGCGTCTGGTTCTGCGCGAAGAGATCCGTGGTGGCATCCTCGAGCCGCCAGTCCGGCGTGGCGGGACCGGCCACGACCAGCGGCAGCGGCAGCGGCGCGTCCACCGCGTACACGGTCAGGCCGATGTCGCCGCTGCGGTTCTGCGGCGCCATCGACAGGCCGCGGGCGGAGGCGGTGGCCTGCAGGGCGAGGCCGCCGAAATCGGTGCGCCAGCGGGTGATGTCGCCCAGGGCCGCACGGTCCACTATGGTCGCGGCCGGTCCCCGCTGGTCCAGGCCCTCGACGACCACCCCGCCGGGCACCGGCCGGGCGCCGTCGTCGAGCGCGACGAACGGCGCGTCCAGCCGGATGCTGACCAGCCGGCAGCCGGGCGCGGCGGTGCAGCCGGAGACCGGGACGGTGACCGTGCCGGCGCCCGGCCGGAACCCGCCGAACGCCAGCTCGACGGTCCCGCCGGTGGCCTGGTTCTGCAGCACGACCACCATCCGGGTGACGTCCTTGCGGGCGCTGGTCACCCGCAGGCTCAGCGCCGTACCGGTGATCATCGGCAGGCGCGGCGGCGCGGGCGCGGCGAGCGCGGTGACCGGGCCGAACTCGGGCCGCCAGCGGGCCACCGCGGCGAGCCGGCTCGTGTCCACGGCGACCAGGCCGTTGTCGGTGTCCACCGCGGCGGCGAGCGCGTATCTCCCGCCGGGGTCGGCTCGGCGCACCGCGTCGAGCAGGGCCGTCCGGGAGCCGGCGTCGACCGTCAGCACCCGGGTGGCGCCCAGCTCGACCTCGGCGCGCGTGGCCCGCTGGTCGCGGCCCGCCACCCAGCCGCCGAGGGTCAGCGTGAGGGCCGCCACCGCCACCACGAGCAGCGCGAACACCCGGTCGGTGCCGGGCTGCCGGGAGATCTGCACCGCGGTCAGGCCGGCGCCCAGCCGGCCGGAGCGCACCGCCGCGCTGCCCGCCCGGTCGACCACCGCGCGCAGCACCCGGGCCAGCAGCACGCCCACGGCGAGCGCCACCAGGACCGGCGCGACCTTGCCCAGCCCGCTCGCGGTGCCGCCCTCCCGCGCCTGGTAGGCGGCCCCGGCCGCCAAGGCGACCAGGACACCGTCGGCGACCGCGGACCGCCAGTCGCCGCGCGCCGAGGGCACCCGGCGCAGCAGGGTCGCGACCGGGGCGCGCTGGGTGATCACGTCCACGGTCGTCAGCACCAGCAGGCCGCCGGCCACGACCGCGGCCACCGCGGTGGCCGACCACAGAACGGCCGGCCACCGTTCCACCCGCAGCGGACCGTCGCCGGCGAGCAGCCGGCCGGCCAGCGCGCCCAGCGGCCAGCCCAGCAGCGCGCCGCCCAGCAGCGGCGGCAGATGCTGACCGGCGGCGAGCCGCAGCAGGCCGCGGCGGGTGCTGCCGCGCAACAGCAGCAGGCCGGCGTCGAAGCGGCGTTCCCGGCCGGTGAACCGCCCCGCCAG
>NZ_CAKUCL010000155.1 GCF_934643405.1 uncultured Actinoplanes sp.
CACCTGCCCGGTCTGGCCGCGACGCTGCCGCTGGGCGGCCGCCCGGCCGTGGTGCCCGGCCTGCCGGTGGACGTCGGGCAGCAGGCCGCTCACCACGACGACCCGCACCTGACCGTCCGCGCGTCCGGGGCGATGCTGGGCAGCAACCGGCACGGCGCCCCGGTCGTCGCCCGGCTGTTCCGGCCGGAGCAGACCCGCGTTCTGGTGGTCGGCGGCGTCCGCTGCGCCCAGCTGCTCACCCTGCGCGCGATGGCACTCGGTGCCCGCGTGGTGGTGCAGACCGCCCGGCCACGAGCGTGGGAGGCGTTCGTCCGGGGCGCGGCCGTCCCGGGCGAGTCGATCGCCGTGGTCCCACCCGGCCGGACGGTGGCGACTGCCCCGGCCTCGGCGCTGCATCCGGTGCTGGTCGTGGTCGACATCGGGCCGGTGGGCGCGGACAACGACCCGGGCGCCGGCTGGCAGGCGACGCTCGTGGTGCGCGACGAGTTCTCGGCCGCCGACGTGGACGTGGCCCTACGCGCCGACCTGCTGATCCTGCAGGCGCTGCGCGCCGACGAGGCCACGCTGCTCGGCGGAGCCCTCGGTCTGGGCGAGGTCGCCCAGTGGATGACCCGCATCCGGCCGGACATGGTGGGGGTGGTCAACCGCCGCGCGGTCCGGTGGGCGGCACTGGCGCAGACGCCGATCGAAACGCAACTTCTGGGCCCGCCTGGTCGATAAACGGGTATATGCCGGGCGTTGCGCAACGACCCGGACAAGATCGCGGAGTGTCGGCCCTGGGGCTGGCGCGACCATGGCACCATCCCTGCCCATGGGCATCATCATCCGCCTGCTGATCACCGCGTTCTCGCTGTGGCTCGCGACCGTGCTGATCGACGGCATCGAGCTGACCACGGACTCCACCGGCCAGAAGGTGTGGACGCTGATCGTGGTCGCCGCGATCTTCGGCATCATCAACGCGGTGCTCCGGCCGATCATCAAGGTCGTCGGCTGCGGGCTCTACATCCTGACCCTGGGCCTGATCGCGCTGATCGTGAACGGCGCGCTGTTCCTGCTGACCAGCTGGGTCGCCGGCCAGTTCGATCTGCCGTTCCACGTCGACAACTTCTGGCCGAGCGCGGTGCTGGGCGCCCTGCTCGTCGCGGTGGTCAGCTGGATCCTGAACATGCTCGTCCCGGACGGCGGCGACGACTGAGACCTGCTTGACTCGGCGGCGTGCTGGAGCAACGCCGCGATGACGGCTACGAACTGAGCGGGGACCGCGCCCGGATCGACCTGCCGCTGATCCACAAGTGGCTGGCCGGCGACTCGTACTGGGCCGCCGGTCGCCCGCTCGACAAGATGCGCGCCGCGATGGAGGGATCCGAGCCGTTCGGGATCTATCTCGACGGCGCGCAGGTCGCGATCGCCCGGGTCGTCACCGACGGGGCGGTCTTCGCCTACCTGTGCGATGTCTATGTCGACCGCGCTCACCGCGGCCGAGGGCTCGGCGGGTGGCTGGTGCGGGAACTGCGTGATCACTACGCGTCCCGGGGACTGAGCCGGTTCCTTCTGGTCACCCGCGACGCGCACGCCGTCTATGCCCGGGAAGGATTCGCTGAGGTCGAGCCGGGGCGCTGGATGGAGTGCGACCTGCGATCCGTGAGCTGAGCCATAGGCAACGACCGGCTCGGTGGGCAGACCTTACGGTGGGGTGATGAGCGATGAGCGGCGTGGATATCTGTACGGCCTCACGGCGTACGTGATCTGGGGTTTCTTCCCGATCTACTTCAAGCTTCTGCGCCCCTCCTCGCCGCTGGAGATCCTCGCGCACCGGGTGATCTGGTCGGTGCTGTTCATCAGCCTGCTGCTCGCCGCGATGCGGAACTGGCGGTTCCTCACCCGCATCGTGCGCAACCCCCGGCTGTTCGGCGGGATCGCGGTGGCCGCGCTGCTCATCGCGGTCAACTGGGGCACCTACATCTACGGCGTCAACTCGTCGCGGGTGGTGGAGACCGCGCTGGGCTACTTCATCACGCCGCTCGTCGTGGTGCTGCTCGGCGTGACCGTGCAGCGGGAACGGCTGCGCCGCTGGCAGTGGGCGGCCGTCGGGGTCGGCGCGATCGCGGTGGCGGTGCTGACCGTGGACTACGGCCGGCTGCCGTACATCGCGCTTCTGCTGGCTGCGAGCTTCGGGTCGTACAGCCTGGTCAAGAAGCGCCTGTCGCTGCCGCCCGCGGAGGGGCTGTTCGTGGAGTCGTCCGTGCTGGCGGTGCCGGCATTGGCGTACGTGGGCTGGTTGACCTTCAGCGGCGACGCGCACTTCGGGCATGTGTCGGCCGGGCACACGTTGCTGATGATCTTCTCGGGGCTGGCCACCGCCGTACCGCTGCTGTTGTTCGCCGGCGCGGCGAACCGGGTGCCGATGGTCGGCATCGGCATCCTTCAGTACGTCGCCCCGATCCTGCAGCTCGCGTGCGGTCTGCTGATCTACCACGAGCCGATGCCGGCCGCGCGCTTCGCGGGTTTCGGCCTGGTCTGGATCGCGCTGATCATCTTCACCGCGGACGCGCTGCGTCAACGCCGGCGGACGGCGGCCGTTCCGACGGCCGCCACCGTCGAACCAGCCGCCGCCCTGCCACCCCGCTGACCCGGAATCAAGAGGTCAGGGGACGTCGTAGGCGAGCATCACCTTGCCGTCGTAGCGCACCAGCTCCAGCCGGGAGAGGCTGCCGCGGGCGAAGTGGGTGACGGCCTCCATCGGGAAGTCGACGCCGGGCGTCGCCAGCCAGGACCCGATCTGCTCCTTCTCCTCGTCCGGGCCGTAGGCGATCAGCCGGAACGTGTTCGGCCTGGTCGCCGCGTTGCTGTACGAGCAGACCATGTCGACGCGGGTGCCACCGGTGGTGCCGGTCAGGCGGACCTTCGCGGTGATCGGCGAGGTGCTCTCCACCGCGGTCATCGTCATGGCCGGGCCGGGCGGGGACGACGCCGCGGGGGCGCCGCTGTCGTGTGCCCAGGAGACCACCCCGACGACGATCAAGGCCACGAACACCACCGCGGCGAGGGTGCTCCATGCCCGTACGCGAAAGGTCTTGCCTTTGTCGCGCCGCCGTGAGGCGGTGGCGAGATCGCGCAGCGAGGCACCCGGATGCACCGGTGGTCTGCCCTGATCACCCGGCGTCAGGCTCGGATCGAGCAGCTTCGCGAACTCCTTGGCGTCGAGCCGGGAGAGCAGATCGGGCAGCACCGACATGTCCGCGACAGCCTCACGGCAGAAGGAACAGGTCGCGAGATGACGTTCGTACGCCGCCCGCTCGGCCGGCGAGAGGGCGCCCAGGACGTACGCGCCGTCGTCGTGCTCGTGCTCGCAGCGCACCCCTGTCACCACCCTCCGCTGTTCCCGCGTGTGCACCCTGTCTTACGTGAGCAGGCGCCGTGAGGTTCAACGGAGTCTTAGACATGCAAGTCAGGCCGTGGCGGACTCCCCCGCGGACAGGGCCTCGGCCACGGTGCGCGCGGCGGAGGTCAGCTTGGCCCGGACCACGCGTGCCGAGGTGAGCATCTCGGCGGCCGGCAGGGCGCAGGCCAGGACCAACCGGCGTTCGATGTCGCGGTCCGGCACCACGAGCACGGCGGCGCAGGCCAGGCCCTGCCGGAACTGGCCCATCTCGAGCTGCATGCCGCGCCGCTCGCCCGCGGCCAGGTCGGCCTCGAGCGCCTCCGGCGTGAGCAGCGTGGCCGGGGTGAACTGCCGCATGCCGTAGTCCCGCAGATATCGGGCCCGCTGGTCGGGGGTGAGCGTGGCCAGCAGTGCCTTGCCGAGCGCGGTGGCGTGCCCGCCCTCGTCGAAGCCCGGGGCCATGTCGTCGACGAACGGCGAGCGCGGACCCTCGGCGGACGCCGTCACCGCGATCCGCCCACCCACGAAGCGACCCAGATAGTGGCTGTACCCGCTGTCCAGCGCGGCACGACGCAACGCCTCACCGACCGCCGGCGGCCCCCGGAACGCCGAAACCAGCTCGCGATATCGATCGGCGATCTCCAGGCCGACGATGTACGTGCCGTCCTCGCGGCGGATCACGTAGCCCTCGTAGGCCAGGGTGCGCACAAGGTGGTACGTCGTCGCGACGGTCAACTCGCACCGACGCGCTATCTGCTTCACGGTCAGTCCGCGCGGGGCCCGACCGACCGATTCGAGTACGCGCAAAGCGCGTGACACGCTCCGGATCAGATCGGACGGCTCCGCCAGGGGGTCGCGCACAGCTACCTCCGACGCCAGGGACTTACACCATATGAATAATCTTCCGCCGACGGAATGCCAAAAGCATGTGGATCACGATCGATTTACACGAGCCGTGTGGTCATTAGCACTCAGCGCGCACGGATGCATTCTGCGGGCATAGTCTTCCAGCGATGGCCGCGACGCAAACCTCAGTCCTCTCGACCGGCGCCACCCGAGCCGCGATCGGGGCCCTGACCACCACAATCGCGGTGTCGATCCCGGTCTTCCTGGTCGGCGGGCTGGCCGTGCAGATCGGCGACGAGCTCGGATTCTCCCCCGCCGGCCTCGGCTTGGCGGTCTCGGCGTACTTCGGTGCCAGCGCGCTCGCCTCGCTTCCGGCCGGCGCGCTCGTCGAGCGGTACGGCGCGGTCCGCATCTCCCGGGCCGGCATCGCGCTCGCGGCGGCGTCGCTGATCGGCGTCGCGGTGTTCGCGAATGCACTGTGGAGCCTCATCGCGATCCTGGCGCTCGGCGCGGGAGCCAACGCCATGGGCCAGCTGTCCAGCAACACCAGCCTCTCCCGGCACGTCCCGGCCCGGCGTCAGGGTTTCAGCTTCGGCGTCAAACAGGCGGCAATTCCCGTCAGTACGCTCCTGGCCGGCGCCGCGGTCCCGACGGTGGCCCTGACGATCGGCTGGCGGTGGGCGTTCGTGCTGGCCGGTCTCCTGGCCGCGGCGGCGATCCTGCTGGTGCCCTCCGATCCGTCGTCGTCCCGGGTCGCGCGCGACCGGGATGCCAAGCAGGCGACCGGGGCACTGCTCGTGATCGGGGTGGCCGGGACGCTGGCTTCGGGCTCGGCCAACGCGTTGGGGACGTTCCTGGTCGACTCGGCCGTGGCCCGGGGCATCGCGCCGGGCCCGGCCGGTCTGGCGCTGACGCTGGGCAGCGCGGTCTGCGTGGCGGCCCGGTTGATCGGCGGGTGGCAGGCGGACCTGCGGCCCGGGCGGCAGGTGGCGGTCATCTCCGGGTTGCTGGCGTGCGGAGCGGTCGGGCTGGCGCTGCTGGCCGTGCCCGGAACGGTGCCGTTGGTGATCGGCGTCCTCCTGGGGTTCGGGCTGGGGTGGTCGTGGCCCGGCCTGGTGAACTTCGCCGTGGTCCGGCTGCATCCCCAGGCGCCGGCGGCGGCCACGTCGATCACCCAGACGGGCATCTATGCGGGCGGGTGCCTGGGCCCGCTGGGACTGGGTTCGCTCGCGGCCGGGACGAGCTACCCGACGATGTGGGTGGCAGCGGCGGGCGCGATGGTTCTGGCGGGGGCGCTGATGCTGGTGGGCAGTCAGATGTTGCGCCGCCATACCGTCTGACCCGGCCCGGCAAATGGTAAATCCGCACACCGGACATCAACGGGTGTTCCGACCTTTCCCGGTGCATAGGATCGTGCCGGTCACGACCGTCAATCGGTACCGCCGGACAACCAATCCGTGGGGCATAGGTCCTGGTCGTAAGCTTGGGGCAGCCGTACACCGAGATATACGAATTGCCTTTCGGGGATATTGACGTTCGTATAGGGCGTGATCGGCGGCGGGCCCCGTGTGGCCGTGGCCGGCAATTGCTCGTCGGCCGCAGGAATCGCTCGAGTTTGGACTAACAGAACGTGAGGAAGGAGGGCGGCTGCATCCGCAGGGAATGGCCTCGGATCCACCTGGCGGGCTTCGAGCGGCGGGTCGACCTGGCGAGCTTGGAGCTGCAGGTTCGTGCAGCGTGCTTTGAGCAGCGAGTTCGCCTAGCCGGTCCGCGCCGCGGACCTTCGAGCGGCGGATCTGCCTAGCGGGCTCCGAGTGGCGGGTTTGCGCGGCTGATCCGCCCAGCCAGCTTCGAGCAGCGAGTTCGCGCGGCTGATCCGCCCAGCCAGCTTCGAGCAGCGAGTTCGCGCGGCGAGTCCACGCGGCGAGTTCACGCGGCGAGCTTCGAGCAGCCGGCTTCGCACGGCAAACTTTCGGTGGCACCCGGCGCGGCGCTTCAAGCGGCGGCCCCGACGCGGCGCCCTCTCGGTGGCGCTCTTCGCGCACGCCGCTTCAAGCGGCGGCCCCGACGCGGCGCCCTCTCAGTGGCGCTCTTCGCGCACGCCGCTTCGAGCGGCGCATCCCGCGCACGTCGCTTCGAGTGGCGCATTTCGCGCGGCGCCCTCGGTGTCCGGCTCCCGGCGCGCTCCCGGCGACGTCGGGCGGCCCCGCGCCGGTATCGATGGCTGGCAGGCTCGGAGGCGGCGGCCCTCAGCGGCAGTGCGGGCACTTCTGACGAATCGTCTTGGGTGCTGCCGGCGGCGGCGGAACGGCGCGCTTCGGGCATTCGTGCAAAGGCTGAGCCAACCGGATGTGGGGGCGATCTTGCAGGAAGCGTCGGTGTGGGCCCGCCCGGTCGGGCGTGAGGAGAAGTACCCGGCAGGCAGCCGGGCGAGTGGTGTGGACATGGCTACGCCGTACTTGTGCCAGGTTTTGATTTTGATCTTGTTGCTGCTACCCCTGGCACCGAAAGCGTCGGACCCATATGGCATCGTGAAAGCGTGGTGAGCACCGGTGATATGACGCGCTCTGATATGACGCTGTCGTCGCTCGGCCTCGACATCGACCCAGCGGTCGATGCGTCGGTGTCGGCGACGCTGGCTGCCGTGGAGGATGCGCTGCGGGCGAATGTGGCCAGCGCTGATCCGCTGGTGGCCGAGGCCGCGCGCCACCTCGCCGATGCCGGGGGCAAGCGGTTCCGTCCGATTCTGGTCGCGTTGGGGGCGCAGTTCGGGGATCCGCAGGCGCCCGAGATCATCGCGGCGGCGAATGTGGTCGAGCTGACGCATCTGGCGACGCTCTATCACGACGACGTCATGGACGAGGCTCCCGTACGCCGTGGGTCGGCCAGTGCGAATTCGCGATGGGGTAACTCGGTCGCCATTCTCGTCGGCGACTATCTTTTCGCGCGCGCGGCGGACATCGCGGCGTCGCTCGGGCCCGAGGCTGTTCAGCTTCAGGCCCGGACGTTCGCGCGGCTCGTGCACGGGCAGATCGCCGAGACGGTGGGTCCGCGTGACAGCGACCCGATCGAGCACTACCTGCACGTGATCATGGAGAAGACGGGGTCGCTGATCGCCACGTCGGCGCGGTTCGGGGGGATGTTCTCCGGGGCGCCGGCCGGCACCATCGAGGCGCTCGCGGCTTACGGCGAGACGATCGGCATCGCGTTCCAGCTCTCCGACGACCTGCTGGACATCTCCAGCGAGTCGGTGCAGTCGGGCAAGACGCCGGGCACCGATCTGCGCGAGGGTGTGCCGACGCTGCCGGTGCTGTATGCGCTGGCCGGCGACGACACCGAGACGCGGCTGCGGGAGCTGCTGTCCGCCGGGCCGATCACCGACGACGAGCTGCACGCGGAGGCCCTGACGCTGCTGCGCGAGTCGGCGGCGATGAAGCGGGCCCGGGAGACCGTGCGGATGTATGCGGAGGAGGCGCGCTCCCAGCTCGCGCCGCTGCCGGACGGCGAGGCGAAGCGGGCCATGGATGCGCTCTGCGACTTCATCGCCGACCGCACGAGCTGACGACACGGAAAAGCCCCGGGCCTGATCGGGCCCGGGGCTTTTTGCTGCTGCTCTCAGCGGACGAACTGCGCCGCGTCCCTGCTCAGGTCGATCAGCGGGGCCGGCACCACACCCAGCGCGAGCGTGGCGATCACGCCGATGGACAGCGCCGCCGACGTCATGAAGCCGGGGACGGACACCGTCGGGGTCGACTCGCCGGGCTCGGAGAGCCACATCATGACGACCACCCGCAGGTACGGGAACGCGATCAGCATGCTGGTGATCACGCCGAAGATGACCAGCCAGGTCTGCCCGCCCTCGACGGCCGCGCCGAACACCGCGAACTTGCTGGTGAAGCCGCTGGTCAGCGGGATGCCGGCGAAGGCCAGCAGGATGAACGTGAAGACACCGGCGAACAGTGGGCTCTTGCGGCCCAGACCGGCCCACCGGGAGAGGTGGGTGGCCTCGCCGTCGGCGTCGCGGATCAGGGTCACGATGCCGAACGCGGCCAGCACCGAGAAGCCGTACGCGACCAGGTAGAACATCGTGCCGCTGAGGCCGTCCTTGTTCAGCGCGAGCACGCCGACCAGCAGGTAACCGGCGTTCGCGACCGACGAGTACGCCAGCAGACGCTTCATGTCGGTCTGCGTGACGGCCAGGACCGCGCCGACCAGCATGGTCAGCACCGCGACCGCGCCGAGCACCGGCTGGAAGTCCCAGCGCACGCCCTCGAACGCCACGTACAGGATGCGCAGCAGCGCACCGAACGCGGCCACCTTGGTGCACGCCGCCATCAGCGCCGTGATCGGCGTCGGGGCGCCCTGGTAGACGTCCGGCGTCCAGACGTGGAACGGCGCCAGGGCGCTCTTGAAGAGCAGACCGATAGCGATCATGGCGAGTCCGGCGTAGAGCAGCACCTGGCTGCGCTGCGGGCTGGCCACCGCGGCGTGCACGTCGGCCAGGCCGATGCCGCCCGAGAAGCCGTAGATCAGAGCGACGCCGAACAGGAAGAACGCCGACGCGTACGAGCCGAGCAGGAAGTACTTGAGCGCGGCCTCCTGGCTGAGCAGGCGACGCCGGCGGGCGAGCGCGCACAGCAGGTACAGCGGCAGCGAGAAGACCTCGAGCGCGACGAACATCGTCAGCAGGTCGTTCGCGGCGACGAACAGCAGCATGCCGCCGAGCGCGAAGATCGTCAGCGGGAAGACCTCGGTGGCGCCGGGCTGGTCGCCGGCCTGCCGCATGTCCTTGTCCGAGCCGACGGTGATGGCGGCCTGCGAGACGAACGGGCCGCCCCTCTCGATCGACCGCTCGCCGATGAGCATCACCGAGACGGCGCCGAGCACCAGCAGCGAACCCTGGAGGAAGATCGTCGGGCCGTCGACCGCGACCGCGCCGCCGATGGTGATCTTCCGGGTGTCGTAGTTGACGATCACCATGACGAACGCCGCGATGATCGCCAGGAACGCCAGGCCGAGCTGGATGGCGTGCCGGGACGCGCGGGGCACGATCGCCTCCGCCAGGACGCCGACGCACGCCGCCCCGAAGAGGATCAACATGGGCGCCAGGGCGCTGTAGTCGATCGCGGGTAGTTGCAGGTTGTCCATGGCTAGCGCGCCGCCCTTCCGTTCGCGACCGCCGTCGGCCCCGGATCGGTCGTCCCGACGTCCTGCATGGTCGCCTGGACCGCCGGGTTGATCACATCGGTGACCGGCTTCGGGTAGAAGCCGAGCAGCAGCAGAAGGAGGATCAGCGGGGCGACCACGACCTTCTCCCGCAGCGTGATGTCCTTCTTCATGGCCGGCATCTCCTCGAGAGCCGGGTTCAGGGTGCCCTGCGTGGTGCGCTGGAACATCCACAGCACGTACGCGGCGGCGAGGATGATGCCCGCGGTCGCGATCACGGCGTACGCCTTGTGGACCGTGAACGTGCCGATCAGCACCAGGAACTCACTGATGAACGGCGCCGTCCCCGGCAGGGCCAGCGAGGCCAGACCGGCGAAGAACAGGATGCCGGCCAGGACCGGGAGCAGCTTGCCCGCGCCACCGAAGTCGCTGACCAGGTTCGAGCCGCGCCGGGCCACGAACATGCCGACCACGATGAACAGCAGGCCGGTGGCCAGCCCGTGGTTGACCATGTAGAGCACCGAACCGGTCCCGCCCTGGCTGGTGAAGGCGAAGATGCCGATGCCGATGAAACCGAAGTGCGCGATCGACGTGTACGACACGAGTCGCTTGAGGTCGTTCTGGCCGATCGCGAGCAGTGCCGCGTAGATGATGCCGATGACCGCGAGCACCAGGGCTGCCGGGGCGAACCAGCGCGACGCCTCCGGGAACAGCGGGAGGCAGTAGCGCAGGATGCCGAAGGTGCCGACCTTGTCCATCACGCCGACGAGCAGCGCGGCCGCTCCGGCGGGAGCGGCGCCACCGGCGTCCGGCAGCCAGGTGTGGAACGGGAAGAACGGCGCCTTGATCGCGAAGGCGACGAAGAAGCCGAGGAACAGCCAGCGGGCCGTGTTCTGGTCGATCGACCCGGCGGCCTCGCTGAGCTTGGTGAAGTCGAACGTGTGCCCGCCGACCACCCACAGCCCGATCACGGCGGCCAGCATGAACAGACCGCCGACCAGGCTGTAGAGGAAGAACTTCACCGCGGCGTACTGACGGCGCGCACCGCCGAACGAGCCGATGATGAAGTACATCGGGATGAGCATGACCTCGAAGAACACGTAGAACAGGAAGATGTCGGCGGCGGCGAAGACGCCGATCATGGTGAACTCGAAGGCCAGCAGCAGCGCGAAGTACGTCGGCGCGGACCGCTTGCTCTCGTCCACGTCGTGCCAGGACGCGAGGATCACCACCGGGGTGAGCACCGCGATCAGCATCAGCATGACCAGCGCGATGCCGTCCGCGGCGAAGGTGAACCGGGCGTCCCAGGACGGGATCCAGGCGTACGACTCGTGGAACTGGAACCGGTCGCCGCCCACCTTGAACGCGATCCACATGACGATGCTGAGCACCAGCACGGCCAGCGACCAGACCAGCGAGACGGTCTTGGCCAGTTCCGAGCGTCTCTTCGGGATCAGGGCCACGACGACCGCGCCCACGAGGGGCAGCAGCGTCAGAATGCCGAGGAACGGAAAGTCGTTCACGCCAACCACCCCAGCTGGATCGCGAGGAAGGCGCCGACCACGAGAACGGCACCGGTGAGCATGCTGAGGGCGTACGAGCGGACAAAGCCGGTCTGGAGGCGACGGAGGCGGCCGGAGCTGCCACCGATGCCGGCCGCGATGCCGTTGACCAGGCCGTCGATGCCCTTGTTGTCGAGGTAGACCAGCGCCCGGGTCAGGTAGACGCCGGGACGCTCGAACACCGCCTCGTTGAACGCGTCGGTGTAGAGGTTGCGCCGGGCCGCGGTGACCACCGCGCCGGCCGGCTGCTCCTGCAGGGCCGTGCCGTTGCGGAACAGCGCCCAGGCGATGCCCGCGCCGATCACCGTGACGACGATGCTCAGCGTGGTGAGCAGCCAGTGCGCCAGAACCGGTTCGGCCTCGGCCTGCTCGGCCCCGAAGGCCGGCTCCAGCCAGTCCGGAACGGATGTGGACAGCAGATAACCGGCCACGATCGAGCCGAGCGCCAGCAGCATCAGCGGCACGGTCATGATGTACGGCGACTCGTGCGGGTGCTTGTTGTCCTCGGTGTACCGCTCGGGGCCGTGGAAGGTCAGCACGAACAGCCGGGTCATGTAGAACGCGGTCAGACCGGCGCCCAGCAGCGCGGCGAGGCCGTACAGCCACGCGGTCCAGCCGTCGCGCTCGAACGCGGCCACGATGATCGGCTCCTTGGAGAAGAAGCCGGACAGCGGCGGGATGCCGATGATCGCGAGCCAGCCCATCATGAAGGTGAGCCACGTCCACTTCATGTACTTGCGCAGGCCGCCGAACCGCCGGATGTCCACCTGGTCGTGCATGCCGTGCATGACCGAGCCGGCACCGAGGAACATGTTGGCCTTGAAGAAGCCGTGCGCCAGCAGGTGGATGATCGCCAGCGCGTACGCACCGCCGCCGAGTCCGACGCCGAGGAACATGTACCCGATCTGGCTGACCGTCGACCAGGCCAGCACCCGCTTGATGTCGTCCTTCGCGGCACCGATGATGCAGCCCATCAGCAGGGTGAGCGCGCCGACGCTGACCACGATCGTCTGCAGCGTGGTGTTGGCCGAGAAGATGTGGTTGGAGCGGGCGATCAGGTAGACGCCCGCGGTCACCATGGTGGCCGCGTGGATGAGGGCGGAGACCGGGGTCGGGCCCTCCATCGCGTCGGGCAACCACGCCTGCAGCGGGAACTGGCCGGACTTACCGGCGGCGCCCAGCAGCAGCAGGATGCCGAGGATGAGCACGGTGGCCGCGGACAGCGAACCCACGCCGTTGAAGACGTCGTCGTACTGGGTGCTGCCGAGCGTCGCGAACATGAGGAAGATGCCGATGGCCAGGCCGGCGTCGCCGACCCGGTTCATCAGGAACGCCTTCTTGCCGGCGGTGGCCGCGGACGGCCGGTTGTACCAGAACGAGATCAGCAGGTAGGACGCGAGACCCACGCCTTCCCAGCCGAAGTAGAGCATCACGTAGTTGTTGCCGAGAACCAGCAGCAACATCGCCGCGACGAAGAGGTTGAAGTACCCGAAGAACTTGCGGCGGCCGGGGTCGTGCTCCATGTATCCGACCGCGTACAGGTGGATCAGCGAACCGACGCCCGTGATCAGCAGCACGAAGACGCCGGACAGCGGGTCGAACAACAGGCCGAAGTCGACATGCAGTCCACCGACGGTGATGAAGTCCCACAGGCTCTGCTCGGCCGAACGATGCTCCGCGTCCAGGCCGCTGAGGCTGAAGAAGAAGATCAACCCGAGCACGAACGAGGCGGCCACCGCGAGGACACCGAGCCAGTGTCCCCACTTGTCGGCCCGCTTGCCGAGGAGCAGCAGGATCGCGGCGCTGACCAGCGGAATGGCCACCAACAGCCAGATTCCGCTCAACGCTCCCGTCGCGTGGGCATACTCCACTGTCTGTTCCACGTGAAGGCCCCTTTAGTACTTGAGGAGGTTCGCGTCGTCGACGCTCGCCGAGCGCCGAGTACGGAAGATCGACATGATGATCGCCAGGCCCACCACGACCTCGGCGGCCGCGACGACCATCACGAAGAACGAGATGATCTGACCGTCCAGGGTGCCGTTGATCCGGCTGAACGTGACCAGGGCCAGGTTCGCGGCGTTGAGCATGAGCTCGATGCACATGAACAGCACGATCGCGTTGCGGCGGATGAGCACCCCGGCGGCGCCGATGGTGAACAGGATCGCCGCGAGGACGAGGTAATAGTCAGGAGTCATGCTGTGCCGCCTTGATGGAAGACCAACGCTCGGCGCTTCATTTCTCGGTTCCCTTCGGAGCGGCCTCGGAAGCGCTCAGCTCACGGACGGGCAGGATCGGCGAGATGCTGCGCTCCGACCCGTTGCCGTCCGGCAGCCGGGCCGGCGCGGCGACCGACATCGTGTTCGCGTAGACGCCGGGGCCGGCCTTCGCACCCGGGTAGCTGCCCGGACGGAAGCGGAGCTTCATGCGGGTGACCTGGTCGGCGATGTCGGCCTTGGCCCGCTCGACGTGCGCCAGCACCATCGCGCCGACCGCCGCCGTGATCAGCAGCGCCGAGGTGACCTCGAACGCGAAGACGTAGCGGGTGAACAGCAGCGCGGCCAGACCCTGGACGTTGCCGTTCTGATTCGCGGCGGTCAGCCCCACGGCGGGGGTGTCGGTCAGCGCGCGCGCCAGACCCGTCGCGACCAGAGCCGCGAAGCCGACGCCGAGGATGATCGCCGCGACCCGCTGGCCGCGTAGCGTCTCGATCAACGAGTCGGAGGCGTCCCGGCCGACCAGCATGAGCACGAACAGGAACAGCATCATGATCGCGCCGGTGTAGACGATGATCTGCACGGCGCCCAGGAACGGCGCCGAGTTGACCACGTACATGAAGCCCAGGCACAGCATGGTCAGGACCAGCCACAGCGCGGAGTGGACCGCGTTGCGGGCGAGGACCATGCCGAGGGCGCCGATCACCGCGATCGAGCCGAGGATCCAGAAGGCGAAGGCTTCGCCGGTGGAGACGTGGCTCATCGGACGACCTCCTTGGGCTGATCCCCGGCGTCCTTGCGGCGACGGGTCCCGGCGGTCTCCGGCCGGTCGGCCGGGTGCTCCGGGTCTGCCGCGTCGTGCGTGCCGGCGTCGGCCCACGGCGCCCGCTCGGCGCCGGCCGACGTGCCCGGGTTGGTGAGCGCGCCGACGTAGTAGTCCTTGTCGGTGTCGCCCAGCCGCATCGGGTGCGGCGGCTGCTCCATGCCGGGCAGCAGCGGGGCCAGCAGTTCCTTCTTCGTGAAGATCAGGTCCTGCCGGCTGTCGCGGGCCAGCTCGTACTCGTTGCTCATGGTGAGCGACCGGGTCGGGCAGGCCTCGATGCACAGACCGCAGAAGATGCAGCGCGCGTAGTTGATCTGGTAGATCTTCGCGTACCGCTCCCCCGGCGAGAAGCGCTGCTCGTCGGTGTTGTCGCCGCCCTCGACGTAGATCGCGTCGGCCGGGCAGGCCCAGGCGCACAGCTCGCAGCCGATGCACTTCTCCAGGCCGTCCGGGTGCCGGTTGAGGATGTGCCGGCCGTGGTAGCGCGGCGCCGGCGCGGGCGGCGTGAACGGGTAGTCGGTCGTGATGACCTTGCGGAACATGTGCGCGAAGGTCACCCCGAAGCCCTTGAAGGAGCCGGTGAACGTGCCCACGTCACACCTCCTTGGATTCGGAATCGCCGCCGACCGTGGCGGGGGCGCGCTCGGCCACCGCTCGGCGGGCCCGCGGGCTCGGGGGTACCTGAAGGTCCATCGGCGGGACCGGGAAGCTGCCCGGTGGCCGGGTGGCCAGCTGTTCCTCGACGGAGAGCTCGCGGGGCTTGCTCTTGCTGGGCCACAGCATGGCGACCAGCAGGACCACGACCACGATGCCGCCGATCGACGTCCACTTCTGCGTGCTGGTCAGCTCGTTGTTGGCGACCTTGACGTAGCTCAGGAAGAGGATCCACACCAGGTTGACCGGGATGAGGACCTTCCAGCCGAACCGCATGAACTGGTCGTAGCGCATCCGGGGAAGCGTCGCCCGCAGCCAGATGAAGCCGAACAGCAGGATCAGCACCTTGGCGAAGAACCAGAGCAGGGCGAAGTACCCGGAGTTGGCGCCGTGCCAGAAGGCGGTGATCGGCCAGGGGGCGCGCCAACCACCGAGAAACAGCGTCGTGCAGAACGCCGACACGGTGATCATGTTGATGTACTCGGCCAGGAAGAACAGCGCGAACTTGAAGGACGAGTACTCGGTGTGGAAGCCACCGACCAGCTCCGACTCCGCCTCGGGCAGGTCGAACGGGGCCCGGTTGGTCTCACCCACGGCCGAGATGCAGTAGATGATGAAGCTCGGCAGCAGCAGGATCGCGTACCAGCTCGGGGTCGTCAGCGTGATGCCGCCGATCTCGTGCGGGGTGCCGTGCGCCTGCGCGGCCACGATCTCCGAGGTGCTCATCGACCCGGCGGTCATGAAGACCGCCACGATCGAAAGACCCATGGCGACCTCGTACGAGATCATCTGCGCGCTCGATCGCAGACCGCCCAGCAGCGGATACGTCGAACCGGACGCCCAACCGGCGAGGACCACGCCGTACACGCTCATCGAGGAGCAGGCGAGCAGGACCAGCACCGAGACCGGCACGTCGGTGAGCTGGAGCGCGGTCTGGTGGCCGAACATGTTGACCACGCCGCCGAACGGGATCACCGAGAACGCGGTGAACGCCGTGGTCGCCGAGATCACCGGCGCGATGAAGTAGACCACCTTGTCGGCGGTCTTCGGGATGATCTCCTCCTTGAACGGCAGCTTCACGCCGTCCGTGAGGCTCTGCAACCAGCCCTTCGGGCCGACCTGGTTGGGGCCCGGCCGGACCGCCATCCGGGCCACGACCTTGCGCTCGTAGTTGATCGTGAACAGCGTCAGCAGCAGCAGGATCACGAAGACGCCGAACAGCTTGATCAGCGTGATCCACCAGACGTCGTTCTCGAACGTCTGCAAGGTCGGGTCCTGGGCGTGCGCCGCCAGGATCATCGAATTCATGCCATTGCCCCCTTCGCGCGGGGTTCCTCTTGCGGTGCGGCGGAGCCGTCTTCGGCAGACACAGCGAGGATCGGGCCGGGGATTCCGGCGCTGAGCCGGACGACCGCGCCCGAGGTGACACCGAGACTGCGACGTACGGTCGAGCCCGGCGAGTTGGTGGGAATCCACACCGTCTGCGGGGGCAGGTCGGTGATCGCGGCCGGGAGGGAGATCGCGCCGCGGACCGTGCTGACCGTGACCATGTCCCCGTCGGCCACGCCGAGCGCCTCGGCGACGTCCTTGCCGATCCGCACCAGCGACAGGCGGGCGGTGCCCTTCAGCACGTTGTCGCCGTCCAGCAGCGAGCCCTCGTCGATCAGGTGGTGCCAGGTCGACAGGACCGCCTCGCGCGCGCCCGGCTTGGCGGGCTTCGCCGGCTTGATCGAGGGGACCGCGGGGCGGGCCGAGTGGCTCGGCGGCATGGCGCCCAGCTCGCGCCGGATCGCCATGACGTCGCCGGTGCCGAGCGTGACGTCCATCAGCGCGGCGATCGCCTCGAGCACCCGGCCGTCGGTCATCGAGCTGCTCGGCAGCACGGTGTCGAAGGACCGCAGCCGGCCCTCCCAGTCCATGTAGGTGCCGGACTTCTCCTGGGCCGGAGCGATCGGCAGGACCACGTCGGCGCGCCGGGTCACGGCGGTGTGCCGCATCTCCAGGCTGACCACGAAGCCGGCGTTGTCCAGCGCCTGGGCGGCCAGTCGCGGATCGGCCAGGTCGTTCGGGTCGACGCCGCCGACGACCAGGCCGCCGAGGGTGCCGTCGGCCACCGCGGCGAGGATGCCGTCGGTGTCCCGG
>NZ_CAKUCL010000156.1 GCF_934643405.1 uncultured Actinoplanes sp.
GCCTCCGCGGCGCGGGCGAGACGCCGGGCCCGGTCCGCCGGCCGCTCGGACAGCTCGGCGGCGCGGCGCAGCGCGGACACCGCCTCGAAGCGGTCGCCCTGGTCGAGCGCGGTCCCGGCCACCTCGTCGAGGGCGGCGGCGACCTCCTCATCCTGGTCGAGCACCAGCGCAGCCCGGTGCCAGACCGCCCGCGCCGCGTCCCGGGTCGCCTCGGCGAGCGCGCCGTGCGCCTTGGCCAGCTCGGACCAGTCGGCGGCCCCGCGCAGCGCCGAGCGGACCAGCGGATGACGGAACTGCACGCGGGTGTCCGAGACGGCGATCAGGCCGGCCGCCTCGGCCGGGGCGAGTTCCTCGGGGCTGAGCCCGAGCCGGCGGCCGGCGCCGATCAGGTCGGGCAGCGGCTCCCGGTCGCCCGCCGCGGCCAGCAGCAGATAACGCCGGGTCGGCTCGGGCAGCTTGGTCACCTCGGCGAGAACCGTGGCCTCGAGCCGCGGCGTGGTGGTCAGCCGGCCGCCGGGCGCCGTCGCGTCGGCGGTGGTGCGCGCGCGGGCGAACTCCCGCAATGCCAGCGGGTTGCCCATCGCCTCGGCCAGGATCCGTTCGCGCGTCGCGGCGTCGATCGGCCACGGCAGCGCGTCGAGCAGCGCGCCCGCCTCGGCGTCGGGGAGCGGTTCGAGGTGGATGCGTTCGGCCTCCAGGCCGCCGAACTCGACCGTGCCGTCCATGGTGCGGGCGGTCACCAGCAGCAGGATCGGGCTGACACCCAGCCTCCGCGCGACGAAATCGACCACGCCGGCGCTCGCCGGATCGAGCCACGGCAGATCGTCCACGATGACCAGGAGCGGCGACCGGGACGCCAGCTCCTCCAGCAGGCCCAGCGCGGCCAGCTCCACCAGCAGGCTCTTCGTCGGCCGGCCGGCGAACGCGGCCCGCAGCGCGTCGCGGTGGCGCGGGGGCAGCCGGTCGGCCTGGTCGAGGTGCTCGCGCAGCAGCTCGTGGAGGTCGGCGTAGTCGGCGATCGCCGCCCGTTCCACGGCGTCGCGGCGGACGCGCCGGAAGCCCCGCTCCTCGGCGATGCCCGCGACGGCGTCGGCGAAGGTGGTCTTGCCGATGCCGGGCTCACCGGTGACCACCACGGCACAACCGGTCTCCCGTACGGTCGTCAGCAGCGAGACCACACGCGCCAGTTCCGCGTCACGCCCGATCATCGCCGCTGCCGGGGACACGGTGCCAACCCCTCCCGTACGCCGTCGTGGCAGTCTAACCCGAGGTCAGTGACCTTCCGGGGCACTGACACGCGTCGTTGCGCCGGGAAACCCGAGCGCCGCCGCGAGCTGGGTGCGCTGGTCGATGCCCAGCTTCGGGAAGGCGCTGAAGAGGTGGCGGGCGACCGTGCGCGGCGACAGGAACATCTGGTCGGCGATCTCGCGGTTGCTCATGCCGGTCGCGGCCAGCCGGGCCACCCACAGCTCCTGCGGGGTGAGCAATGCGGCTTTGCCGTCGGCGTCGTCGGCCGCGTCGTCCACCCGGGCGCCGGCCGCCCGCAGCTCGGTGACGGCCCGGCCGGCCAGCGGCGCGGCGCCCACCGTCCGCAGACCCGCCAGCGCCCTGGTCAGATGGTCGCGTGCCGGGCCGATCCGGCGACGGCGGCGCAGCCATGTCCCGTACGCGAGATGGGTCTTGGCGATCTCGAGGGGTGATCCGGATCGGCCGGTCCGCAGCGCCTCCTCGTAGGCCGGCCCGGCGGCGCCGTCGTCGTCGAGCTCGGCGCGCGCCCGCAGGACCAGAGCGGCCCAGTAGTCGCCGGGCAACCGTTGTGCGGCCGCGGCCACCCGGGCGATCATGTCGCCGGCCTCGCCGGGCCGGCCCGCACGTGCCGCGGCCTCGGCGAGGTCCGCGATCGACCAGGCCGCCGTCGGCGGATGCACCTCGACCAGGCGCAGCTCGTGCAGCGCGTCCGGTGCCCGGCCCTCGTTGAGCGCGACGATGCCGGCCGCCCAGTGTGCCAGGGCGGCCGCGAGCGCGCAGGGGGCGTGCACCGCGTACCGCCGGACGTCCTCGATCGCCGCCTGCGCCTCGCCGTGCTCGCCGCGGACCGCGCGGGCGGCGGCCAGCACCCCGGCGCCCAGGCCGGCGACCAGCCACAACCGATACTCCTCGGCGAGCCGCCGCGCCTGGTCGGCGTCGGAGAGCGCACCGGCGACGTCGCCCTGCAGGAACAGGGTGATGGCCCGTCCGCTGAGGGTCACCGACTCGTCCGCCGCCGAGCCGAGCGCGCGGGACCCGGTCAGCGCCACGTCCCACGCCGCCCGCGACGTCCGCAGGTCCTGAGCGGCCTGGGCGACCAGCCCGACCGAGAACAGCCAGCGGGGGTCGCCGGCCCGGCCCCGCGAGGTGGCGATCAGCCGGTCGGCCTCGGGACGCACGTCGGCCGGACCCCATTCCGTCACCGCGGCCCGCACCAGCCCGGGAAGTGCCCCCCGCAGGAACGGCGCGGCCCGCACCGGATCGGCGTAGCCCATGGCCAGAAGCTGGATCCAGTTGTCGCCCGGCTCCTGCAGGGCGGCGATCGCCTCGGGCAACCCCGGCGCCGCGGCCGGGGCGCCGGTGACCAGCCAGAGCCGGGCGGTGGCGCCCAGCAGGATGCTGCTGCGCTCCAGGACGTTGGCGTGGCCGTCCGGTCCGGCCAGCCGGTCCGCCTGGGCGATCTTCTCCTCCACGGTGAGCCCGGGCCGCCCGGTCGTCACGGTCAGCAGCGTCTCGGCGGAGGCCAGCAGGGCCACCACGTCGGGTTCGCGGGCCTCGGGCGTGGCCTGCCGCAACAGCTCTTCGGACTCGTCGGCCAGGCCGGCCTCCCGGGCGATCTCGGCGGCCATCGCCAGGCGGCGCACCCGCCGGTCGTCCTGCGGGGAGATCGCCGCCGCACGGCGCAGCCACGCGACCGCCTCCTGCCGGGCGCCGCGGCGGTTGGCGAGCTCGGCCGCGGCGGCCAGCTCGGCGGCGACGGCCTCGTCGTGGTCGACGGTCGCCTGGGCCCGGTGCCAGGCGGCCTTCTCGACACTGCGGGTGCTCGCGGCCACCGCGCGGTGGGCCGCACGGCGCTGCGCCGAGGTGGCGGCGCCGTAGACCGCGGAACCGACGAGCGGATGGCGGAAGCGAAGCCGGTCGCCGACGACGGTGGCCAGGCCACTCGCCTCGATCGCCGTCACGTCCGATACATCGGTCTCCTCCCCCATCGTGGCCTCGCCGGACACGGCCAGCAGGAGCAGGAGCCGGCGCGCGCCGGCCGGCAGCGCCTCGGCGCCGGCGAGGAACGCCTCCTCCAGCCGCCGGGTGGTCGGCAGGCGCTCCCCCGTTCCGCCCAGCTCGGCGCCTTCGGCGAACTCGATGAGCGCCAGCGGGTTGCCGTCGGCCTCGCGCAGCACCCGGGCGACGGCGGCCGGCGGCAGCCGGGGCCGCTCCCGGCGCAGCAACGAGATCGCGTCCGCCTCGGCGAGCGGTGACAGGGTCAAGCGCTCCAGCCCGGCCTCCCGCAGCAGCACGTCGGCGGGCTCGCCGGGCCGGACGGTGCAGATCAGCAGAAGGGGGCTGCGGCTCAGCCGGCGTGCCACGAAGATGAGCGCCTCGAGGCTCGACGGGTCGGCCCGGTGGGCGTCGTCGACCACCACGAGCAGACGCCCGGCCCCGGCCGCGTCCTCCAGAAGCCCGAGGGCGGCGAGGTGGATCAGCAGCCGGTCGTGATGAGCGCCGTCGGCCATGCCGAACGCCGCCAGCAGCGCGGACCGCTGCCGCGCCGGCAGGGCGTCGACGTTGCCGAGCAGGGGATGCAGCAGCTCGTGCAGCACCGCGAAACCCTGATCCGCGTGGCCGGCCGAGCCGGACGAGAGAAGGGCGCCGAAGCCCCGCGCGGTCAGCTCGTCGGTGATCGTTCGGATCAAGGCCGTCTTGCCCAATCCGGGCGATCCCACCACGACCCAGGCGCTGCCGGCCTCCCGGACGCCGGCCGCCGCCGCGCGCAGGCGCGCCAGCTCCGACTCCCGGCCGATCATCGCGCACCCCGCTCCCCCGTCCGGCCGAGCCTAACCGGCTCACCCGCGCCCCGGAATGGCCGATTCGTGCAGGTCGTCGACCACATCAAGATCATCAGCGCGAATCCGGGATGGTAAGAATGAGCCATCGACCAATGGGGGAAACGATGAGCAAGCCAACCATCGTGCTCGTGCACGGCGCCTTCGCCGAGTCGGCGAGCTGGAACGGAGTCATCCGGCTGCTGCTGGACGCCGGCTATCCGGCGGTCGCCGTGGCCAATCCGCTGCGCGGCGTCCGCAGCGACGCCGACTACCTGCGCGCCGCGCTGACCAGCGTCGAAGGCGACGTCATCCTCGTCGGCCACTCGTACGGCGGCATGGTCGTCTCCAACGCCGTGAGCGGCAACCCGGCCGTCAAGGCGCTCGTGTACGTGGGCGCCTTCGCGCCGGAGGCCGGGGAGAGCGCCGCCGATCTGGCCGGCAAGTTCCTCGGCAGCACCCTCGGCGAGACGTTGTCCCCGGTGAAGCTGCCGGACGGCGGCACCGACCTGTACATCAAGCAGGACAAGTACCACCACCAGTTCGCCGCCGACTCGTCCGCCGAGGATGCCGCCGTCATGGCGGTGACTCAGCGGCCGATCACCGAGGCGGCCCTGGGCGAGGCGTCGGGCGAGCCGGCCTGGAAGTCGTTGCCGTCCTGGTTCCTCTTCGGCAGCGAAGACCTGAACATCCCGGTGGCGGCGCACCGCTTCATGGCCGAGCGGGCCGGGTCGCGCCGCACCGTCGAACTGGCCGGCGGATCGCACACGGTCGCCATCCCGGAGGCGGCCAGGCTGGTCGAGCTGATCGTCGAGGCGGCGGGTCAGGTCTCGGCGGACTGAGGCCCACCGGGCCGATTGATTGATCGCCCGGCGAAGGCATCGAGATCAATCAACCGGTCCGGTACGAAGGACTCATCGAGCGCCGCACCGGGCGGCGCCACGGTGAGAGGACACGGTTTGAAGAACAGCATCGGACGGGTCGCGGCCGCGGCGGCGGCTGTGGTCGCGGCGGCGACCAGCGTCGCCGCCGGCCCGGGTGCCGCGTACGCCAGTGACGTCAACCCGGGCTCGGCGACGGCGCTGTGCGGATCGGGCTACTCGATCGTCGACAGCCACGGCATCGACGGCGGCATCTACGTCTACCTGCTGTACAGCAGCGCCACCAAGAAGAACTGCGCGGTGACGTTCAAGCAGAAGAACATCGGCACCAGGAACAACACCGAGGTCTACATCATCTCGCAGGAGACACACAAGACGGCCGACGACTTCGGCAGCTACACCTCCTACGCGGGTCGGGTCTACCTCTCGGCGCCGGGCGAGTGCGTCAAGTACGGCGGTCAGGTCCAGTACGGCACCACGATCTACAGCTGGGACAGCAGCTGGGTGGCCTGCGGCTGAGCCCGCCCGCCCCTACCCCGTCGTGGCCGGCAGCTTCGCCACCGGGTAGAGGCAGGCGACCCGGCCGGCGGCCGCGCGCCGGTCGCTGCCCAGATCGGCGTCGCCGGCCGGGTACGCAGGTCGTATGCCAGCGACTGGAGCGGCCCGGCGGTCGGGTCGACCGGGCGTTCCTGGCGAGCCACCGCGTTTCCCCTCATGCACGTCCACGTGGGACATCGGACCCGGAACCGGCGGGGACCCGGCCGGGCGGCCGGGTCCCCGGGCTCACCTGCCCGCCTGCTCGATCGCCTGGATGATCCGGGGACGCAGCTCGGCCGGGGAGATGATGGCGTCGACCGAGCCGACCTCGACCGCCCGCTGGATGCTGTGCACCCGGTCGAACTCCGCGGCCACCTCGCCCAGCTTCTCCGCCCGTACCGCCGACTGCACCTCGGCCAGCCGCGCGTTGAGCGCGGCGCGCTCGGCCGCGCCGGCCGCCGACACCTGCGCCTGCAGGTCGGTCACCCGCGGGTCGGTGGCGGTGCGCTTGTTCACGTCACCGGCGAACACCGCCGCCGCCGCGGGAGCGCCGCCCAGCACCGACGCGTAGGAGCCCTCCAGAGCCAGCACCGTCATGGCCGGGTTGAGCGCCTTGGAGAACACCACGAAGGCGCCGCCGTGGTAGCGGGAGATCACGCAGAACACGATCGGCCCGGAGAAGTTGACGATCGCCCGGCCGATCTCCGCGCCGTACTCCAGTTGGAGCTTGCGCATCGACTCGGGCGAGCCGTCGAAGCCGGACAGGTTGGCCAGCACCACCAGCGGCCGGTTGCCGGACGCCGCGTTGATGGCCCGCGCGGTCTTCTTCGACGACATCGGGAACAGCGTGCCCGCGGTGTACGTGTCCGGTCCGTCGGTGGGCGGGAACCCGCGCCGCGGCACCGAGCGGGACTCGATGCCGATCAGGCAGACCGGCCGGCCGCCGATGTGCACGTCCTGCACCACCGAGGTGTCGGCGTCGGCCATGCCGGCCCAGCGCTCCAGCACCGGGTGGTCCTGATCGGACAGGGCCCGCATGACCGTGCGGATGTCGAACGGCTTCTTGCGGTCGGGGTTGTGCGCGGCCGAGAAGATCTCGCCGACCGTGGCGAAGTCGGTGCCGAACGGGTGCGGGTACGACGAGACGTCCCGGTCGGCCGGGTCGGTGGTCGGGACCGCCCGCGGGGTGCTCTCGCCCGGCACCACGTAGGTGTGGTCGTAGTGCGCCATCAGCACGTCGCGCGCCCCGGCCAGATCCGGCGCCCAGTACTGCGCCTGCCCGTTCGGGCCCATCACCCGGTCGTAGCCGCCGATGCCGAAGTTGTCCTCGGCCGACACCCCGCCGGAGAAGTCCAGCGCCTGCTTGCCGGTCAGCACCATGGCCGAGTCCGGCGTCATCACCAGGATGCCCTTGGTGTGCATGAGCATGGTGGCCTCGGCGTTCCAGTACGGCTGGGCGCCCACGTTGATGCCCGCGACGACCACGTTGATCTCGCCGCCGGCCTGGGTGAACCCGACGATCCGCTTGAGCGCGGCGGCGACCCAGTCCATGTTCTCGGTGCCCGAGCTCATCGAGACCCGCGCGCCGGCCGACAGCGCGAACCACTCCAGCGGCACGCCCAGCTGCTCGGCCAGGTCGAGCGCGGCGATGACCCGGGCGCACTCCGGCTCGCTCAGCGCGCCCAGCGCCTTGGTCGGGTCGCCCAGCAGCGCCACGCGAGTGACGCCCTCCGGGTGCCGGGTGGTCGGCGTGGTGACCAGCCCGGCCACGATCGCGGCCGAGTTCTGGCCCTTGGGCCGGTCCACCGGCACCAACCGGCCGGCGGCGTCCAGGTCGTGCTCGACGAAGGAGCCGTCCGGGCCGGCCAGCAGGCCGGTCAGCTCGTACGGGTAGACGGTGCCCCGCCGGGCCGCCCGCAGCACCTTCTGCCGGTAGTCGTCCAGTGGCTGCAGCGGTTCGGTCGCCGGCTCGCCCACCACCAGGCGCGCGCCCCGGCCGATCTCGGGCACCAGCCGCATCGCGATCTCGGTCAGCGCGCCGGCGTCGTCGTGGCGGCTGACCAGGAACTCCATCTCCTCCAGCCCGGCGCCCGAGGTGAGCGGCAGGATGCGCTGGATCAGCGTGGACAGGTCGTCCTGCGGCAGCTCGACCGAGGGCCAGACGTACATCAGGATGCGGTTGGTGTCGAACCGCCGGTTCTGCGGCCGCTGCGCCTGGATGTTGCGGATGGCGGTCAGCCCGGCGGAGATCGCGTCCTCGACCGCGGGCAGCGCCACCAGGCGGCCCTCGGCGTCGCGCAGCGGGGTCAGGTCACGGACCTGGCCCATCGCGATCAGCCGCTCGTCCGCCGGGTTGGCCTTGGCCACCGCCCGGAACAGGTAGATCTCCTCGTCCGCGGACGGCAGCCGGGTCAGGTCGAACTCGCGCAGGCGGTCCAGCTGGAGCCGCTGCGCGATCTGCGGGTGCATGCCGCGGATCAGGCGGTCCTCCACCAGGCCGGATCCGTCCGGTGCCGGGCGGAAGGTGAAGTGGTGGTGCATCGCCACGCCGTGACTGCCGGCGATCGTCGTGGTGATCCGGCGGACCGGCAGCGGCTGCGGCCGCCCGGAGAGGATCTCGCCCAGGCGTACGGCCATCGCGTCGACGTCCGGCTGACCCTCCCAGGTGACGTAGATGTCGGCCACGTCCGCGCCCATCGTGCCCACCGCGTCGAGGGCGCCGGGCAGGGCCGCCAGGTCCACGGCGGTGGTGACCAGCCGGGTCGATCCGTCCGGCCCGGTGTGCGCGGCCTCGACGAACCGGCAGCCGGCGGCCTCGCGCACGGTCACCTCGGACAGGCCCTCGTTGCCGTAGTACCGGCGGGTCATGACCTCGAGCAGCGGCGCCAGGTCGCGACCGGGCCGGCCGCGGCGCGGGTGGATCAGCCGGACCAGCGGTTCCGCGCTGGCCACCATGGACTGGATCCGCTCGGCGCGGTCCGGCGCGTCCGGGTTCTGGTCGAGGTACCGCAGCTGGGCGCGGACACCGGCGTAGACCTGCGCCCGGGTGCGGCGCAGCAGCGGCTGGGTGAACCAGCGGAACACCACGCCGCGGGCGAGGTCGGCCACCGCCGGGAAACGGACCTGGGTGGCCTCGACCAGGCGTTCGAGGGTGAGACCGACCTGCTCGGCGAGCGGCTCGGCCGGCGGCGGACCGGCCAGCCACTGCCGCAGCAGCTCGGACACCACGGCGACGTCGGAGGTCATCCGCTGCTGGGCCAGGAAGATGCGGAAGACCGCGTCCTCCAGTTCCGGCGTACGGTCCAGCTCGCTCACGCCGTAGTGGGCCAGCACCCGGCGCAGCCGTGCCTGGAACCGTTCCGGGAGCCCGGCCCGGTCCACGTCGAGGCTGCGCAGGTAGCTGTGGAAGTACTCGCGCGGGCTGTGCACCTGCTGGTCCGGCTCCGCGTCGACCTGGTCGGCGGGCTGGTTGCGGCTGAGCTCGGACAGGTCGGCGAACACGGTCAGCAGCCCGGCCTCCCCGTCCAGGGGCACGGCCTCCTCGCGGACGGCGAGGTATTCGGACAGCCGGCGCGGGTCGACGTCGTAGCCCAGCAGCAGTCCGCGCAGGTCGTGCAGACCACGCTCGATCCGCTCGGCCGGCGACGCCGCGGCCGGCGCCGCCGGAACGTCGAGGTCCACCGTGTCGCCGGCGGCGGCCGCGGCCGCCGCCGGGTCGTCGTCGCCGATCGGTTCCAGGCGCATCAGCGGCGCGCCGGTGGCGACCTGGCTGCCCACCGCGACCGGCAGCTCCCGGACCCGGGCCCGGAACGGCGCGCGCAGCACCGTCTCCATCTTCATGCTTTCCAGCACCAGGATCGGCGCGTCCGCGTCGACCTCGTCGCCGATGGCCAGCGGGGTGGCGACCACCAGCGCCGGCGCGGGGGCACGGACCACGCCGCCCTCGTCGCGGCTGATCCGGTGGGTCACGCCGTCGACCTCGACCAGGTGTATCGGCCCGTAGGTGGCGGTGACCAGGCGGAACCGGTGCCCGTTGGCCACGATCTGCCCGGAGTACGCGTCGAACCGCTCCAGCTCGACGTCGACCGGCTGCGGGTCGCCGCCGGCCGACACACCGACCCGGTACCGCTTGCGGCCGACCCGGGCCACGGCCACCCGGTACGACGTGCCGCGCAGCTTCAGGTCGAGCGGACGGCCGCTGTCGTGCTGCACCTGCGGGCGGCCGCCGTGCGCGGTCTCCAGCAGCCGCTGCCGGCTGCGCTCCTCGTCGTCCTCGTACGCCTCGATCGCCGCCGCGGCCAGCGCGACCGCCGAGTGCCGGTGGCTGACCAGGCGGCCCTGCGCCCGCACCCGGTCGATCCAGCCGGTGTCGGCGGTGGCGTCGACAACCTCCGGCTGGTCGAGCAGGTCGAGCACGAAGCTCTTGTTGGTGGCGCCGCCGTCGATGAGCACGGTCGTCTCGGCCATCGCCCGCCGCAGCCGTGCCAGCGCCTGGTCGCGGTCCCGGCCGTACGCAATGATCTTGGCAATCATCGAGTCGAACGCGGCCGGGATGGTGTCGCCCTCGCTGACGCCGGTGTCCACCCGGATGCCCGGGCCGGCCGGCAGCACCAGGCGGGCGATGCGGCCCGGCGCCGGCGCGAAGTCACGGTCCGGATCCTCCGCGTTGAGCCGCGCCTCGATCGCGTGCCCGGCCTCGGCCGGCTGCGGGCCCTCGAGCCTGCCACCGGCCGCCACGTGCAGCTGCAGCCGCACCAGGTCCGTGCCCGTGGTGATCTCGGTGATCGGGTGCTCGACCTGCAGACGCGTGTTGACCTCGAGAAACGCGAACAGCTTGTCGCCCGGGTGGTACAGGAACTCGACCGTGCAGGCGCCGCGGTAACCGACCGCCACGGCCAGCCGCTCGGCCGACGCCTTCAGCTCGTCCGCCTGGTCCGGGGAGAGCACCGGCGACGAGGACTCCTCGATGATCTTCTGGTTGCGGCGCTGCACCGAGCAGTCCCGCACGCCCAGGGCCCAGGCCGTGCCCTGGCCGTCCGCGATGACCTGCACCTCGACGTGCCGGGCGCCGGTGACCAGGCGCTCCAGGAAGACCACGCCCGAGCCGAACGCCCGCAGCGCCTCCTGGCTGGTCCGCTCGTAGGCCTCGGCCAGCTCGCCGCCCGACGACACCTTCCGGATGCCGCGCCCGCCGCCGCCCGCGGTGGCCTTGAGCATCAGCGGGTAGCCGATCTCGTCGCCGGCCCGCAGCGCGTCCTCGAGGGTCGCCACCTCGCCGCGGCTCCACGGCGCGACCGGCACGCCCACCTGCTCGGCGATCAGCTTCGCGCCGATCTTGTCGCCCAGCTTGCGCATCGCCTCCGCGCTCGGCCCGACGAAGGTGACGCCGATCTTCTCGCACAGCTCCGCGAAGGCCGGGTCCTCGGCGACGAAACCCCAGCCCACCCAGGCCGCGTCGGCCTCGGTCGCGAGCAGGGCGCGCTCCAGCACGGCGAGATCGAGGTACGGGCGGTCGGCCGCCGCGCCCAGGAAGTACGCGTGGTCCGCCTCGCGCACGAACGTCGCGGTCCGGTCCTCGTCGGTGTAGAGAGCGACGGTCTCCACTCTCGTCCCGGTCTCCGCGGAAAGATCCCGCACCGCGTGGATCAGCCGCATCGCGGCCTCTCCACGGTTGACGATCGCGACACGACTGAACACCGGGGCCTCCTCCTAGTAGCAGAGAGATGCTACGGCACACCCTTCCGGGGCGTTTTTATGCCGTCGGCGGCAATCGGCACAACGGTCTTTCCGGCCTGTGAAAATCGACCCTCGGCGAGTTGCACGATGTGAACCACAACGAATTGGCCGCGCGAATATCCGGCGCCCGGTGCCGAGAATCGCGAAAAGGCGAAGTCCACTGGGAGGCCGCCGTGCAGCCATTCGTCGTCAACGGTCATGGCCGTCTTGTTTTCCCGTCCAATTTCCAGCCCGAGCTGGATTTCTCGGTGATCCGAGACCTCGATCAATTGGCCGCGGTGATCCGCCGCGACTTCGAGACCAAGGCGCCCGACGGCACCGAGATCCTGCGCCGGATCGAGGCCGGCGGTCACTACACCACCCGCTACCAGCTCATGCGCGACGTGGCGCTGAACCTGTTCTGGGCCAACCGGTTCGCGATGACCATGTACGAGAAGCGGCCGACCCGGTGGCGGGACGTGCCGCGCAACCGGGAGGACGTGTTCCTGCCGGTGCTCACGCCCTGGGTCGACGCCGAACGCAAGGTGGGCGCCGTCGAGCGGACGTATTCGTCGCTGCCGGCGACGTGGGACGCCGGCGTGGAGGACCGCATCTTCGAGGTGTTGTTCGACGTGCTGCGGCACCGCCGTTTCCACGCCACCGAGGTGCCGGCGATCAAGCCCACGGTGGCGGAGATCCTCACCGAGCCGGACAGCCTCACCTATTCGCTCGAGACCTACGACCCGGACTACCCCGTCTACCCGTATCAGGAGATCCTGGACTGCGCCGAGGACGTCCCGGAGCTGGAGGCGCTGCACCGGTGGGCCATGGTGCTGCACAACCAGTACCCGTGGGACCGGACGCAGACCCGGCTGACCCCGGTGCGGGAGCTGCGCGACGAGGACTACGTCGTGGTGTTCCACCCGCGCAACCGGGAGGTGCTCGACTTCATCCGGCGCGTCGGGCAGGGGCGCGCCGCCACACCGCACCGCGGTTTCGGCACGTCCCGGGCGATCGAGGCCACCCCGCCGGTGCGCCCGTACCCGCCGGTGCGGGTGCGCGAGCGGTTCGGCGTGCTGCCGAAGGTGGAGGCGCTGGCGGCGGTCAAGGGCGAACGGCTGTGCACCAACGAGGACCTGATCAGGAACACGGCGTACAGCTGGTCGCCGATGTCCGCCCAGGACATCACCGACAAGACGGGCATCGAGACCCGGGTGTACTCGGATCGCCCGCTGGAGGATCTGGCCCTGCAGGCCGCCGAGGCGGCGCTGCGGCACGCCGGCCGCCGGCCCGAGGAGATCGGCGCGGTGCTGTTCTGCACCTGCACCAGCACCCGGCTGATGCCGTCGCTGGCCACCTGGCTGTCCGGGCAGCTGGGCATGCAGCAGACCCACGCCTCGTGCGACATCGTCGCGGCGTGCGCCGGACTGCCGTACGGGCTCTCCGAGGCCACCCGGCTGCTGCAGGAGGTGGACCGCCCGGTGCTGCTGGTCTGCGGCGAGAAGTTCTCCGACAAGATCGGCACGGTCCGCCCGCCGCGCATGATCTTCGGCGACGGCGCGGCGGCGCTGGTGATCGGCCCCGCGGCGCCCGGTGAGCGGACCGACATCGAGGTGCTGCAGACGTACGCGAGCGGGCCGGTCAGCGAGGTCAACTCGATCATCTGGCCGAATCCGGAGTTCGACAACAACATCACCGTCTACGGTCCCGAGGTGCGCAACCTGGCCGGCCGGTACCTGAAGCAGATGATCGACGAGCTGAGCGTCCAGCCGGACCCGGACGGCACGGCGCCGAGCCTGCTGGAGAGCATCGATCTGGTGGTGCCGCACCAGGCCAACAAGACCATGGTGATCAAGCTGGCGGGCGATGCCGGGCTGGCGCCGGACCGGCTCTACTTCAACATCGAGAGCGTCGGCAACGTCTCGGCGGCGAGCATCCCGCTGGCCATCGTGGACGCCCGCGCCGAAGGGGTGATCAAGGAGCCGGTCCGCGTGTTCGCGCCCGGTTTCGGCGCGGGGGCGGTCGGCGGGTACGCGGTGATGCGGGTCGACCCGTCGGTCATCGCGGACGCGTCGCAGCAGTCCGACGCCGGCGCGGCGGCCCGCCCGGTGGCGGAACCGCCGTCCGGCGGGCTCGCCGCCTTCGGCTGACCGGGGCGGCCGGGTGGTCTCAGAGGGTCGGGACCTCGCTCTCGGCCCGCCACCCGGCCCGGTCACCGCCGAGGTGGTCGCGCACCTTCGCCACCACGGCGTCGGTGGACAGGCCGTACCGATCGTGCAGCGTGGGCAGGGCGCCCGCGGCCAGGAACTCGTCGGGCAGCGCGATCGGCACTATGCCGCGGCCCTTCCCGGCGAACGCCAGCGTGGCGGCGACCGACTCGGCCAGCCCGCCGCGGATGGTGTGGTTCTCGCAGGTCACCACCAGGCGGCCGGGGTCCGCGGCGCGCACCACGGCCTCCGTGTCGAGCGGCTTGATCGTGGGCACGTGCAGCACCGCGACGTCGATGTGGTCAGCGGCGAGCCGCTCGGCCGCGGCCAGCGCCCGCATCGTCATCAGCCCGGTGGAGATGAGCACCACGTCCCGCCCCGTGCGCAGTTCGGCGGCTCTGCCCAGTTCGAACCGGTAGTCGTACTGGTCGAGCACGGTGGGCACGTTGCCGCGCAGCAGCCGCAGGTAGGTCGGGCCCGGATGGGCGGCGAGCGCCGGGACGCACTGTTCGATCTCGACGGAGTCGCACGGGTCGACGATGGTCAGGTTGGGCATGCCGCGCAGGATCGCCAGGTCCTCGGTGGCCTGGTGGCTGGGACCGTAGCCGGTGGTCAGCCCGGGCAGCCCGCCGACCACGTTGACGTTGAGGTTCGGTTCGGCGATGTCCAGGCAGAGGAAGTCGTAGGCGCGGCGGGTGGCGAACACCGAGTACGTCGACGCGAACGGCACGAGTCCCACCTCGGCCATCCCGGCGGCGGCGCCCAGCAGCACCTGCTCGGCCATGCCCATCTGGAAGAACCGGTCCGGGTGGGCGTCCCGGAAGATGTGCATGTCGGTGTACTTGGCAAGGTCGGCGGAGAGCCCGACGACCTGCGGGTGCTCGTCGGCGAGCCGGGCCAGGGCGTGGCCGAACGGCGCGCTCGTGGTCTTCTGCCCGGGGTCGGCGAACGACGCGATCATCGCCGAAGTGGTCAGCTTGGTCATTTCCGGAAGCCCTCCTCGAGCTGGTCGCGGGCGATCTGCCATTCGTCCGCCTCGACGCGCATGAAGTGCGCCTTCTCACGGGTCTCGAGCAGCGGCACGCCGCGCCCGATCCGGGTGTCGCAGATGAGCACGCCGGGCGAGCCGCCGTGCTCGCGCAACTCGTCGAAGCCGTCGATCAGGGCGGCCAGGTCGTTGCCGTCGACCCGCACCGCGTGCCAGCCGAACGCCTGCCACTTGTCCTGGACCGGCTCGGTGCCCAGCACGCCGGCGGTGGGGCCGTCCGCCTGCAGGGCGTTGACGTCGACGATCGCGGTCACGTTGTCCAGGCTGTGGTGGGCGCAGGCCATCGCGGCCTCCCACGTGGAGCCCTCGTCCAGCTCGCCGTCGGAGAGCAGGTTGTAGACCCGGGCCGGGCTGCCCTGATGGCGCAGTCCGAGCGCCATGCCGGTGGCGACGGTCAGCCCGTGACCCAGCGAGCCGCCGGAGATCTCCATGCCCGGGGTGTAGGACGCCATGCCGGACATCGGCAGCCGGCTGCCGTCCGAGCCGTAGGTCCGCAGTTCCTCGACGTCGAGGACGCCGGCCTCGGCCAGCGCCGCGTAGAGGGCGATGGCGTAGTGGCCGATGGACAGCAGGAACCGGTCCCGGCCGGGCCAGTGCGGTTCCCGCGGACGCAACCGCAGCTGGTCGAGGTAGGCCACGGCGAGGATGTCGGCCACGCCGAGGGCCTGGCCGATGTAGCCCTGCCCCTGCACCTCGCCCATGTCGAGGGCGTTGCGGCGGATCCGGTAGGCGCCCCCGCGCAGCCGGGTGAGGCGCTCGGTGCGCTGGTCGGTGGTGGAGGTCATCGGAAGCTCCCTCAGACGGTTTCGGTCTCGGCGCGGCGCGCCCACGAGGCGTGCTGCGGTACGGCCAGGCCCTGGGCCCGTTCCCGGTCGATCTGCCGGGCCAGACGGTCCACCTCGTCGCGCTGCTCGCGTCCCCAGGTCTCCGGGGTGAGCAGGGCCGCGACCAGGCCGAGCAGTCCGTAGCCGGTGAACAGCAGCGCCGGGCCGAGCCAGCCGAAACCGTCGTACAGCGCGGTGGCCAGCAGCGGGGTGAACCCGGAGACGACCGCGGACAACTGGTAGGCCAGGGACGCGCCGCTGGTCCGGGTCTTCGCGTTGAACAGCTCCGAGAACCAGGCGCCCTGCACACCGGCCAGCGAGTTCTGGCAGACCGCGTAGCTGACCACGAACGCCGCGACGATCAGCACGGCCACGCCGGTGTTGACGGCCAGGAACAGCGGCACCCCCCAGGCCGCCACGACGGCGCAGCCGAGCAGGTACACCGGGCGCCGGCCGGCCCGGTCGGACAGCTTGCCCCACAGGGCGGTGCCGGCGATGCCGATGCCGGCGGCGATGAGCAGCGCGGTCAGGGTGACCGGGCGGCCGGCCAGATCGTTGAGGGTCAGATAGGACAGCAGGAAGGTCACCGACACGGCGTAGCCGGCGGTCTCGGCGATGCGCAGGCAGAACGCGCGCAGGACGTTGCGCCAGTCGTCGCGCAGCACCTCCAGCAGCGGGTTCTTGGCGACCGCGCCCGCCTCCTTGAGCTCCTCGAACTCGGGCGACTCGTCGATCTTCAGCCGGATGATGATGCCGACGACGATGAGCACCGCGCTGAGCAGGAACGGCACCCGCCACGCCCACTGCGCGCCGAGCGGCACGCTGGCCAGGAAGGCCAGGTTGGCCAGCAGCAGGCCGACCGGGAAGCCGGCCTGGGTGATGCCGGTGTAGAGCCCCCGTTTGCGCCACGGCGCGTGTTCGAACGTCATCAGGATCGCGCCGCCCCACTCGGCGCCGAAGGCGAGGCCCTGCACGACGCGGACCACGACCAGCAGGACCGCCGCCCAGACGCCGACCATCTGGTAGGTCGGCAGCACACCGATCAGGACGGTCGCGATGCCCATCAGCAGCAGCGAGCCGACCAGCACCGGCTTGCGGCCGATCCGGTCGCCCAGGTGGCCGCCGATGATGCCGCCCAGCGGCCGGACGGCGAAGCCGATGCCGAGGGTCGCGAACGACAGCAGGGTGCCGGAGAGCGGGTCGGACTCGGGGAAGAAGACGTCGCCGAAGTACAGCGCCGCCGCGGTGCCGAAGCCGATGAAGTCGTACGTCTCGATGGTCGCGCCGACTCCGCAGCCGATGGCCACCCGCTTCTTCTCGGGGGTGCCGTCGATGGGATGCCAGTGGGCGACGTCCTGGACCGGAGGCTGTGACATGCGGACCTCTCAACTCATCGCCGACAGTTGACTGTTAACAGTCGGCTGTTGGGAAACGATGCTGAGGGTAGGGAGTGATGCGTGTCAACGACCCGTCACG
>NZ_CAKUCL010000157.1 GCF_934643405.1 uncultured Actinoplanes sp.
CAGCGCGTCCGCGTGCCCGGCGCCACCCTGACCGGCCTGCCGGACGCCCCGCCGCCGGCGCGCACGCCCAGCGGCGGCTTCCCGGTTCGTGGCGAGACCCCGGCCGAGGGCAGCGGCTTCCCGCTGCGCGGCGGCGGCAACGGCACGTTCCCGACCCGGGGCGGCAGCGGCGGTTTCCCGCTGCGCGGCGGCGCCGGCTCGGAGCCGGAACCGGCCGGACAGCCCGGGGGCGAGCGCGGCCAGCAGGCGCCGTATGCGACGGAGTCCGACGCGCCGTCCGGCTCGTTCAACGCGTTCGCCCAGCCGGCCGAGGACGTTGCGCCCCACCCGTACGGCCGTCCCGCCGGCGAGCCTCTCGCCGACCCGTTCGGCCGCACGCCGGGCGACGCTTCCGGCGCGACGCCGTCGCAGCCGGCCGCGGGTGCGGCGACGGTTTACGGCTCGGCCCGCCCGGCGTCGGCGGGTCCCGCTTTCGACGCACCGCAGCCGCCCGTCCCGGCAGACCACGGCGCTCAGCCGCCGTTCCCGGCGGAGCTGGCCGCCCAGCCACCGTTCCCGGCGGAGCAGGCCGCCCAGCCACCGTTCCCGGGCGACCAGCCGCCCTTCGGCGCGCAGCAGCCGTTCGGTGCCCAGCAGCCCTTCGGCGCGCAGCCGCCCTCCGGCACGCAGCCGCCGTTCGGCACCGCACAGCCGTTCGGTGCCGCGCCGATCCCCGGCCAGGGCTTCCCGCCCGGCGAGGCCGAGGACGAGCAGGTCCGTCGCCCCGAATACCCGCAGCGCGTTCCGGGTGCCGCGCTCGGCACCGGCGGCGAGTCCCGCAGCGGCGCCGTGCCGCAGCCACGCGACCCGGCCGAGATGCCCGCGGCCGCCCATTCGGCCCCGCCGGCACAGTCCGGCCCCGCGGTGGGCTCCGCCCGCCCGGTGACCGCGAGCGCCTCGGTGCCGACGACCAACCGCGCGCAGGTCGACGCCGCCGAGCTCCCGCCGCCGTCGGCAGCGCCGCAGGCCCGCGTGTACGGCCGACCCGCCGCGGCCGACCCGGAGGGCGACGCAGCCCGCGACAACGACTCGCACGAGCCCCCGTCCGGGGCTCCGGCCGCGCTGGCCCCGCCGTACGGCGGAGCACCGTTCGGCGCCCGCCCCGACGAGGACGGCGGCTCCCCGTTCGGCGCCCGCCCCGACGACCGGGCCGCCTCGCCCTTCGGCACCCATCCTGACTCCCCGTTCGGCGGCCCCGAGGGCCAGCAGGGTTCGCCCGGCACGCCCTTCGGCGCGCGCCCGGAGGACAACGGCGGCGGACCCTTCGGGCAACGGGCGGAGGAGAACGGCGGCGCACCCTTCGGCCAGCGACCCGAGGACAACGGCGGCGCACCCTTCGGCCAGCGACCCGAGGACAACGGCGGCTCGCCTTTCGGCGCGCGACCCGAGGACAACGGCGGCTCGCCTTTCGGCGCGCGACCCGAGGACAACGGCGGCGGACCCTTCGGGCAACGGGCGGAGGAGAGCGGCGGCTCACCCTTCGGCCGGCGGCCCGACAACAACGGCTCCCCGTTCGGAGAGCGGCCCGACGGCACCTCCCCGTCCGGGCAGCAGCACGAGGGCTCCCCCTTCGGGCAGCCGCACGACCATGCGCCCTTCGGGCAGCCGCACGACAACGCGCCCTTCGGGCAGCCGCACGGCGGCGGATCCTTCGGGCAGCGGCCCGAGGAGCACACCGGCTCCCCGTTCGAGAACCAGCCGGGGCCGTTCGGCGCCCGGCCCGACGGTGCTGGCCCGTTCGGCGCCCGGCCCGGCGAAGGCCCTGCGGCGTACCCACAGAAGCAGGGTGACCACGACGGACCCGGCGGCCAGGCTGACCAGCCGGGGATTGCCCCGCAGTCGCCGGCCCGCGCCACCGCGCGTGCCTCGGCAAGTGCTCGCGTCGCGCCGCCCGGCCCGCAGCAGGCCGGACCGCCGCACTCGGAGTTCGTCGATCGCGCGCCCGAGTTCAGCGAGCTGACCACCGACATCGCCCACCGCGGCACGGACGAGGCCTACGTGCCGGCGCCCGCGCTGCCGGCCATGCCCCCGGGCCTGGAGGGTGGCTTCCCGGCGCCCGGCAGCCCGGTGAACCGGGCGACCGTCACCCCGCCCGGCCCGGAGGACACGACCAGCTGGCCCGGTCCGGACCAGGATCGGTTCGACCAGTTCAAGGCCGAGCCGGAACCCGCGCCGAAGAAGCCGGAGACGCCGCACGTGCGGATGTTCCCGATTCTCATCTCGGTGGTCGGTGGTGCGGCGCTGCTGCTGGCGATCGTGTTCGGCATCGTGTTCCTGGCGGCCGGCGGCAAGGACGACGCGCAGTCGATCAAGCAGGGCGAATGCGTCAAGCAGAGCGGCACCGAGGCGCTGAAGGTCGACTGTGGTGACGCGGCTGCCTTCCAGGTCGTGTCGATCGTGGACGACAAGTCCAAGTGCGAGGACCCGAAGCAACCGGTCGTCGTGACCAAATCGGACGACGGCAAGTCGCAGGTGCTCTGCCTCAAGCCGAAGGGCTGAACCCGCAGGCAACACGAAGGGCCGGGGCGATCCCCGGCCCTTCGCCGTCTCTCAGCCCCGCGCCGTATGCCGCTCGATCAACCGCATCGACCCCGGCTCGGTCGTGGCCCACGAGTGGTCGGCGCGGTGCACGGCCAGCCCGGCCGTCTTCAGCCCGACCTCCTGCCCGTCCCACTGGGCGTCCGGGATGAGCAGCAAGGACACTTCGGACACCGTCGGGTTGTGACCCACGACCATCACCGTACGCACCGAGTCGGGCACCGTCCGAAGGAGATCGAACACCTCCGTACGGCCGCCCTCGTACAGGCTCTTCTCGTATCGCACCTCGGGCAGCTTCGATCCCGGCCGCGCCTGCTCGAGCGCCACCGCCACGCCGTGCCACGTCTGCCTCGTCCGCGCCGCCGGCGAACAAAAGACCAGCTCGGGCTGGATGCGCTCGTCGGCGAGCCAGGCCCCGGCGGCGTCGGCGTCCGCCTCCCCGGCAGCGGTGAGACGACGGTCGAAGTCCGGTTGGTCGTCGCCCGGCCGCTCGGCCTTGGCGTGACGCAGGAGTACGAGGGTCCGCGCGGTCATGCGTTCAGCTTGCCTGATTGAGGATCGTGACGGGTGGGTAACTCCTGACCGACGCATTGACCCACGCTGAGGATCAAGGAGGGCCCGCGATGGGCATCGGAGGAAGCATCTTCCTGCTGGTAGTGGGTGCGATCCTGGCATTCGCCGTCGACGCGGACATCAGCGGTCTGGACATCAACGTCATCGGCTGGATCCTGATGGCGGCCGGCCTGGTCGGTCTGATCATCACCTTGTGGTACGGGAACAGCCGTCGCCGTACGGTCGTGACCCGGCAGTCGACGCAGCCGGTGGCCGGCACCCCGACCCGCCCGGCGCAGTACGGCGAATACCGCGAGACCCGCCGCGACGACGTTCCGCCGCCCCCGCCTCCGGGCTACTGATCATCACCGCAGACTCGCGACGCCGGCGGCCGCCCTCCCCCTAACGGCTGCCGGCGTCGCGCGGTGCGTTTCAGAGGGCGGCCTTGATCTCCTCGGCGAGCGGGGTCACCGGGCGGCCCAGCAGGCTCTCCATGTCCGCGACGGGTACCTCGAGAGCGCCGTGCGAGGCGGCCCGGTCCGAGTCCGCGAGGGTTGCCGCGTACGGCGCCGGCACTCCCGCCCCGACCAGGAACTCGATGTACTTCTCCTCGGTCAGGTTGGTGTACGCGACCGGCTTGCCCGACTGGCGGGAGATCTCGGCGGCCAGCTCGGCCAGCGTGAACGCGTCGCCGCCCAGCTCGTACACCTTGCCCTCGTGGCCCTCGCCGGCCAGCACCGCGGCGGCGGCCTCGGCGAAGTCCGCCCGCGGCGCGGCCGAGATCTTCCCGTCGCCCGCCGCACCGAAGATCCCGTGCTCGATGGCCCGGCCGACGTTGTAGTTCTCGAAGTACCAGGAGTTACGAAGGAACGCGTACGGCACACCCGACTCGGCGATCATGCGCTCGGTGGCAAGGTGGTCGGCGGCGAGTTTCATGTCGGTGGTGTCGGCGAACGGGATGCTCGTGTAGGCGATCAGTCGCACGCCCGCGTTCTTGGCCGCGTCCACGACGTTGCGGTGCTGCTCGACGCGCTTGCCGACCTCGCTGCCGGAAACGAAAAGCACCTTCTCGGCGCCGGCGAAGGCGGCCGCCAGGCTCTGCGGGTCGTCGTATGAGGCGCGCTCGACGGTGATGCCCAGGCCGTCGAGCTTGTCCACCTGCCGGCCGATGCCGACGATCTGCGCGGCGGGCACGCCTTTCGCCAGCAGCGACTCGATGGCGAGGCGGCCGAGGTGCCCGGTCGCGCCGGTGACGACGATGGTCATGGTGGTCTCCTCAGTCGGTTACTCCTTCGCCAGCACCCACCGTCGCAGGTCAAGGGTCACTTCTCAAAAGAATCCCGCCCTGCGTCGAGATCCACCCCAGCGAGACCACCCGCACCTGCGCCCGGTTCCTCCGCCGCGCCGCCCCGGGCATCCCGACCGTCGAACGTGATGACCGACAACGCGGCCGAGCCTGGCACCAAGCCCTGGCCGAACTCGCGCCCAGGCCCGCTACACCGCTCCTACCGGCCCTGACCGACGGCCGGTCGTCATCACCGCGGACACACGCCCTCGACGGCCACCCACCCCGCACCCGGGTCAACGAGCCGGCCGGACAACACAGCTAGGCGTACAGCGCGAAATAGATCGCGATGTGGTGGCAGATCGCCGCCACCAGCGTGCAGGCGTGGAAGAACTCGTGGTGGCCGAAGACGTTGGGCCACGGGTTCGGTCGCCGCATCGCGTAGAAGACCGCCCCGGCGCTGTAGATCACGCCGCCCACGACGAGCAGGACGAGACACGCGACCCCGCCGCGGTGCAGCACGTCCGGCATGATGGCGAGCGCTCCCCAGCCGAGGGCCAGGTACAGCGGCGCGCCGACCCAGCGCGGCAGATGCGGCCAGATGGTCTTGAGCGCCACGCCGCCGACCGCGCCGCCCCAGATCAGGCCCAACATCACGGTTGCCTTCGTGGACGACAGCAACTGCAGGCAGAACGGCGTGTACGTGCCGGCGATGAAGATGAAGATCATCGAGTGGTCGGCGCGGCGCATGATCTGGTAGCCGCGTTCGCTCCAGACGCGCCGGTGGTAGAGCGCGCTGGTCCCGAACAGCCCGCACACGGTGATGCTGTAGATCAGCGTGCCCAGGAACGGCTCGATGCCGGGCTGGCTCAGGGCGATCGAGCACAGCACGATGCCGCAGACGAGGGCGACGAAGAACGCATACTGATGGAGCCGTCCGCGCAGCCTCGGCTTGCCGAGGTCGGTCGGCTTCATCCGGAACGGGGCTGTGCTCGTCACGGCTCCTAGGTTACGGCACCGTAAGTTACTGGCAAGTAGAGAAGCCGTGTCGGGCAGGATGACGACATGAGAGTACGACGAGCGGGCCGCTCCGCGCTCCTGCTGGAGTGCCGGGACGGCGACGAGGTGGAGGCCTGGCGGCGAGAGCTGTGGCGGCGGCGCGAGAAAGGTGCGCTCGTCGCGGCCGAGATCGTGCCGGGCGCCCGGGCGGTGCTTCTCGACGGCGTCTCACCCGAGACCGAGGATCTGCTCGCATCGTGGGACGCGCCGGACGCCGCGGCCGTCGACGAGGGGCCGCTCGTCGAGATCGCCACGACCTTCGACGGCGAGGACCTGCCGGACGTGGCGGCACGCTGGGAGATGACGGTCGGGGAGGCGGTCGGGCGCCTGACCGGTACGCCGTACGTCGTGGCCTTCTGCGGTTTCGCCCCGGGGTTCGCCTACCTGCGGGGCCTGCGCGACGAGTGGTCGGTGCCCCGGCTCGCGGCCCCGCGCCCCCGCGTGCCGGCCGGTGCGGTGGGGCTGGCCGGCGCGTACGCGGGGATCTATCCCTCGGCGTCGCCGGGCGGCTGGCGGCTGGTGGGGCGCACGGCGGAAAAGCTTTTCGACGTACGGGACAATCCACCGGCCCGCCTCGCCCCCGGCACCCGGGTCCGGCTGGTGGCGTCGTGATCACCGTGGTGCGGGCCGGCCCGCTGACCACCGTGCAGGATCTCGGCCGGCCCGGATACGCCCATCTCGGCGTGCCCAGATCGGGGGCGCTCGACCAGCCGGCGCTGCGCCGGGCGAACGCGCTGGCCGGCAATCCGCCGGACGCCGCGGTGCTGGAGACGACCCTGATGGGTTGCGTCCTGCGGTTCTCCGAGGCAGGGCGGGTCGGCGTCGCCGGCGCCACCGCGACGATCAAGGTCGATGGGCAGGTCGTCGACGCGGCGAAGGGCATCGAGGTGCCCGCCGGCGGCGTGCTGGAGATCGGCCGGGCGACCGGCGGCGTACGGTCCTATGTAGCCATCAGGGGCGGCCTGGACGTGCCGCCCGTCTTGGGCAGCCGCTCCACCGACACGCTGTCCGGCTTGGGCCCGCCCCGCCTGACCGACGGAATGACCCTCCCCGTAGGCACACCCCGCGCCAAACCCGCCGAGGGCGAGCCGCGTGGTGCAGTCCCGCCCGATTCATCCGCGACGCGCGGCAAGTCGGAATTGGTGCTTGATGTTGTGCTCGGGCCGCGGGATGACTGGTTCCGGACCGGTGAGCTCTTCGCCACGGCGTACACAGTCAGTCCGGTGAGTAACCGCGTCGGCACCCGGCTGGCCGGCACCGCCCTGACCCGCAACAAGGCCGGCGAACTTCCGTCCGAGGGCGTCGTCCTCGGCAGCGTCCAGGTGCCGGCCGACGGGCAGCCGTTGATCTTCCTGGCCGACCATCCGACGACCGGCGGCTACCCGGTGATCGGCGTGGTCGACGACGTGACACCGCTCGCGCAGGCCCGTCCGGGGACTACCGTTCGATTTCGTGCACTCGATTGACCTGAACGCGGACCTCGGCGAGGGCTTCGGCCGCTGGACCCTCGGCGACGACGAAGCCCTGCTCGACGTCGTGACCTCGGCGAACGTGGCGTGCGGCTTCCACGCCGGCGACCCGTCGACCATGCACCGCATCTGCCGGGCCGCGGTCGAGCGGGGCGTCGCGATCGGCGCCCAGGTGGGCTACCGCGACCTGGCCGGCTTCGGACGGCGGCGGATCGACTACGACCGGGATGAGCTCCGGGACGACATCCTCTACCAGATCGGGGCGTTGCAGGCGTTCGGCCCCGTCGCCTACGTCAAGCCGCACGGCGCGCTCTACAACACCGCCGCGGTCGACGAGGGGCAGGCGTCCGCCGTCGTGGCCGCGGTCCGGACCTACGACCCGAACCTGCCCATCCTCTGCCAGCCGGGCTCGGTTCTCGCCCGTACGGCAAGCGCGGTTGGTCTTGAGGTTGTCGCCGAGGGATTCGCCGACCGCGGTTACCGCGAGGACGGCACGCTGATGCCCCGGTCGGCCGAGAACGCGGTGATCCACGAACCCGGAACCGTGGTCGCCCGGGCCGTGCGGATGGCTGTCGAGTCGCAGGTCGAGACCGGTGACGGCGTCACCATCCGGGTGCCGGTCGCGTCGATCTGCGTACACGGCGACACTCCCGGCGCGGTGGATCTCGCCCGCCGGGTGAGAACCGGCCTGACCGAGGCCGGCCTCACCCTCAAGCCGTTCCGGAGTCCATCCCCCGCAGGACGAGCGGCAGCCGGCTCGGCCCGTCGTCGGTGACCACGACCGGCACGCCCCAGTCCTGCCGGGTCAGGTGGCAGGCGGGGAATTCCTCGTCGATGTCGCACGTCGCGGCCTGGGCCACCACCTGCAGCACGCCCCGGGGAACCGCCGGGTTGATGACCAGCGGGCGGGACAGGTCGGTGGTCACGCCGCCGCCGGAGAGCAACAGCTCGGGCGGGGACGCGGAGACCTCGAGCCGGGTCGACGGACCGAACTGGGTGTCCAGCTTCTGGCCCGGCGCCGGCGTGAAGATCACGTCCAGGGTCAGCTCACCGGCCGCGATCGGCGACGCCGGGCGCTCGGTCTTGTGCCGCTCGCCGGTGACCGTCTTGACCACGCCGGGCGCGAGCCGGGTGAGGCGGTGCGCCGCGGACTCGACCACGATCACGTCGCCGGACCGGGTGACCAGGACGTCGCTGGGTTCGGCCAGTCCGGAGTCGACAGTGGAAACCGTGTCGGATGACGGGTCGAAGCGCCGGATCGCGCCGTTGTACGTGTCGGCGATCAGCACCGACCCGTCCGGCAGCCCGGCGACGCCGAGCGGGTGCTGCAGCAGCGCCTCCTTGGCGGGCCCGTCCACGTGTCCGAAGTCGAACAGGCCCTGCCCGACGGCGGTGTGCAGGACACCGTCCTCGATGTACCGCAGCGCGGAGGTTTCGCTGTCGGCGATCCACAGGCGGTCGCCGGCGGCGGACAGGCCGGAGGGCTGCGCCATCCAGACATCCGGGATCGGGCCGTCCCGCAGCGACTCCACCGTGGTTCCGGCGTAGACCCCGACCGTCCGCCGGATCGGGTCGAACCACCACAGCTGGTGAATGCCGGCCATGGCGATGATGACCTTGTCGTCGTACCAGGCCAGGTCCCACGGCGAGGACAGGTCGGCGGCGAGCGCGTCGGGCGAGGAGGCCTCGGACCGCCACGGCTTGCCCGAGCCGGCCACCAGCGTGACCTCGCCCGTCTCGAGCCGCAGCCCACGCAGCTGGTGGTTGACCGTGTCGGCGACCACCACGTCGTACCCGGCGATCTCCGCAACCGACGAGGGGAGCAGCACCAAACCCTGGGGCTCGCTGAACGGCTCGCCGCGCTCGCCGGAGCCGATCCGCCGGACCAGCGTCTCGCCGTCCGGGGTGACCTCGGCCAGCGAGTGCCGGGCCGAGTCGCTGACCAGCAGGTTGCCGTTCGGCAGCTCGATCGCCTTGCCGGGGAAGCGCAGCAGCGTGTCGGCGGCGGCCGGCGGCACGTACGGACCGTCGCCGCGGTGCAGCGTGCCGTCCGCCTCATGTTTGGCGATCAGCTCGTCGATCAGCCGGGACAGCCCTTCGGCGTGCCCCTCGCCGGCCATCGAGGCGACCAGGTAGCCGGTCGGGTCGATCACCGCGAGCGTGGGCCACGCCTTCGCCGCGTACTGCTGCCAGAGGTGCATGTCACGGTCGTCGACGACCGGGTGATGGACGCCGTACCGCTCCACCGCGGCGGCCAGCGCGACCGGGTCGCGCTCGTGCTCGAACTTCGGCGAGTGCACCCCGATGGTCACCAGCGCGTCGCCGTACTTCTCCTCCAGCGGCCGCAGCTCGTCCAGGACGTGCAGGCAGTTGATGCAGCAGAAGGTCCAGAAGTCGAGAACCACGATCTTGCCGCGCAGGTCGGCCAGCGTGAGGTCCTTGCCGCCGGTGTTCAGCCAGCCGTGGCCGTTGAGCTCGGGCGCGCGTACGCGAGGATGCATGGCAGCAATGGTGCCCGATGATCGGCCCGGGACAAGTGCGGGATGGCGCGGGCCACACGCCCGCGCCATCCCGGTGGATCAGAACACGTCCTCGGACAGGTCCATCAGGTCGAGCGTGGTGTTCTCGATGATGCGGCGGTCGGCGCCGACCCGCGGCAGCACCTCACGGGCGAAGAACCGCGCGGCCGCCACCTTGCCCTCGTAGAAGTTCTTGTCGGCGGCGGACAGATCGCCGCCGAGCGCCTTCAGCGCGACCTCGGCCTGACGCAGCAGCAGCCACGAGAGGATGACGTCGCCGAGGGCGAGCAGGATGCGCCGCGAGGTCAGGCCGACCTTGTACAGCTCCCGCGTCTCGCCGGCCTGGACCGCGGCGAGCCAGCCCATGGTCGTGCCGAGGATCTGCTGGAGCTCACCGAGCGCCTTGCCCAGCGCCAGCCGCTCCTCCTTGAGCCGGCCGTTGCCCGCCTCGCTCTCGATGAACCCCTGGATCTCGCTCGCCACCGAGGCCAGCGCGCGGCCCTGGTTCTTCACGATCTTGCGGAAAATCAGGTCGAGGCTCTGGATCGCGGTCGTGCCCTCGTACAGGGTGTCGATCTTCGCGTCCCGCACGTACTGCTCGAGCGGGTAGTCCTGGAGGAAGCCGGATCCACCGAAGGTCTGCAGCGACTCGTGGCCGAGCAGCTCGTACGCCCGCTCGGAGCCGACGCCCTTGACCAGCGGCAGCAGCAGGTCGTTGACCTTGCTGGCCGCCTTGGCCGTCTCCAGGTCGCCGGCCGCCTGCGCGATCGCGACCTTGTCCTGCCAGGTGGCCGTGTAGATCACCAGGGCGCGCAGGCCCTCGGCGTACGCCTTCTGGAGCATCAGGGAGCGGCGCACGTCCGGGTGGTGGGTGATGGTGACGCGCGGCGCGGCCTTGTCGTCGTTCTGCACCAGGTCGGCGCCCTGCACGCGGTTCTTGGCGTACTCGAGCGCGTTCAGGTAACCCGTCGACAGGGTCGCGATCGCCTTGGTGCCGACCATCATCCGGGCGTACTCAATGATCATGAACATCTGCCGGATGCCCTGGTGCACCTCGCCGAGCAGCCAGCCCTTGGCCGGGGTGCCGTGCTCGCCGAAGGTGACCTCGCAGGTGTTCGAGACCTTGATGCCCATCTTGTGCTCGACGTTGGTGGCGTAGACGCCGTTGCGCTCGCCCAGCTCGCCGGTCTCCGCGTCGAAGTGGTACTTCGGCACGATGAACAGCGACAGGCCCTTGGTGCCCGGGCCGCCGGCGCCCTCGACGCCGACCGGCCGGGCCAGCACGTAGTGGATGATGTTGTCGGTCAGGTCGTGCTCACCCGAGGTGATGAAGCGCTTGACGCCCTCGATGTGCCAGGAGCCGTCCGGCTGCGGGATGGCCCGGGTGCGACCGGCGCCGACGTCCGAACCGGCGTCCGGCTCGGTGAGCACCATGGTCGAGCCCCACTGCTTGTCGACGAAGAGCTTGGCCCACTTCTTCTGCTCCTCGGTGCCCTCCATCTGCACGACGTGCGCGAAGGACGGGCCGGAGGAGTACATCCAGACCGGGGCGTTGGCGCCGAGCACGTTCTCGGCGATGGCCCACCACAGCGCCCGGGGGGCCAGTGTGCCGCCCAGCTCGCCCGGCAGGTCCAGGCGCCAGAACTCGGCGGCCATCCACTGCTCGAACGACTTCTTGAACGCCTCCGGCAGCGGGGCGGTGTGGGTGGCCGGGTCGAACACCGGCGGGTTGCGGTCGGCTTCCTGGTAACTCGCCGCGAGATCCTCGGTCGCCAGGCGGTTCACCTCGGCGAGCACGTCGCGGGCGGTGTCGGCATCGATGTCCTCGTACGGCGCCTGGCCGAACGCCTGATCAGCCCCGAAGACCTCGAACAGATTGAACTGGAGGTCCCGAAGGTTGCTCTTGTAGTGAGTCATGGTGCTGGCCCCGCTCTCCGAACAACGCGAGTGAAACGCGAGTTACCCGTCAGTAACTCCCACTGTATTACCCATCGGTAGGAGCGGACAAGCCGCGAGCTGTTCTGTGACCAACCAACCGAGTTGCGGAACACGGCCGCCGGATGCACATCAAACGCCGCCGATCAGGCGGCCAGCAGGATGGCCGTTCGGCTATTTGCCAACTCCCATGAGGTCACAGACGTATCGAGGCGTCACACGGCTCGTTGGGCCCAGTAAGCACGAAGCATTCGTCTTCGCCGAAGCCGCCAAGGGGGCGCGCCATGTTCGCCACGATCAAGAGCCTCATCCCGGAGCCGCGCCAGGCGAACCAGCCGAGCCAGTACGTCGGACGGCACCGTCGTCCCGAGCCCGCGCCGGTTCCGGTGTCGCCCGCGCCGGTCAGCCCGGCGCCGGCTCCCGACACCGAGTCCGCCGCCGTCTAACTTCCGGCTGCCCCGACTTCCCAGCTGGGCAACGGGACGGTGGTGCCGTCGGCCGGTCCCGCGTACTCGAGCAGGACCAGCGCGATGTCGTCCTCCAGATGGCCGTGCACCCAGTCGAACAGCGCAGTCTCCAGCGACGCCAGGCCGTCACCCACCGTGCCGTGCCCGAGCAGTCGCCACGCTCGGTCAGCGGTCGGGAAGAACTCACCGTCACGGCGGGCCTCGCCCAGGCCGTCGGTGAACAGCAGCAGACGATCACCGGGCTCCAGCCGCTCGACCCGCGCCTTCACCTCGGGCATGAAGCCCAGCGGGGGCGCCGGCGCCGGCGGTTCCAGCGGGATGACCTGACCGTGGCGCAGCAGCAGCGGCGCGGGATGTCCACAGTTGACGATGGTCAGCGTGCCGCCCCGCTCCTCGACCAGGGCCGCGGTGACGAAATCCTCGTCACCCACGCTGCGCGCGACCGCCCGGTCCAGGTCGGCCACCATCGTCCTGAGATCTGCTCTTTCGTACGCGACATGGCGGTACGAGCCCAGCACGATGCTCGCCAGACGGACCGCGTCGAGTCCCTTGCCCCGGACGTCGCCGATGATGATCCGTACGCCATAGGGGGTGTCCAGGGCCTCGTAGAGGTCCCCGCCGATGTCCGCCGCCGCGGTCGCCGAGATGTATCGGCCGGCCACCGCGAGCGAACCCACCTGCGGGCCGATCGGACGCAGCACCGCCTGCTGGGCCACCGCCGCCAGCCGCTGAAGCTCGGCGATCCGGTCGGCCTGGCGCTGCCGGATCGTCGCGACCACCGCCGCGATCGCGGTGGCCAGCAGAATGCCGACGATGTTGACCAGACCGGCCATGCCCAGCGTGCCGTCCGCGCCGACGAAGATCATGCCGACCACCGTGGCGAGCACGCCGACCACGACCACGGTCTGCCAGAACGCGAACACGGCCGCCAGGAACGGCACCGCGGCGAAGACGCCGACGAACTCGGCGCTCGGTCCCTGCGCCAGTTCCACCGCGGACACGACGGCGAGCAGCAGAAGGGCCGCGCCGAGGCCGGCGCGGGATCCTGGGCTCAGCGGGCGTCGGCCCGGCGGAAGAGTCTGCATGGTTACGCGGAACAGCATGCCCGATGAGGGCGACCGTCGGCATCAACTTGACCCGTAGTCTGACCGGGTTCTGGCCGCGTGGCCCAGGTGAGCCGTCGAGCCGATGACAGGATGTCCCCGTGGCAGCCGATCTCCGTGACCTTCTGCGCGCCGGATTCCGATGGACGGACCCCGGCGACGGCAGCGAGTACCTGGTCAGTGACCGTTCGGGCTGGTGGCGTGATCCGATGATCCTTTCCGGACTCGGCGACGCCCTGGCAGACCTGTTCCGGCATGCCCGGCCCACCGTCGTGGTGTCGCCCGAGGTGACCGGCTTCCTGATCGGCCCGCTCGTCGCGCGGGCGCTGGGCGCGGGCTTCGTCGAGGCGTACCGGGCGGGCGCCCGCCGGCCGATCGCCGAGCCGATGAGCTGGGCCGAGGTCCCCGCCGATCACCGCGGGGACAAACAGTTCCTGGGCGTACGGCAGGGACTCGTGGCCCCCGGCGACCGGGTGCTCGTGGTCGACGACTGGGCCGCCACCGGAGCACAGGCGCGCAGCCTCAAGAGCCTGTTCCCGGGCGCCTACGTGGGAACCGCCGTGATCGTCGACGAGACACCCCCGGACGTCGGCCGCGAACTGATCATTCGCGGCCTGTTGACCGGTGCCGACCTCACGCCGTCGGAAAGTCCTTGAGTACGCCGCGGCTCGGCGTGAAGCCGGTCGCGGTGTAGACGGCGACGCCCGCCTTCACGTACGGGTCGTCGGCCATCAGTTCCTCGGCCCGCTCGGCGCTGTCCACGGCGAGGATGATGACCCCGCCCCGCGGCGGGTTCTGCCGGCCGGCGGTCGCCACGAGCCCCCGGGACTCCAGACCGTCCAGAAAGGCCAGATGATCGCCGCGGTGCTTGTCGACCTCGTCGAGCGGAACCGAATATTTGGAGATCATTACGTACATGTGGTACTCCTCTCCCGGCGGGTACTCGTCCGCAATCGTACGATCTGAGATATGAATGACCTGGGGCGTTACGGCATCTGGATATCCGGCCGCAACTGGCCGGCCGAGCCGAACCTGGTCGCCACCGCGGCCCAGGAGCTGGAGTCTCTCGGCTTCGGCGCGGTCTGGATCGGCGGCAGCCCGTCGGACGATCTGGAGCTGCCCGAGGCCATTCTCGCCGCCACGTCGACCCTGGTGGTCGGCACCAGCATCGTCGACATCTGGCGCTCCAACGGCGCCCGGCTGGCGGCCAGCCACACGCGCATCCGGCGTCATTTTCCCGGCCGCTTCTACCTGGGCGTCGGCTCCGGCCACGCGCCGACGGCCGAGTCGCTGGGCCAGCTGTACTCGAAGCCGCTGAGCCGCCTGCGCGATTTCGTCTCCGACAAGCTGCGTGAGGTCCCGCAGGACGAGCGCCTGATCGCCGCGCTGGGCCCGAAGGCGCTGGAGGCCGCCCGTGAGCTGACGGCGGGCGCCCTGCCGTACCTGATGCCGCCCGCACACACCGCCGATGCCCGGAAGATCCTGGGTTCGGATCGCCTGCTCATCTCCGAGCAGAAGATCTTCTTGGGTACGGACGCGGCCGCGGCCCGCGCGGTGGGCAGGCGTGTCCTGCGCAGTTACCTGGAGCTGCCGAATTACACGACGGCGTTGCGCCGCTACGGCATGACCGACGCCGACCTGTCCGGCGCGGGCAGCGACAGGTTCATCGACTCCGCGGTCGTCTGGGGCGACGACGAGGCGGTACGCGAGGGGGTTGCGGCGCACTTGACCGCCGGCGCCGACCAGGTGGCGATCCAGGTCCTGTCCGCAGACGCGTCGCCACACCTGCCCCGCGAGGAATGGCGCCACCTGGCCGAGTTCCTGTTCCAGCACGGTTAGGCGCGCTGGTCTCGGCCCATTCTCCGACCTGAGGCGTCGGCGGGCAGGAATGGGTGCCGTCCGCACGGCTCCACATCCCCCGGGCGGCCGATGCTCCGGCCGGGCGCACAAAAGTTACATTTCAGGAGTGTTTCTGCAGATCACCGCGCGCCCCGACGCCCAGCAGATCGCCGCGGCCGTGCGCCACCACCGGCGCGGCCACCTCGTGCAAGCCCGCCTCCTCGGCTGGGCGTTGATCGCCGCCGCGATGCTGGTCGGCAACCCGGTGAACTACCCCCTGCTGCTGGCCGGCGCCGCCGTGGCGCTCGGTCTGCCGCTTCTCTGGGTGGGCCTGGCCGTACGTCGCGCGTCTGCCGAGCCGGAGACGACTTACGAGGTCACCGAGGCCGGTGTGGCCAACTCGAGCGTGCACAGCCGGCACGCGTACAGCTGGGGAAGCTTGACCCGGGTGACCAAGCTGCCGGGTCAGCTGGTGTTCGGCCTCGGCGGCCGGCGGTTCCTGCCGATGCCGACCGCCGGCCTGACCACCTGGCAGGTCGAGGAGGTCCTGACCTTGGCCGCCGGGGCAGGCTTGCCGGTACGCCGGCCGCTCTGACCGGCCTGCATCCGGCGCTGCTTACGTGGTGGGCCAGGTGCGGAAGTTGTGGTGGGAGCGGCTCGGGGTGGGGCCTCGCTGGCCCTGGTAGCGCGAGCCGTAGACAGCCGAGCCGTACGGGTGCTCGGCGGGGCTCGACAACCGGAAGATGCACAGCTGGCCGATTTTCATGCCGGGCCAGAGCTTGATCGGCAGATTGGCCACGTTGGACAGCTCCAGCGTGACGTGGCCGGAGAAGCCCGGGTCGATGAAGCCCGCGGTGGAGTGGGTGAGCAGGCCCAGGCGACCGAGGCTGCTCTTGCCCTCGAGGCGGCCGGCGAGCTGATCGCCCAGCGTGATCACCTCCAGGGTGGACGCCAGGACGAACTCGCCGGGGTGAAGCACGAAGGCCTCGCCCTCGGTGACCTCCACCTGTGACGTCAGGTCATCCTGCTGCTCGGCGGGGTCGATGTGGGTGTACAGGTGGTTGTTGAACACCCGGAAGAAGCGGTCGAGGCGGACGTCGATGCTGGACGGTTGCATCAGCGCCGGCTCGAACGGTTCCAGGGCCAGATCGCCCGCCTTGATCTCTTGGACCAGGTCGCGGTCGGAGAGCAGCATCGCAACACCATACCTAGCTGCTCATTCGGCGTGTTTCGGTGGGCGTGTCGTACATATGTTCGATAGACTCCTCCCATGGCTTCCTGGTCCGATTTCGCCGCCGCCGAGCCGTCGCTCGCCGCGGGCATTCGTGCGCTCCTCCAGCAGTACGGGCCCGGCATGGGGTACCTGGCCACGGTGCGTGCCGACGGTGGTCCCCGGGTTCACCCGGTGTCCCCGGTGCTGACCGATGACGGGCTGTATTGCTTCATCGTCGACTCACCGAAACGGCGCGACTTGGACCGTGACGGGCGGTATGCGTTGCATTCGTATCCCCCGGAAGAGAACGACGACGAGGCGTATCTCACCGGCCGCGCCGTCCCGGTCCACGACCAGGCGGTGATCGCGCGGCTCGCGGGCGCGTTGCGGGCGTCACCGGACGTGGACTGGCGGCTGTACGAGCTCCTGATCGAGACCGCCACCCTGCGGCGGCACGGCCCTTCGGGCGCACTGCCGTTGTCGGCCGCGCCGACCGTGGCGCCGCGGTCCCGCACGTGGCGAGCGGAGTTATGCCGGCCGCTGGCCGCGGTGGGGTGAGGGGGCCAGCCAACGCGGGCGGTTATCGGGTACAGTGATGCCGCTGCGGGTGTAGTTCAATGGCAGAACATCAGCTTCCCAAGCTGACAGTGCGGGTTCGATTCCCGTCACCCGCTC
>NZ_CAKUCL010000158.1 GCF_934643405.1 uncultured Actinoplanes sp.
CGTTGACCGCTAGTTTTCCCGGCGCCGGGAACCACATGCCCCTTTGGTTCCCTGGCACACCACGTTTCACAGAAGCGCCGGTATTGAACTACCGCCGCGATAGGGACCTGAGGAGAACTGGTGCCGCTCCCGTCACTGAGCCCCGAACAGCGCGCTGCAGCGCTGGAGAAGGCCGCGGAAGTTCGCAAGGCCCGGGCTGAGCTGAAGGAACAGCTCAAGTCCGGCAAGACCACCCTCGCCGCCGTGCTCGACCGCGCGGAGGAAGACGAGGTCGTCGGCAAGCTGAAGGTCTCGGCCGTGCTTCAGGCGCTGCCGGGCATCGGCAAGATCCGCGCGACCCAGATCATGGAGAAGCTGAAGATCGCTGACAGCCGCCGGCTGCGCGGTCTCGGCGACCAGCAGCGGAAGGCCCTCCTGGGGGAGTTCGCTGCGAACTGACTCATGGGCTCGTGTTGAATGAGCCTGTGAGCATGGATGACGACGCGCGCCCGGCAGCCCGCCTCACGGTCCTGTCCGGCCCCTCGGGGGTCGGGAAGGACAGCGTGATCGAGCTGATCCGGGCGCGCTCGCCCTGGATCAAGCTGTCCGTGTCCGTGACGACGCGGAAGAAGCGGGACTACGAGACGGACGGCGAGCATTACCACTTCGTCACCCGTCAGGAGTTCCAACGACTGATCGATGGCGGTCAGTTGCTGGAGTGGGCCGAGTTCGCCGGCAACCTCTACGGCACGCCGCGAGCCCAGGTCGAGGGCTGGCTGAGCCAGGGCCGGCCGGTTCTACTGAAGATCGATCTGCAGGGCGCACGGCAGGTCCGGGCCACGATGCCCGACGCCCAGCTGGTCTTCCTCGCACCGCCGAGCGTCGAGGAGCTCAAGCGCCGACTGATCGGCCGGGGCACCGACGACGAGGAGACGATCCGCCGCCGCCTCGCCCACGCCGACGAGGAACTGGCCGCCGAGAAGGAGTTCGACCGGACCGTCGTCAACGACTTCGTCGAGCGTGCCGCGGATGAGCTGGTAGGATTGCTCGGTTCGTCGTTTCTGACGCCAGTGCACTCGCCCGAACATTAGGCACTTCAGACATTGGGCAAGCTTCAGAAATTGGGCAAACTCCAGAACATTAGGCAAACTCCAGAACATTAAGGACTGTCGAACAGTGGGAACCATCGCGAACCCCGAAGGAATCACCAACCCGCCGATCGACGAGCTCCTCGACAAGACCTCGTCGAAGTACTCGCTGGTGATCTTCGCGGCCAAGCGCGCCCGCCAGGTCAACGCCTACTACAGCCAGCTCGGTGAGGGCCTCCTCGAGTACGTCGGCCCCCTGGTCGAGACCACTCCGCAGGAGAAGCCGCTCTCGATCGCCATGCGTGAGATCAACGCCGGCCTCCTCACCGCCGAGGCGACCGACAACCCCTGATCGGGCAGGCCCGCCGGTCCCGGCACCGGCCGTCACACATCTCGTGGGTGATCCCGCGTCCGTCCTGCGGACGCGGGATCATTGCGTTCATGGCTGAGGTTGTGTTGGGGGTTTGCGGCGGTATCGCCGCCTACAAGGCGTGCGAGCTGCTGCGGCTGTTCACCGAATCGGGGCATGGCGTGCGGGTGGTGCCGACCGCCTCGGCGCTCAAGTTCGTCGGCGCGCCCACCTGGGCGGCGTTGTCCGGCCGGCCGGTCGCCACCGAGGTGTGGGACGACGCGCACGAGGTGCCGCACGTGCGGATCGGGCGCGCGGCCGAGCTGGTCGTGGTGGCCCCGGCGACCGCCGACATGCTGGCCAAGGCGGCGCACGGCATCGCCGACGACCTGCTGACCAACACGCTGCTCACGGCGACCTGCCCGATCGTCTTCGCGCCGGCCATGCACACCGAGATGTGGGAGAACCCGGCGACCCGGGCGAACGTGGCCACGCTGCGCGCCCGGGGCGCGATCGTGATCGAGCCCGCGGTCGGCCGCCTGACCGGGGCGGACACCGGCAAGGGCCGGCTCCCGGAACCTTCGGCGATCTTCGAGCTGGCTGGTCGCGTACTGAAACGGGGGATGAATTCTGATCTTTCCGGCCGGCACGTCGTGGTGACCGCCGGGGGAACGCGCGAACCACTCGATCCGGTGCGATTCCTAGGAAATCGGTCGTCCGGCAAGCAGGGTTACGCGATCGCCAGGGCCGCCGCGGCGCGCGGCGCGCGGGTGACGCTGGTGGCCGCGAACGTCACCCTCGACGATCCGGCGGGCGTCGAGATCACCCGGGTGGGGACGACGGAGGAATTGCGTACGGCGGTGATCAAGGCCGCCGTCGATGCCGACGCCGTGGTCATGGCCGCCGCGCCCGCCGACTTCCGCCCGGTCGCCGTCGCGGCGCAGAAGATCAAGAAGTCCGAGGACGGCACACCGGCGCCGATCGTTCTCACCACAAACCCGGACATCGCGGCCGAACTGGGCGCCGCCAAACGCCCTGGTCAGGTCCTCGTCGCCTTCGCCGCCGAGACGCACGACGCGCTGGAGAACGCGCGCACCAAATTGATCAGGAAGCGGGCCGACCTGATCGTCGTGAATGAGGTCGGTGTCGATCGGGTATTCGGAGCCGACCACAATGAGGTCACGCTGCTGGGCGCCGACGGGAGCACGGCGAGCTTCGCCGAACTCCCCAAAGGCGATGTGGCCGATATGATTTTGGACCGCGTCGCCACGCTCCTGGAACGCCAGGTAGGCGACGGTGAGAACGCGTAGCACCCCCGCGACTGACGTCAGGATCGGTGACTACACTCTCGCGTTACGTTGTACTCGACAAACCTGAGGAGCACCGTGGCACGCCGCCTGTTCACCTCCGAGTCGGTCACGGAAGGCCACCCGGACAAGATCGCTGACCAGATCAGCGACGGCATTCTCGACGCCCTGCTGACGCAGGACCCCCGAAGCCGCGTCGCGGTGGAAACCCTGATCACGACCGGGCAGGTGCATGTCGCGGGCGAGGTCACCACCCAGGCGTACGCCGACATCCCGAGCATCGTCCGCGAGACGATCCTGAACATCGGCTACGACTCGTCGAAGAAGGGGTTCGACGGGGCGTCTTGCGGCGTGAGCGTCTCCATCGGCTCGCAGTCGCCGGACATCGCGCAGGGCGTGGACAGCGCCATCGAGCTGCGTGAGGGCGACTCGGAGCACGTGCTGGACTCCCAGGGCGCCGGCGACCAGGGCATGATGTTCGGTTTCGCCTGCTCGGAGACCCCCGAGCTGATGCCGCTGCCGATCGCGCTGGCGCACCGGCTGGCCCGCCGTCTCGCGGCGGCCCGCAAGGACGGCACCATCCCGTACCTGCGTCCCGACGGCAAGACCCAGGTCACCATCGAGTACGACGGCCTGCGCCCGGTGCGCCTCGACACCGTCGTGGTGTCGTCGCAGCACGCCGCCGACATCTCGCTCGAGTCGCTGCTCACCCCGGACATCCGCGAGCACGTGATCGCCCCCGAGCTGGAGGGCCTCGGTCTCGACACCGAGAACTACCGCCTGCTGGTCAACCCGACCGGCCGCTTCGAGATCGGCGGCCCGATGGGCGACGCCGGCCTCACCGGCCGGAAGATCATCGTCGACACGTACGGCGGCTACGCCCGTCACGGCGGCGGCGCGTTCTCCGGCAAGGACCCGTCGAAGGTGGACCGTTCGGCCGCGTACGCGATGCGCTGGGTCGCCAAGAACGTGGTGGCCGCCGGCCTGGCCGAGCGCTGCGAGACCCAGGTCGCCTACGCGATCGGCAAGGCGCACCCGGTGTCGCTGTTCGTCGAGACGTTCGGCACCGAGAACGTGCCGGTCGAGCGGATCGAGAAGGCCATCAACGAGGTGTTCGACCTCCGCCCGGCCGCCATCATCCGCGACCTGGACCTGCTGCGCCCGATCTACCAGCAGACCGCCGCGTACGGTCACTTCGGCCGCGAGATCCCGGAGCTGCTGTGGGAGAGCACGGACCGCGCCGCCGACCTGAAGAACGCCGCAGCCTGACGTTCGCCGCTTCGCGCCCCCGGGAGTTTCTTCCGGGGGCGTTTTGCTGCGCGTTTCGAGAAAGGACGCGGCGGCGGAGGCCAGGGCGCCGGCATGGTCGCGGGGATGATCGGCGCGACCGGTCGTCAGGGCTGAGCGGACCCGGGCGCCGAAGCCACCGGAGGCCTTCCAGCGCCGAGCCTCGGCGGGAGAGGGAGAGGGACGCGGGCGGGGCTGAGGGCGCGCGCGAGCGGTGCGGCAGGCGGGTGCCGGGGGAGGGATTCGGCAGGCGAACGGGGCTGAGGGCGCGAGGGGTGCGGCAGGCGGGCGCGGAGAGGGGGCGGCCTTCCGGTCAGAACAGGGCGGACGGGTCGATCTGGACCCTCGCCGCTGTGGGGGACTTTCGGGCGCTTCGGACGGCTGCGGCCTCGTGCAGAGCGCGCGCCAAGGCGGCCGCCTGGGAACGTGGGGTGCGGATCAGCATGCGCTCCTGGTCCTCCGGGGCCGGGACCGGGCCCAGCAGCTCGGCGGACGGGGGGAGCCGGGCCGCGTCGAGCAGGTCGGTCACCGCCTCCGTCGTGCCGGTCACGCTGGCGAACCGGGTGGCCGGCGGGAAACCCAGCTCGCGGCGCTCGGCCAGCTCGCGCGCGGCGAACCAGGCCGGGTCCCAGCGGAGCAGGGCCTGGACGGGGGCCAGGGCGCCGTCGGCCACGACCACCACCCGGCCGCCCTCGGAGGCGGGCCGGGCCAGGGCGGCGGCGTTCAGCCAGCGGCGCATCGTCTCCTCGGCGGCGCGCAGGTCGGCACGGGTGAGCAGCGCCCACGTGTCCAGCAGCAGCACCGCGCCGTAGCCCGCCGTGGCCACCGGCTCGGCGCCCGGGGTCGCCACCACCACGGCGGCCTCGGTGGGGACGGTGTCCAGGATCTCGTCGCGGCCCGACGTCCGTACGGTCGCCCCGGGGAAAGCCCGGCCGAGCTCCTCCGCCGTACGCCGGGCGCCGGTCACCGAGGCGCGCAAGCGGCGGTTCCCGCAGGTGGGGCACGCGTAGTCGGCCGCCGCGCGGCCGCACCAATGGCAGGTCGGCACGTCCCGGGCGCCGGCCAGGCCGAGCGGGCCGGAACAGTGCGGGCATCGCGCCGGGGTGCGGCACTCGGCGCACGCGACCGACGGCAGGTAACCCCGGCGCGGCACCTGGACCAGCACCGGCGTGTCCGCCTGCAGGGCCTGCCGCGCGGTCTGCCACGCCAGGCTGGGCAGCCGGGCGGTCGCGGCACCGGGATCGCGGGCCAGCTGCGGGTCGTCGCCGGTCGGCGCGATCGCGGGCATCCGGGCGCGGAGGACGTCACGGGCCGCGACGATCTCCTTCGCCCAGCCGGTCTCGAGCAGGAGCTGAGCCTCCCCGGTACGCGCGTACCCCGCCACCAGAGCAGCCGACTCCGCCAGCTGGGCCCTGGTGAGGAGCACCTCGCGGGCGTGCGGATAGGGCGACCGCGGCTCGCCGTGCAGGTCGTCGCCGTCGTCCCAGATGACGACCAGGCCGAGTTTCGCCATCGGCGCCCACATCGCCGCCCGCGTGCCCACCACGACGGGCACCTGATGGCGGCTCGCGGCCAGGAACCGGCGATACCGCTCCGCCGGCCCGAGCGCCGCGTTCAGCGCGACATGCTGTCCCGAGCCGAGGACCGCGCCCAGCGCGCGATCGACCCGGTCGAGATCCCGCGCGTCGGCCACCACGATGACCACGCCACGCCCACCCCGTACGGTCGCGGCCGCCGCCTCCGCGATGCGCGTCGCCCAGTCCTCGCCGGGCAGAGCCGCCCAGACCGCCCGCGCCGGCCGCCCCTCGGTGAGGGCCCGCAGGAAGGCGCCACCGGCGGCATACCGCTCCCAGCCGGCGCTGTCGAAGCCGCCGCCGAACGACGTGTCCTCCAGCTCGCGCTGCGGCGCCGCCTCGACCCGCGCGTGCCGCGGCGGCACCGCCAGACGCAACACGTCGCACAGGTTTCCGGCATAACGGTCGGCGACCGCGCGGGCGAGCCGGGCGATCTCCGGGTCGAGGACCTGCTCGGCGGAGACCACCTTTTCCAGGAAGGCGAGCTTTCCGCCGTGCGGCGACGACTCGGCGCGCTCCAGCAGAAAACCGCTCACCAGCTGCCCGGCGAACCGCACCTTGACCCGCACACCCGGCCGGGCCGTTTCGTCGTCGGAGGCGGCCACCAGGTAGTCGAACGGGCGGTCCAGGTGGGGCAGCGGCACGTCGACGCACACGCGAGCCACGGGCAGCCGCTCGGCCGGCTCCCGCGGTGGGCGTGTGGTCTTCGTCGTCATCACCGGCCATTCTGCCCGGAGGGTCCGACAGAACCGGGCCCGGCGGGCCCGGCGGAACCGGGGCGGCAGGACGGGCGCGGACGTTGCGCGCGCGCCTCCGTAGACTGGTCAGGTCAACCTCGACCACGTCAGGAGTCTGCCCGAGTGACCGTCCAGCCCATCCGTCTCTTCGGTGATCCGGTGCTGCGGACGCCGGCCGACCCGGTCGTCGATTTCGACAAGGAACTGCGCAAGCTCGTCCGCGACCTGGTCGAGACCATGCAGGACGAGGGCGGCGCCGGTCTGGCCGCGCCGCAGCTCGGCGTCGGTCTGCGGGTCTTCGCCTTCGACGTCGACGACGTCGTGGGCCACATCGTCAACCCGGTGCTCTCGTTCCCCGACGACGAGGAGCAGGACGGCCCGGAGGGCTGCCTGTCGATCCCGGGCATCTACATCGACACCAAGCGCCGGCAGCACGTGGTGGCCTCCGGCTTCAACGAGCACGGCGACCCGATCCAGATCGTCGGCACCGGGTTGATGGCGCGCTGCGTGCAGCACGAGACCGACCATCTGGACGGGGTGCTGTTCCTGGACCGGCTGGACGCCGCCGCCCGCAAGGACGCCATGAAGCAGATCCGGGCCGCCGACTGGTACGACGCGGCGAAGCCGCCGACGGTCAAGGAGAGCCCGCACGGCCGGGGCATCTTCGGGCTGGGGCGGTGACCGGGTTGCGTCTGGTCTTCGCCGGCACGCCGGCGGTCGCCCTGCCGAGCCTGGACGCCATCGCCGCGTCCCGCCACGAGCTGCTCGCCGTCGTCACCCGGCCGGACGCACCGGCCGGGCGGGGCCGTCAGCTGGTGCGCTCGCCGGCCGGGGCCTGGGCCGACGAGCACGGCGTCGAGGTGCTCACGCCGCAGAAGCCACGGGACCCGGAGTTCCAGGAGCGGCTGCGCGAGCTCGCGCCCGACTGTGTGCCCGTGGTCGCGTACGGGGCCCTGGTTCCGCCGTCCGCTCTGGAGATCCCGAAGCACGGCTGGGTGAACCTGCACTTCTCGCTGCTGCCCGCCTGGCGGGGCGCCGCGCCGGTGCAGCATGCGGTGCTGCACGGCGACGAGGTGACCGGGGCGAGCGTCTTCGAGCTGGAGGCGGGGCTCGACACCGGCCCGGTGTACGGCACCCTGACCGAGGACATCCGGCCCTCCGACACCTCTGGTGACCTGCTGGAACGGCTCGCGACCGAGGGCGCCGGCCTGCTCGTGGCGGTGCTCGACGCGATCGCCGACGGCACCGCGCGGGCGCATCCGCAGCCGGCCGACGGCGTCACCATCGCGCCGAAGCTGACCGTGGACGACGCGCGGGTCCGCTGGGGCGATCCCGCCTTCGCCGTGGACCGCCGGATCCGGGCCTGCACGCCCGCGCCCGGCGCGTGGACGACACTGCGCGACGACCGGCTCAAGCTCGGTCCGGTGCGCCCGGTGGCGAACGGTCCACAGCTCGAACCGGGCGCGCTGCTGGTCGAGCGCACCCAAGTACTGGCCGGAACGGCCACCACACCGGTCGCGCTCGGCGAGGTCCGAGCGGCCGGGAAAAAGGCGATGGCTGCCACCGATTGGGCCCGTGGCCTGCGGATCCAGCCGGGGGAGAAGCTGATATGACAGAGCACAAGGCCGATCGGCCGCACGGTTCCGGGCGGCCCCGGCGCGCCGGCGGCCCGGGGTACGAGCGGGACAGCCGCAGCGGACGAGCGCCCCGAGCCGGCCGTCCGCCGTCCGACCCGGCGCGTCAGGCGGCCTACGAGGCCATTGCGGCGGTGCACCGCGACGACGCGTACGCGAACCTGGTCCTTCCGGAGATCCTGCGCGCCATGGGCCTGAGCGGCCGGGACGCGGCGTTCGCGACCGAGCTCACCTATGGCACGCTGCGCGCGCTCGGCACCCTCGACCTGATCATCGCGTCGGCCGCCGGGCGGGAGGTGGCCCGGATCGACCCGCCGGCCCGCGACGCGTTGCGCCTGGGCGCGTACCAGCTGCTGCACACCCGGGTACCGGCGCACGCCGCGGTGAACCAGACGGTCGACCTGGTGCGCTCGGTCGCGCCGGGCGCCTCGGGCTTCGCCAACGCGGTGATGCGCACGATCGCCGAGACGCCGCTGGAGAAGTGGCTGGAGAAGCTCGCGCCGCCCTTCGACGACGACCCGATCGGGTATCTCTCGGTCCACCACAACCACCCGCAGTGGATCATCCGGGCGTTCGCCGAGTCGCTCGGCGGCGATCTGGCCGAGACCGAGCGCCTGCTCATCGAGGACAACCAGCCGCCCGTGGTGCACCTGTGCGCCCGGCCCGGCCGGGCCGAAGCGGTGGAACTGGCCGACGAGGTGGGCGGGGTGCCGGGTGCGTTCTCCCCGTACGCCGTGTACCTCAACGGCGGTTCGCCGCGTGAGCTGGCCGCGATCCGTCAGGGCCGCGCCCACGTGCAGGACGAGGGCTCGCAGCTGGTCGCGGCCGCGCTGCTGGCCGCCCCGATCGAGGGCCGGGACACCCGCTGGCTCGACCTGTGCGCCGGCCCGGGCGGCAAGACCGGCCTGATCGGCGCGATCGCCGCCGGACGTGGCGCCGAGGTGACCGCGGTCGAGGTGGCCGAGCACCGCGCCCGGCTGGTGGAGCTCGCCACCGAGGGGATGCCGGTGACGGTGCTGCCGATGGACGGGCGTTCGGTGGGCCGCGACCCCGATCTGCCGGAGGAGTCGTTCGACCGGGTTCTGGTGGACGCGCCCTGCACCGGCCTCGGGTCGCTGCGCCGCCGCCCGGAGTCACGCTGGCGCCGGACGCCGGATGACCTTCCCTCGCTCACCAAGCTCCAGCGGGAACTGCTCGTGGCGGCGTTGCGGGCGGTCCGGCCGGGCGGCCTGGTCGCGTACGTGACCTGCTCCCCGCACATGGTGGAGACCCAGGTGACGGTGACCGAGGGCGCCCGCCGGGGCGGTGTCGAGGTCGACTTCGTCGACGCCCGCCCGCTGCTGCCGCCGGGGATGCCCGGCCTGGGCCCCGGCCCGACCGTGCAGCTGTGGCCGCACCGGCACGGCACCGACGCGATGTTCCTCGCGGTACTCCGCAGGACCAGCTAGGCGTAGCGGATGGGCAGCTTGCGGGAACCGCCGTTGCGGTAGGAACCCGTGAGCTTCTCGCCGTTGAGCCACAGGAAGCAGCGGATCGCGTGATCGCCGAGATCCCACGCGGTGTCGTCCGGCGGGAAGCCGAGCCAGCCCGTCCGGTACCGCAGGTTGCCGTCGTCCGGCACGCCGGCGAACTCGGCGATCGCGGCGTCGCAGCCCTTCTCCAGCTCCTTGTCGGTGACGTCGGCCGAGGAGTCGCGCTTCGACACGAACAGCCCGGCGAACTCGGCGGTGTGCCTGCCGGCGCACGCCACCGGGTGCAGCTCGGTGACCCGGTCGTTCTTGAGCGTCGCGTTCGCGCAGGTCATCACGAGCCTGCCGCCGGGCTTCAGGCCGCCCTTCATGCTGCCCGACCGGCTGACCAGGGTGCCGTCCACCGGTGAGGTCTCGGCGACGTCGCAGCGCACCCAGCGGGCGCCGCCGGACCAGGCGTTCCCGGCCGGCACGACCGGCTGGATGACCACCCAGCCGGTGCGCCAGTCGGCGCCCAGCCAGGCGTCGGCGCGCCGGGAGCACTGCGCGTACGCCTCGTCCAGCGCGTCCTCCGGCTCGCCGGCCCTGGTGTTCGCCAGATCGAACACCGCGATCGTCTCCGCCTTGTGCGGGCCGGAGCAGGCGGTCTCCTCGTAGTTCTGCTGCGCGCCCGTGTCGGTGATCGCGGCGTGGCACGAGCCCTCGACCGGCCGGAACTGCTTCGCCGCGGGCATCGGCGCCCACCCGCCGGTGATGTCGCCGTCCACGCCGCCGGGCAGGCTCCCGCACCCGGCCAGGGCCAGGGTGAACGCGCAGGCCAGGGCCGCCGGCCACCGTCGCATCGATGCCTCCTGAGCCGCCGGTCGGGAGGCGCCACTGTATCGGACCGCCGGGAGGACCGGAATCCGGCCGTGTCCGGCCCCGCTACCGGGGCGGTTGTCCCCAGGTGCGCGGAGGCCGCGGCCGCGAGGCCTAGACTTTTGCGCGTGGAACCCGCACCGATCATCGCCCCGAGCATCCTGGCCGCCGACTTCTCGCACCTCGCCGACGAGGTGCGCCGGATCGAGGGCGCGGCCGACTGGGTGCACGTGGATGTCATGGACAACCACTTCGTGCCGAATCTGACGATCGGCCTGCCGGTCGTGCAGAGCCTGCGCCAGGCGACCAGCATCCCGTTCGACGTGCACCTGATGATCACGGACCCGGAGCGGTGGGCGCCGGGCTTCGCCGAGGCCGGGGCGTACAACGTGACGTTCCACGCCGAGGCCACCGACGACCCGGTGCACCTGGCGAAGACGTTGCGCGCCGCCGGCTCGAAGGCCGGTCTGGCCATCGACCGCGACACGCCGGTCGAGCCGTACCTGGAGCTGTTGCCCTATGTGGACACGGTTCTCATCATGACCATCAAGGCCGGCTTCGGCGGTCAGAAGTTCCTGCCCGAGATGCTGGACAAGGTGCGCGACGTGCGCCGCCGGATCAAGGCGAAGGACCTGGAGGTGCGGCTCGAGGTCGACGGCGGCATCGCGGCCGACACCATCGAGCAGGCCGCCGCGGCCGGTGCCGACGCGTTCGTCGCGGGCACCGCGGTCTATGGCGCCGAGGACCCGGCGGAGGCGGTTCGCAAGCTGAGGGGGCTGGCCGCGGGGGCCTTCGGCAGCGCATGATGCGAGGCGTGACGCGGGGAGGAGCGGCATGAGCACCGGCGTGATCCGGCATCGATCCGACGAGCACGGAGCCGAGCCCGAGGAGCGACCCGATCTGATCCTGGTGGTCGACGACGACCCGGACATCGCGAGCTTCGTCGAGTTCAACCTCAAGATGCACGGCTACGAGGTGATCCGGGCCCGCGACGGCGAACAGGCCCTCGAGGTGATGGAGGACCAGCGCCCCGACCTGGCCGTCGTCGACTGGATGATGCCCCGGATGGACGGCGTGGAACTGACCCGCCGGCTGCGCGCCGAGCCGCTCACCTCGGCCCTCCCGGTGATCATGCTGACCGCCAAGAGCATGACCGTCGACAAGGTCGTGGGCCTGACCGCCGGCGTGGACGACTACCTGGTCAAGCCGTTCGACACCGCCGAGCTGATCGCCCGGGTCTCCTCGACCCTGCGGCGCAACAAGGAGTTCCGCGAGGTGTCGCCGCTGACCGGCCTGCCCGGCAACGCGCGGGTGCGCCGTGAGATCGCCGACCGGATGAAGGCCGGCGGCGACTACTCGGTGGGCTACATCGACATCGACCGGTTCAAGAGCGTCAACGACGTGTACGGGTTCGACCGCGGCGACGAGTTCATCAGCGCGCTCGCCCGCAGCCTGCACAAGGCGGTCACCACGGTCGGGCGGCCGTCGATCTTCCTGGGGCACATCGGCGGCGACGACTTCGTCTTCATCTGCCACCCCGACCAGGTGCTGCCGCTGACCAAGCGCACGGTCACCGACTTCGAGCAGGCGGCCGACCAGCTCTACGACCCGGGTGACGCCGCTCGCGGCTACATCGAGGTCCCCGACCGGCGGGGCAACAAGAACCGGGCGGCGCTGGTGACGCTGTCGATCGGCGTCGCACAGGCGACCGCCGACGGCCGGCGCTTCACCGACCCGCGGGTGGTGATCGCCGTCGCCTCGGAGATGAAGAAGGTCGCGAAGTCCCAGCCGGGCTCGTACGTGGCGATCGACCGCCGACGCAGCGCGGCCGACCCGGAGGACGAGCGGTAGCAACCGGCCGGGTGACTTGTGCCTTGAACCGAGCAATGGGCTCTGACCTGGGCAAACGCCGCCAAACTGTGAGATGGCTCGCGGGCAGGTGGCAAACTCCGGCCGACGTGCCACACTCTGAGGTGACCCACCACGCGCTGGCGGGACTCGGTGAAATTCCGAACCGGCGGTGATCCGGTGCGCAAGCATCGGTAAGCCCGCGACCCGGACGTCGATCACCAACGACGCCCGGTGGACCTGGTGAGACTCCAGGGCCGACGGTTGATCAGGCGGCGACGCCCGGTCAGACAGTCCGGATGGGAGACAGCGCGCGGGATCGGACCCAGGGCCGCCTGAGGCGTCCCGGCGGCCGGGGTGCGCGAAGCGTTCCCCGATGTCCGGTTCCCGGCGTTTCCTCCCTCTTCTCACCGCGCGTGATCGATACGCGTGCGAAGGGAAGCGGAGATGGTGACCGAGGACGAGGCGATGCGCCGCGCGATCGCGCTGGCCGCCCGGGGCCTCGGCACGACCAGTCCCAATCCGGTGGTCGGCTGTGTGCTGCTCGACCCGGATGGCGACGTGGCCGGCGAGGGATTTCATGCATACGCGGGCGGTCCGCACGCCGAGATCGTCGCGCTCGCCCAGGCCGGCGAGCGGGCCCGGGGCGGCACCGCGGTGGTCACGCTGGAGCCCTGCAACCACACCGGGCGCACCGGCCCGTGCAGCGAGGCGCTCATCCATGCGGGGGTGCGGCGCGTGGTCATCGCGGTCGACGACCCGACACCGGTCGCCTCCGGCGGGGCGGTCACGTTGCGCGCCGCCGGCGTCCAGGTGGAGACCGGCGTACGGCGTCAGGAAGCGCAGGAGGGCAACGTCGCCTGGCTGACCGCGGTCCGTCGCGGCCGGCCGTACGTGACCTGGAAGTTCGCCGCCACGCTGGACGGCCGCTCGGCCGCCGCGGACGGCACCAGTCAGTGGATCACCTCGGCGCCGGCCCGCACCGACGTGCACACGCTGCGCAGCAGGACCGACGCGATCGTGGTCGGCGTGGGCACCGTGATCGCCGACGACCCGCAGCTGACCGTCCGCGACCTGCGCGACGGCACCCTGGCCATCAAGCAGCCCCTTCGCGTGGTGGTCGACTCCCACGGCCGTACGCCCGCGCAAGCGCGAGTGCGCGACGCCGCCGCACCCACCTGGATCGTCACCTCGCGCGAGGTGGGCGCCGGACCGGACGGCAACGTCGACCTCACCGCCCTGCTCGCCGCGCTCTTCGGCCGCGGCATCCGGTCCGTCCTGCTGGAGGGCGGTCCGACGCTGGCCGGCGCGTTCCTCAAGGCCGGCCTGGTCGACCAGGTCATCGGGTACGTCGCGCCGAAACTGCTGGGCGCCGGTCAGCCCGCGCTGGTCGACGCCGGCGTCGCCACCATCGGCGACGCCCTCGAACTCGACCTCACCGACATCTCGCAGATCGGCCCCGATCTGCGGTTCACCGCTTCGCTGCGGCAGAAGCCCGCCGACTCGGAATAACGGAACAAAAGGAGCCCACGATGTTCACCGGCATCATCGAAGAGCTGGGGGAGGTCGTCCGCCTCAGCGAGGCGGGCGACGATTCGGCGGTGCTCGCCGTGCGCGGCCCGCTGGTCACCTCGGACGCCCGGCACGGCGACTCGATCTCGGTCAACGGGGTCTGTCTCACCGTGATCGACAACGTCGACGGCGTCTTCACCGCGGACGTGATGGGCGAGACGCTGCGGCGCTCGTCGCTGGGCGCGCTCACCGAGGGCAGCCCGGTGAACCTGGAGCGCGCCGCCGCCCTCGGCAGCCGCCTCGGCGGTCATCTGGTGCAGGGCCACGTGGACGGCGTCGCCGAGATCATCGGCCGGGAGCCGGGCGCGCAGTGGGAGGTCGTGCGGTTCTCGCTGCCGCCGGCGCTCGCCAGGTACGTGGTCGAGAAGGGCTCGATCACGGTCGACGGCACGTCGCTGACCGTCATGGCGGTCGACGACGAGTCGTTCAGCGTCGGGCTGATCCCGACCACGTCGAAGAACACGGTGCTGGGCTCGAAGAACGTCGGCGACCCGGTGAACCTCGAGGTCGACGTCATCGCCAAGTACGTCGAGAAGATGCTGGGAGCCACTGATGTTTGAGGACGTGGAAAGGGCCGTCGCGGACATCGCCGCCGGCAAGGCGGTGATCGTCGTCGACGACGAGGACCGGGAGAACGAGGGCGATCTGATCTTCGCGGCCGAGAAGGCCACCCCGGAGCTGGTCGCCTTCATGGTGCGCTACACGTCGGGCTACATCTGCGTGCCGATCACCGAGGACGAGGCGGACCGCCTCGAGCTGCCGCCCATGTTCCACACCAACCAGGACCGGCGGGGTACGGCGTACGCCGTGACCGTCGACGCCCGGGAGGGCGTGAGCACCGGCATCTCGGCCGCCGACCGGGCCCGCACCATCCGCCTGCTGGCCGGCGCGGACACCAAGCCCACCGACCTGTCCCGCCCCGGCCACGTGGTGCCGTTGCGCGCCAAGGCCGGTGGCGTGCTGCGCCGCCCGGGCCACACCGAGGCCGCGATCGACCTGTCCACCCTGGCCGGGCTGCGGCCGGCCGGCGTGCTCTGCGAGATGGTCAACGACGACGGGACCATGCAGCGCCGGCCCGACCTGGAGCGGTTCGCGGCCGAGCACGACCTGGCCCTGATCACCATCGCCGATCTGGTGGCCTACCGCCGGCACCACGAGACGCAGGTCGAGCGGGTGGTCGAGACGCACCTGCCCACCGAGCACGGCGACTTCGCCGCGGTCGGATACCGCGCGAAGGTCGACGACGGCGAGCACGTGGCGCTGGTCTTCGGCGAGATCGGCGACGGCGAGGACGTGCTGGTCCGGGTGCACTCGGAGTGCCTGACCGGGGACGTCTTCGGCTCCCGGCGCTGCGACTGCGGCCCGCAGCTGGACGCGGCCCTGCAACGGGTCGCCGAGGCCGGCCGGGGTGTCGTGCTCTACATGCGGGGACACGAGGGCCGCGGCATCGGCCTGCTGCACAAGCTCCAGGCGTACCAGCTGCAGGACCGCGGCTTCGACACCGTCGACGCGAACCTGGAGCTGGGGCTGCCGGCCGACGCGCGGGACTACGGCACCGGCGCGCAGATCCTGTACGACCTGGGCGTGCGTTCGATGCGCCTGCTGACCAACAACCCGGCGAAGAGGGCCGGGCTCGAGGGATACGGCCTGACCGTGCTCGGCCGGGAGGCGCTGCCCGTGCGGCTGCACCCGGAGAACGTCCGGTACCTGCGCACCAAGCGGGACCGGATGGGGCACCTGTTCGAGGCGTTGGGCTGATTTCCTCGCCGCTGACGGGCGAGGATGAGGAAAAAGGGGGACACATGGCCGGCTTCGGTGATCCGCATCTGGAGACCGTCGACGCGTCCGGGCTGCGGCTCGGCATCGTCGGTTCGCGGTGGCACCACGAGCTCGTCGATCACATGATCGAGCGGGCCAAGGCGGCGGCCGAGGCGTGCGGCGTCCAGGACGTCGTGGTCGCGCGGGTGGCCGGCTCGGTGGAACTGCCGATCGTGGCGCAGGCGCTGGCCCGCCGCTGCGACGCGGTGGTGGCGCTGGGCGTCGTGATCAAGGGCGAGACCGACCATTTCAAGTACGTCAACGACGCGGTCACCTCCGGCCTGACCCGGGTGGCCCTGGACGAACAGACCCCGGTCGGGCACGGCGTGCTGACCGTGCAGAGCCTGGGGCAGGCCCGCGACCGGGCCGGCCTGGAGGACTCGATCGAGGACAAGGGCTGGCAGGCCACGGTCGCGGTGCTCGACGCCGCCCTGGCGATCCGCGAGATCGCCAAGCCGTAGCTCCTACAGGCGGCCCGCCTCGATGATGCGGGCCAGGAACTGCCGCGTCCGAGGTTCGACGGGGTCGCCCAGCACCTGCTCGGGCGGCCCCTGTTCGAGGACCCGGCCGCGGTCCAGGAAGGCGACCCGGTCGGCCACGTTGCGGGCGAAGCCCATCTCGTGGGTGGCCAGGATCATGGTCATCCCGTCGCCCTTGAGACCGCGGATCATGGTGAGCACCTCGCCGACGAGCTCCGGGTCGAGCGCCGAGGTGACCTCGTCGAGCAACAGCAGGCGCGGGCTGTTGACCAGCGCCCGCACGATCGCGACGCGCTGCTGCTGGCCGCCGGAGAGCCGGTCCGGGTACGCGTCGGCCTTGTCCGCGAGCCCGACCCGCGACAGCCACTCCATCGCCTGCTCGCGCGCCCGCGCGGCGTCGCGCTTGTGCACCCGGGTCGGCGCCAGGGTGATGTTGCCGAGCACGGTCATGTGCGGGAACAGGTTGTACGACTGGAAGACCAGGCCGATCTTCTGCCGTACGCGGTCCGGGTCGGCCCGGGGGTCGGTGATGTCCTCGCCGTCCAGCGTGATCACGCCGTCGTCGATCTCGGTCAGCAGGTTCACGCAGCGCAGCAGCGTCGACTTGCCCGA
>NZ_CAKUCL010000159.1 GCF_934643405.1 uncultured Actinoplanes sp.
GGGCCGCCGCCCCGGCCGCGCCTCGCCGTCGGTGCCTACAGCTTGGCGCACTGGCCCTGGCGCGGGCCGCTGCCCGTGTTGGCCAGGCCGTTGTTCACCGGCGCCGGCTGGTTGCCGGAACAGGCGAGCTTCCCGTTGATGACGTTGGCGGCCACGAGCGTGCCCGCCTTGCCGCCGGTCAACGTGACCGCGCCCTTGATGGTCGACGCCTCGACCGCCACCGGGCCCGAGCGGGTCGCGGTCACCGGACCGTTCACCGTGGCGTGCAGCAGGGACACCGTGCCGGCCTTCGTGACGGTCAGCGCGGCCCGCAGCGTCGCGCCGTTCACGTACAGCGACGCCCCGTTCTTGACCGTCACCTGGCCGCTCACGGTCGCGCCCGCGGTCAGGCAGGTCGTGCCCGACTTGACCACCAGCGCGCCGGCGATGCGGTCGCCGATCGTCGTGGTGCAGGCCGGCGCGGGATGGCCGAGGAGCTCCACCTCGGCGAGCGAGACGGCGCCGCCGAAGTCGATCGAGTAGTACCGGTACCGGCCGGGGCTGGCAATCTTGAACGGCCGCGTCTGCAGCCGCCAGTCGAACTTCTCGCCGGACCGGCTGTCGATGGTCGTCCAGTTCGTCCCGTCGTACGAGCCCTTGACCGTCCACGCCGCCGGGTCCGTGCCCTCGGTGTCCGACGAGGTGAGCGTGTAGAAGGCGGCCTGCTCACCCGGGCCGGCGAAGGTGTAGGTGTACCCGGCCGCCGAGGCCCGGGTCGCGGTCGTGTCGTCGGCCAGCGCCGCGGCCGACGCCGTACCCTTGCCGGCCCCGGTCAGGTCCCGCAGCGGGTTGGCCACCGCGTCACCGGTGGTCAGCGACGGCGGCGGCGAGGACGCGCCCCACGACGACGGCTTGGCGCCCATGTCGAAGTCGAGCACCGCGCCGTCGGCGAGCACCGAGTGCGGGAGCGACGTCGACGCGTACTCCTTGCCGTTGATCTTCAGGCCCTGGACGTAGACGTTTGACGCGCTGTTCTCCGGCGCGTTGACGACGATCTTCTTGCCGTTGTCCAGGTTGATCGTCGCCTTCGTGAACAGCGGCGACCCGATCGCGTACTGCGGGCTGCCCATCTGCAGCGGGTAGAAGCCCAGCGCCGAGAAGACCTGCCAGGCCGACATCTCGCCGTTGTCCTCGTCGCCCGGGTACCCCTGGCCGATCTCGCTGCCCAGGTAGAGCCGGGACAGCGCCTCGCGCGCGAGCGCCTGGGTCTTCCACGGCTGACCCGCGTAGTCGTACATGTAGATGATGTGGTGCGACGGCTGGTTGCTGTGCCCGTACTGACCCATCCGCACGTCGCGGGCCTCGAGCATCTCGTGGATCGTGCCGCCGTAGGCGCCGGGGAAGGCGGCCGTCTCCGGCGTGGCGAAGAACTCGTCGAGCTTCGCGGCCAGCCCGGCCTTGCCGCCGTAGAGGTTGGCCAGGCCCTGACCGTCCTGCGGCACGTGGAACGCCATGTTCCAGCCGTCCGTCTCGGTGTAGTCGTAGCCCCAGACGCGCGGGTCGTACTCCTCGGGCGTCAGCCGCCACTTGCCGTTCGAGTCCTTGCCCTGGAAGAAGCCGATCGACGGGTCGAACATGTTGACGTAGTTCTGCGCCCGGTTCCGGAAGTACTCCGCCTCCTCCGCGTAGCGCTTCTCGCCGGTCTGGCCGGCCAGTGCCGCCGCCATGTTCGCGATGCCGAAGTCGTTGATGTACCCGTCCATCGCCCACGACATCGCCTCGCGGGTGGCGTCCGACGGCGTGTACCCCTTGAAGATCGACGTCGCCATGCCCTTGCGGCCCACGTTGTCGTTCGGCGGTGTGACCGTCGCGTTCTTCACCGCCGCCTGATAGGCCGTGCCGGCGTCGAAACCCTTGACCCCTTTGAGGTACGCGTCCGCGAAGGCCACGTCCGAGCTGGTGCCGACCATGAGGTTCGCGTAGCCCGGCGCCGACCAGCGGGAGATCCAGCCGCCGTCTTGATACTGCTGGACGAACCCGTCGACCATCTCGCCGGCCTCTTTCGGGGTCAGCAGCGAGTACGCCGGCCAGGTGGTGCGGTATGTGTCCCAGAAGCCGTTGTTGATGTAGACCTTGCCGTCCTTGATCGGCGCGCCGGTCTCGGTCGGCGAGCTGGGCGGGCTGGTCACCGCCGACTGCACCACGTGCTTCCAGACCGGGTCCGTCGCGGTGCCGGTGTTCTCGTGCCCCGAGTTCGGGTAGAGGAACAGCCGGTACAGGTTCGAGTAGAGGGTGACCAGCTGGTCCTCGGTCGCGCCCTCCACCTCGACGGTGTGCAGCTTCGCGTCCCACAGCTTGCGCGCGGCGTCGCGCACGGACGAGAGCGTGGCGCTCGCCGGGATCTCGAGATCCAGGTTGTGCTTGGCCTGGGCGACGCTGATCAGCGAGGTGGCGACGCGCAGCGTCACGGTTTTCTCGGCCGAGGTGTCGAACTTGAGGTATCCCGTGGACGGGCGGTTGCCGTCCGGGAGCAGGCCGCCGGCCGTCACCGGGCGGTCCACCACGGCGTACATGAACATCCGGGTCCAGCCCGCGGAGAGGCTGCCGCTGTTGACGTCGGACCAGCCGGACACCGACCCGTCGGCGGCGTCGATGGTGAGGCCGGCGTTGTTGTTGACGTTGTCCAGGATCAGGTTCGAGCTGTCCCCGGTGAAGGTGAACCGGAACAGCGCCGAGTGGTCGGCCGGCGCGATCTCGGTCTTCATCCCGTTGTCGAAGGTGACGCCGTAGTAGTAGGGCTTCGCGGTCTCGTTGTCGTGCGAGAACGGCAGCGCGCGTCCCTGCCGGGAGGCGTCCGGCGTGCCGGTGGCGGCCGACGGCATCACCTGGAACGTCTGCCGGTCACCCATCCACGGGCTGGGCTCGTGACTGCCGGAGAAGGCCTCGATCGTCGGTTTGTTGTCCGCGTTGTTCTGCCGGGCCCACTGGTAGAGCCAGTTCGTGGTGCTGGAGTCGGTCACCGGGGTCCAGAAGTTGAAGCCGTGCGGCACCGCGGTCGCCGGGAAGTTGTTGCCTCGCGAGAAGTCGCCGGACGACTGGGTGCCGCGCCGCGTCTCGGCGTAGTCGGACAGGTGGGCGCGCGGCCGGGCCGGGGCGACATTCTTCAGCGCGATGTCGTCGAACCACGTGCGGAACGAGGTGGGACCGCTCGGCTTGTCGTAGCCGATCAGGATCCGATCGATGGTCTTGCCCTTGGCGACCGGGCCGATGCGTGAGCGCCGCAGGTTCCACTGTGCGGTGTAGAGGGTCTTGGAGGCGCCCTGCGCGGACGGGCTCACCACGATGCCGTGCTGGTCGACGGCGTGGAGATCGGAGAGACGGGTGCCGTCGGTGAAGGCGAGGTCGACCGCGGCGTACGTGGCCGGGTTGCTCAGGTCCTTGCGGTTGAACTCGGGAAAGACCAGATACGAGAGCTCGGTGTCCTTCCCGACCTTGAGATCGACGTCGAAGACCTTGCTGTACGCGAAACCGTGTCCCTCGCTCGTGTGACGTCCCGCGATCTGGAAGGCCTTCAGACCGGTGTACCCGGCGCCGGCCTTCGCGGTCGGCGAGCCGGCCGGTCCCGGGCCGACCCGGCTCTGCATCGGCCCCGTCGGCGGCGGGGTGGTGTTCGCGTCGGCCAGTTCGAGGTCGGCCAGCTGGGTCAGGGTGCCGGACGGATGCGCGGTGATGGTGAGCCGGTAGATGGTGAAACTGCCCGGATTCGCCACGTCGTAGGTCTTGGTCTGGAACCGCTCGCTGAAGGTCTGCCCCTGCTGCGTGTCCACGGTCGTCCAGGTGCTGCCGTCGGTCGAGCCCTCGAGCCGCCAGTCCCGCGGGTCCCGTTCCGGGGCGTCGTTGGCCGAGGTCAGCGCGTAGGTGATCGCCTCGGCCGGGGCGTCGAGCGTGTACTGCGCCCAGCTGGTCGGGGTGTTCACCAGCCATTTCGTGGCCGGGTCCAGGTCGTTGAGGTTGTTGCCGTTCTCGGTGCTGTTCGGCTGGGCGTTCACCGCGATCGCCGTCACGTGCTCGCGCAGGCTGCCCGGCATGCCGGCCTGCACGTTGCCGTCGACGCCGCTCGCCCGCTCGACCGTGTCGGTCCACTCGGGCTGCGGCTGGCCGGGCTCGAACGAGGACGCGAAGGACGCTCCGGCGGCGTGGGCGGGGCTGCCGATCAGCACCGCTCCCACCAGGCTCAGGGGCAGTAGGGCGACTATCCAAGGTGGTCGGCGCATGCGGGCTCCTAGGGTCGTGCGCGTAACCTGCGCGACACATCGTTACCTCTCCATTCGTCGATGGGCAAGGTCTGTACGCCGTCGGTTCGAACACGTTCGCGCACGGTTGACATCGATGTCAGCGAAGCCTTGTTTTTCGGTGCGGCCTGGGGTTATGGTCCTTGTGCCGTAACCGCCCATGTTGAATTGTGTTCGATTCCTATGGTCCCTGAATGGGTGTTCGCATGGTGCCGTAAGCACCTGGGTTCCCCTCCGGCCGACGTGCTGCACGAGTCCGCGCACATGTCGGACGTGTTCGGGCTTCGGCTCGCCGACGGCCGCGAGGTCGTCGTGAAGTCGCGACCGTCGCAGAACGGGCGTGAGGCCGCGTGCCTGGAGGTGCAGCGCTTCCTGGCCGCCGAGGGCTTCCCGGCCGCCGCTCCACTGACCGGTGTTTCCGTCGACGCCGGTCGGGCAACGCACGCCGAGGAGTGGCGGCCGGGTGGAACCCTGCGCCGGGCCGACGATCCGGCCACGGCACGGCAGTTCGCCGCGCTGCTGGCCGAGCTGGTCACCCAGGCCGCCGACGTCGAGGTGGGCGGCACGTCGCCGGGCGCGATCCAGCCGCCGCTGCCGAACCCGGAATGGACCCGCTGGGACCACGACGGCCTCGGCGAGTGGCCGGTGCCCGGCGACCCCGCCGTGGTGGCCGGCGCGGCCGCGCGGGTCCGCGACCGGATGGCCGTGGTCTACCTGCCCCGGGTGCTCGGCCACGCCGACTGGGAGTCGCAGAACATGCGCTGGGACGGCGACCGGCCGCGGGTCGTCTTCGACTGGGACAGCCTGGCCTGGCTGCCCGAGGCGGCCATCGCGGGCGCGGCGTGCGGCGCGTTCGCCAGCACCGAGATCCCGACGCTCGCGCCGCTGGCCAGCTCGGCGGCGTTCCTCGAGGAGTATCAGAGCCGCCGCCGAGCGTTCGACGACAACGAGATCGAGGTCGCCTGGGCCACCAGCCTCTGGCCCGCCCTGCACAACGCCCGCACCCAGGCGGTCGCCCTCGCCGCCGTCGAGGAACAGGCCGAGGAGCGCCTACGGCTCGCCGGCGCCTGACCGCACGAAACGCTCGACGTCCCGCGGCGTCCGCAGAAGAACCGTTCTCGGCATCTCCGGATGGGCCTGCCACGCGCGCATCCGGGCCCGCTTGCGCCCGAACGACCCGAAGTGGAACCGCACGATCGAGTCGCGGCCGAAGACACTGCCGCGCCACGTCTCGTAGTTGCCGTTGCAGAGCGGGCGGTGGAGGACGATGTTGGCGACCGTACGCCGTAGCAAGCGGCCGAACGATCGCCAGCGCGGCAGGTCGAGACCGACGATCAGGTCGGCCCGGTCCAGCACGATCTCCGCCAACGTCTGGTACGCGCCGTCGATCACCCACTCTTCGCCGGCGCAGATCTCTCGGATGCGATCCCGCTGCACCTCGTCCGGAACAGGCACCCAGCCCGGCTCCCAGGCCAGGTCGTCGACGGCGTGGTAGGGCAGTCCCAGACGTTGCGCGAGGCGCCGGGCCAGCGTCGTCTTGCCGGAGCCGGTCACCCCGTAGACCAGGATCCGCCGCGCCCCGGTCATGACGGCCCGACCAGACCGTCCTCGTAGGCGACGATCACCAGCTGCACCCGGTCGCGGACGCCCAGCTTGGCGATCGCGCGGGTGATGTGCGTCTTGGCGGTCAGCGGGCTGATCACCAGCTGGGCGGCGATGTCCTCGTTGGACAGCCCGGTCGCCACCAGGCGCACCACCTCGCGCTCCCGCTCGGTCAGCACGGCCAGCCGGTCGCCGCCGCTCGCCGCGGCCGGGACCGGGCGGTGCGCGAACTGCCCGACCACCCGGCGGGTGACGCTGGGGGAGAGCAGCGCGTCGCCGGCCGCCACCACCCGGACCGCGGTGCGCAGGCCGTCCGGGTCGATCTCCTTCGTGAGGAAACCGCTCGCGCCGGCCGCGAGCGCGGCGAACACGTACTCGTCGGTCTCGAACGTGGTCAGGATGATCACCCGGCTGCCGGTGATCTCCCTGGTCGCCGCGATGCCGTCCATGCCGGGCATCCGGATGTCCATCAGGATCACGTCGGGCCGCAGTTCACGGGCGGCGCGCACGGCCTCGTCGCCGGTCGACGCCTCGCCGACGACCACGATGTCCCGGTCCCTGCGCAGCAGGCTGCGGAACCCGGCCCGGACGAGGTGCTGGTCGTCGGCGAGAAGCACGGAGATCATGACGGAATCGTCGCCCGTACGTGGAAACCGCCCTTGCCCGGGCCGGCGGTCAGCGCGCCGCCCAGCGCCGCGACCCGCTCGCGCATGCCGGCGATGCCGTTGCCGTCCACCACCGGGCCGGCCGCCTGACCGTTGTCCTGCACATCGGCCACGACACTGGCCGGCGCGTACCGGATCGTCACCGACGCCCGCGTCGCGCCCGCATGCCGGACCGTGTTGGTCAGCGACTCCTGCACCACCCGGACGACCGCGGTCGCCACCGGCGCGGGCACCGCGGTCCGCTCGCCGAACTCGTTGAACGACACCTCCAGACCCGCGGCCCGCACCTGCTCGACGATGCGTCCCAGACCCTCCAGGCCGTCGGCCGGCGCGTCGTCCGCCCGTCCCTCGCGCAGCACGTCGACCAGCGACTTCAGGTCGGTCATCGCGCGGCCCCGGACGTCCTGGGCCAGCTTGAGCGACTCGCGGGCCTCGGCCGGGTCGGAGTCGAACGCGTCCAGCGCCACGTTCAGGTGCACACCCACCACGGCCAGCGTGTGCGACACGACGTCGTGCAGGTCGCGCGCGATGCCCACCCGCTCCTCGGCGCGGCGCCGGCGGGCGTCCAGCTCCCGCTCGTGCTCGTCCTGGGCCAGGCGGTGAGCCACCTCGTCGCGCCAGCGCTGGGTGTTGCGGTACGCGGTGGCGGCGGCGAGCACCGCGGCCAGCCACAGGGTCTCGCCGCCGACGTGGGCGAGCGCCCAGTCCGGGCCGTGGTCCAGGTCGGCGAAGCCGTCCCAGGCGAAGCCGAAGCTCAGCGAGACGGCGGCGGCGAGCACCGCGGCCCTCAGGCGGCCGGCCAGGGTCAGCGCGACGAACGCGGCGGTGGCCGGCCAGGCCCAGCCCGCCCCGGTCAGGTCGGCGACCCGGAACGCGAAGACCTGGAGCAGGGAGAGGACCAGGACGGTGAGCGGCCAACGCCGTACGAGAAAAGCAAGAAGAGCGAGCCAGACGGCCAGCGACATGGTCATCACCGTCTCGGCGTCGCCGCCGGTGATCGCCAGACCGGCCGGCACGCCCACCAGAGTGATCGCGGGAGCGAGATATTTCGTCATGACCGGGACGCTATGGTCGCGGGCCAGGTCACCGCGTCGTCCCGTGGCCGTCACTTCCATCGGCGCCTCCTGAGTACGGCGTACGCCAAATGACGCAGCCGCCCGTACCGATAAGGTATCGGCCTGACCGCCGCGGAACTACTCGCCGCCTCCGGCCGCGTACCGCTCGCCGCCGGGCTCACCGATGCCGAGTTCGACACCATCGAGCGCGAGTTCGGGTTCACCTTCGCCGCCGATCATCGCGCGTTTCTGGCCGCCGGTCTGCCGTTCGGGCGCGGCTGGCCGGATTGGCGGGGCTCCGGCCGCGCGGCGCTGCGCGGCCGGCCGGCGTGGCCTTCTGGCGCGACCCCTCTAGTCCTCCGGGCCGGCAGGCTTCGGCAGGCGGGTGGTCGGCTCCTCCGGCAGGGGAGTGCTGTCGCGGACCCTGGCCCGGAAGATGCGGTCGGGGGGCAGGCGATACGTGGTCGCCCGTACCAGTTCGTCCGGGACGGTGTGACGTCCGGACGGCACGTCGGTCTCCGTCGCCGACTGGTCGACCGTCGTGTCCTCCTCGGGACGCCGGGCCCGGTGGCCGCCGCGCCGGCGGCGGGTCTTCGGGGTCTCCGCCGCGGGCGCGCTGCTTTCCTCGTCCGGTTCCGCCGCCAGTTCGTCCGGCGCCGGGGCCGTGCGATCGGCCGGCCGCGGGCGCGGCAGAGCCCGGTTGGTCGGCCGCTCGCCCATCAGCGGTCCGGCACCGTCGGGCAGACGAGGGTCGGGGAACTGCCGGAACACCACACCGCCGAGGGCCGCGGGCTCCGTGATCGCGTAGGGCGGCGGGGGAGCGGGCGCCGGGAACCCCAGCTTGGGCTCCTTGACCGGCTCGGTCGGCTTGACCGGCTCCGCGGGCTCGACCGGCTCGGCGGTCCGGGGAGCCTCCGGCTGCACCGGGATCACGGGCCGGACCGCCGCCGCGCCCCGGGCCGAGCGCTTCGGGCCGAGCATCCGCACCGCCGTGCTGAACACGTTCCGCGTCCCGTTCTCGTACCCGTCCCGGTACGCCTCCTCGCGATCCTGCGCCGCCTGCCATCTCTGGTGCAGGCGCCCCGCGGCGTATCCCGTACAGGCCAGGAAGACGGCCAGCAAGGTGAAGATCAACGCGGAGTCCCCGGGCGCGTTCATGCCCTGAATTTTGCCGAACGGAATCGACCGGGAGCTATGGCCCGTTCGACGTACCCCGATCGAATTAAGTAAAAGGCTCAACCATTGCGGCAATCGCTGGGTATACCGCTCCCAGTTCTTGGGTGCTTTCCCCGATGCCCGTGCCCGGGCGTGGCGGCGAGTCTTGTCCGGTCGGTCCGCGATCGGGCCGCCGGAAGGGGAGGCAAGCGCCATGCCGAAGTTCATGGACGTGCACAGCGGATTCGTCGGAGTGACCGCGGACGAGCTCAACGCCGCACACGATGCCGACCTCAAGATCGAGGGGGAGGAGGGCGTGCACTTCGAGAGCGCCTGGCTCGATCCCGTCGCGGGCAAGGTCTTCTGTCTCAGCACCGGTCCGAGCCGGGAGGCCGTCATGCGCATCCACGAGCGGGCCGGCCATCCCACGACCGAGGTCTACGAGATCGCCTCCGAGGTGTAGCTCCCGGCCCGTCCGGGGCACGGCCGGTGCGGCAACGACGCCGCACCGGCCATTGTTCGTTCGTCGATGTGTCGCGCTGTCGGACGCGGCCTCCGCCGATGTCATAATTGGGGCCCTGCCGGCCACTCTGCCGGCCACCGAACCTCGGAGCCTTATGTCCGCCGACGATGGGACCGGCCGCCGGCCGACGCTGACGCAAGTCGCGGCGCTGGCCGGGGTGAGCCTCAAGACCGCGTCCCGCGCGCTCAACCGCGAGCCGAACGTCGCACCGTCCACCGGCCGCCGGGTGCGCGACGCCGCCGACGTGCTGGGTTACCGCCTCAACGGCATCGCCCGCGAGCTGCGCCGCGGCGCCACCAGCGCGCTGGTCGGCCTGGTCAGCGGCGACCTGACCAACCCGTTCTACTCGGCGGTGGCCAGCGGCATCGAGCGTGAGCTGCGCCAGCACGGGCTGCTGCTGGTGACCGCGAACAACGACGAGGACGCGGCGCTGGAACGCAACCTGGTCGACGCCTTCCTCGAGCGCCGGGTGCGTGCCCTGCTGGTCATCCCGAGCGGACATGACCACGAATACCTGTCGATCGAGGGCAACCGCGGCGTGCCGTTCGTCTTCCTCGACCGGCCGCCGGACGGCCTCGCCGCCGACGCGGTGCTGATCGACAACGCCGGGGGCGCGCGATCGGCCGGCGAACACCTTCTTTCGTACGGGCATCGCCGCATCGCGCTGGTGACCGACCTGGCTCAGGTGGCGCCGCAGCGGGGACGCATAGACGGTTTCGTCGGCGCGATGCGGGCCGCCGGGAACACCGAGTGGGAGCCCTACCTGCGAACCGATGTGCACGACGTGCGGCGGGCGGAGAGGACCGTACGGGAGCTCCTGGAGCTGGACCCGGCACCCACCGCGATCTTCACGACGAACAACCGCCTCACCATCGGCGCGTTGCGCGCCATGCGTGACGTGACCGATCCCCCGGCGCTGATCGGCTTCGACGACTTCGATCTGGCCGACGTGCTGGGGACGACCGTGGTGGCCCACGACATGACCGCCATCGGGCGGGAGGCCGCACGCCTTGCGTACGAACGGATCAGTGGCCACACCGGGCCGGCGCGCACCATCGTCGTATCGACATCCTTGATACCCCGCGGCTCGGGTGAACGCCGGCCACATTAGACTGTTGCGGCGGCCGGGTCCGCACGTAACGAGACGGAAACAGCCGTTGACTTCTGTGTGGTCCAGCGGCACGGTACTCCCCATCTGCTTGACAACGATGTCAATACCTCGATGGGAGATAACCGAAATGGCCTTTAGTCCGTTTACGGGCGGCGGGCGGGGTGGTCGGACGGGCTTCAGCCGGCGGGCCCTCGTGGCCGTCGTCGGGGCCACCGCTCTGCTGACCGCCGCGGCCTGCAGCAGCGGTGACGACAGCGGCTCCGGCGGCTCCAAGAAGGTGGAGGTCTTCACCTGGTGGGCCGACGGCGGCGAGAAGGCCGGTCTGGACGGTCTCGTCGCGCAGTTCGGCAAGGACTGCGCGGGCCAGGAGTTCGTCAACGGCGCGGTCGCCGGTGGCGCCGGCGCCAACGCGAAGCAGGTGCTCGCGTCCCGGCTCCAGCAGAACGACCCGCCGGACACGTTCCAGGCGCACGCCGGTGCCGAGCTGTCCGACTACATCAACGCCGGCCAGGTCGAGGACCTCAGCGCCGACTACGACACCTGGGGTCTCAAGCAGGCGTTCCCGCAGGGCCTGATCCAGAACCTCACGGTGGGCGGCAAGATCTACTCGGTGCCGGCGAACATCCACCGGGCCAACGTGGTGTGGACCAACAAGAAGGTCGTCACCGACGCGGGCGTCACCGCGGACCCGAAGGACATGGCGTCCTTCATCGCGGCCCTGGACGAGGTCAAGGCCAAGGGCATCGCGGCGCCGCTGGCCGTCGGCAAGGACTGGACCCAGCTGATGCTGTTCGAGTCGGTGCTGATCACCGACCTCGGCGCCGAGAAGTTCACCGGCCTGTGGAACGGTTCGACCGACTGGGCGGGCGCGGACGTCACCAAGGCGATCAACGACTTCAAGCAGCTGCTCACGTACACCAACTCCGACCGTGACGCGCTCGACTGGACCGACGCCGAGAAGCTGGTCATGGACGGCAAGGCCGCCTACCAGCTGATGGGCGACTGGGAGGCCGCCGACCTCGACGCCAAGGGCTTCAAGGACTACGGCTGGTTCACCTTCCCCGGCAACGGCACCACGTTCCAATGGCTGGCCGACTCGTTCGTGCTGCCCAAGGGCGCCAAGAACGTCGACGGCACCAAGTGCTGGCTGAAGACGGTCGGCTCGGCCGACGGCCAGAAGGCCTTCAACACCAAGAAGGGCTCGATCCCGGCCCGTACGGACGCCGCGCCGGCCGACTACCCGAAGTACCAGCAGGCCGCGATGGCCGACTGGAAGTCCGCGACCCAGGTTCCGTCGTGCGCGCACGGCTCGGCCTGCTCGCAGGGCTGGCAGGGGGCGGCCAACTCGGCGCTCGGCGCCTTCTCCACCAACCAGGACGTGGCCGGCCTGCAGAAGGCGCTCGTCACCGCCGCTCAGCAGTTCGCCAAGAAGTAAGCACCCGGGCGGGGCGCTCGTTCGAGTGCCCCGCCTCATTAAGGAGCCCTGATGCGCCGCCTGAGGCAGTGGGGACCGGGCTTGCTCTTGCTCTCCCCCTCGCTCATCCTGCTCGCCGTCTTCGTCTACGGCCTGATCGCCTGGACGACGAAGGTGTCCGTCTCCGACGAGCACAACGCCCTGGGGTCGAAGGGCTTCGTCGGGCTCGACAACTACACCAACCTGTTCACCAACGACATCAACGACCGGTTCGTGCACTCGCTGAAGAACCTGGGCGTCTTCACCGTGGTGTTCCTGGCCGGCGCGATGTTCTTCGGCCTGCTCTGGGCGTTCATCCTGGAACGCGGGGTGAGGGCGGAAGGCTTTTTCCGTACGGTGTACCTCTTCCCGATGGCGGTGTCGTTCATCGCGTCGGGCGTCGTCTGGCGCTGGCTGATGAACCCGAACAAGGGCGACAACGCCGGTGGCCTCAACGCCGTCCTCGGCGGCCTGCACCTCAACTTCCTGCAGAGCACCTGGTGGACGAACCCCGACTGGGGCATGGCCTCGATGGCGATGCCGGCCGTCTGGCAGCTCTCCGGCTACGTGATGGCGCTGTTCCTGGCCGGCTTCCGGGGGATACCGCAAGAGCTGCGCGAGGCGGCCGCGGTGGACGGCGCGAGCACCTACCGCCTGTACCGCAACGTCATCTTCCCGCAGCTGACCCCGGTGGCCCTCTCCGCCCTGATCATCATCGGGCACATGTCGATGAAGATGTTCGACCTGATCATGAGCGTCTCGGGCCCGCAATGGCTCACCGAGGTGCCCGCGATCTACGTCTGGCAGGCGCTGCTCACCAGTGACTACGCCAAGGCCGCGGCGATCTCGATCGTCCTGCTGCTGCTCGTGGCGATCGTCATCGTGCCGTACCTCGTCTACACCAACCGGGTGGAGAAGAACTCATGACCGCGGTCGTCGCTCCGCCCACCCCGGCCACCTCGTTGACGCCCCGGTCGAAGCCCCGCCGGCCCTTCGGCCCCGGTTCCATCGTCAAGTACGCGCTGGCGCTGCTCTTCCTCATCATCGTGCTGATGCCGATGTACGTGCTGATCGTGACGAGCTTCAAGGCCGGCTCGGACATCGGCGTCACCAGCCAGTGGAACCTGCCGACACACTGGACCGTGGCATCGTGGAGCAAGGCGTGGACGGCGCTGCAACCGGCCTTCCTGCGCACCTTCCAGCTCGCCGTCCCGGTCGCGCTGATCTCCTCGATCATCGGCGCCGCCAACGGTTTCGTGCTGTCGCGGTGGCGCTTCCCCGGCGCCGACGTGGTGTTCACCCTGATCCTGTTCGGCATGTTCATCCCGTACCAGGCCGTGATGATCCCGCTGCGCGAGATCGTGACGACGCTGGGCATCGCGCCGGGCATCCCCACGCTGGTCTTCGTGCACTGCATCTACGGCATCCCGATCTGCACGCTGATCTTCCGCAACTACTACGCCACGACGGTGCCGGAAGAACTGGTGGAGGCCGCCCGCGTCGACGGCGCGGGCCTGCTGCGCACGTTCGCCTGGATCATCCTGCCGATCTCGATCCCCGGCTTCGTCGTCACGATCATCTGGCAGTTCACGTCGGCCTGGAACGACTACCTGTTCGCCATCTTCCTGTCGAACACCCGCAACGGTCCCATCACGATCGCCCTGAACGCGTTGGCGGGCGCGCAGTCTCCCGACTACGCCGCCTCGATGGCGGGCGCCCTGATCACGTCACTGCCGACGCTGATCGTCTACGTGTTGCTGGGCCGCTGGTTCATCGGCGGCCTGATGGCCGGGTCGGTCAAGAGCTGACCGTCGGTTCCCGGCGCGTCCCAGCGGCGCGCCGGGGTCGTTTTCGCGCTCCCGCTGAGGATGTGCGTCGTGCTCCGGGCCCTTAGGCTGCGAGATGTGACGACGGAGGACCAGCCGGCCGAAGGCTTCGCATCCCGGATGGCGTTCGCGCTGTACAAGGACCCGGGCGACGCCGTACGCCGCACCCAGGTCACGTTGCAGGTGGTCGTGGTGACGCTGGCGTGGCTGGTGTCGGTGCCGTTGCTGGTGGTCTACGGCTTGACCGGCCCACGCCGGGGCGACGACGTCTTCTCGCTGGCCGCGTTCCTGACGGTGCTGGGCCCGTTCGTGGCAGCGGTGATAGGAACCCGGAACCAGAGGTTCGGCATCGGCGGCGCCTACATCGTCCTGACGTTCCTGATGATCCTCCCGGCGGTGGCGATAGCCCAGGCGGGCTGACCGCGACCCCGGCCTTCGCCCTCATCCGCCGCTGTTCCGTCGCTTCTGCGGCCCGTTTGCGATTCTGGCGGGGTGGCGTCTGCCGCGCGCACCGGCCGGAAGCGGGGTGAGGAGGGCTCGTTGCACTCAGCCGGTCATCCAAAGGCGGGGGCCGGCTGGTGCGGTTGTGCGAGGGGTACGCCGTACATTCGCCTCGGTTTTGGGGTGTTCCGGGAAGTGTGCGGCGGGACAGGAGCGCCGGGCTCGGGGAGGATGGGGGGATGGCGGACAAGGAAGAGCGCGCTGGGGTGTCGCTTACCAACCTCGATCAGGAGCTTTATGACGGGGCCGGTGCCACCAAGCGGGATCTGATCGATTATCTCGATGCTCTGTGCGGGCGGATGCTGCCGGTGTTGCGTGATCGGCCGTTGTCGGTCATTCGGCTGTTGCGCGGGCAAGAGCAATTCATGCAGAAGAATCTGCCCAAATATACGCCGGAATGGGTGCCGCGTACCGATGTCTGGGCGGAGGCTTCGCATCGGCAGGTGACGTATGGGTTGTGTAATGACCGGCGGACGCTTTTGTGGTTCGGCAATCAGCGGGCCATCGAGTACCACCCGGCGTTGATGCCGGCGGGGGAGCATCACCCTACGCACCTCATCATGGACCTCGACCCACCCGAGGGTGAGGGATTCGGGGTCGTGGTGCGGGCCGCGCGGCTCGTGCGGCAGGCGCTTGCGGAAGCGGGCATGGCCGGCGCGGTGAAAACCAGTGGATCCAAGGGCGTGCACGTATTTGTGCCGCTGGACGGCAAGGCGCCGGTGGAAGATGTGGCGGCGGCTACCCGGGCGGTGGCGGCGCGGGCCGAGCGCATCGACCCGGAATTGGCTACCACCGCGTTCATCCGCGAAGACCGGCACGGGAAAGTCTTCCTCGATGCGACGCGGTCCGGTGGGGCCACCGTCGTCGCCGCCTACAGTCCGCGGATCCGGCCCGGGGTGCGGGTCTCTTATCCGCTGTCCTGGGACGAATTGGACGCGGTGGATCCGCGCGACTTCACCATTCACACCGTTCCCGAATTGCTGGGGGAGCGGGATGCGTGGGCCGAGGAGATGCCGGCGCCGCAAGCGTTGGATCCGGGGCTCGTGGAGGAAGGACACACGATTCCGGTGGCTCGGGTCCAGGCGATGCATGAGGGCAAGAGGCGGGCGCGGGCCAAGAGGGCAGCCGAGGAAGCCTGAGGGTTGTGGCGCCGGTCGTGGTCCGGGGCGGGCGCTGAATGTTGTCGGCTGGCGCGTGCGCCTGCCTGTCGCTGCCCGCCGCCTGGCACCCGCCCGCCTGTCGTCCGCCGCCTGCCGCCTGCCGCCGGTCGCCTGCCGCCTGTCGCCGGTCGCTCGCCCGCCTATGCTTGTCGTCCGCCGCCTGGCGCCTGCCGCCTACTGGCCTGCCCGCCTGCCGCCTGTCGCCCGCCCGCCTATCGCTTGTCGTCCGCCGCCCAACGCCTGTCGCCGCCCGCCGCCCTCCGCCCGCCGCCAGCCGCCCGCCGCCCTCCGCCCTCCGCCCGCCGCTTGTTGCCGCCCGCCGCCACCTGCTGCCTGTCGCCGCTTGCCGCGACCCCGCCCGTCGCGGTGGCGGTCGTCGTGCGCTGGCGAAAAGTGTCGTACCCCCGGCCTAGAGTGCCGTCATGGTTACCGTCGATGACGTGCGGGAGGTCGTGCGGGATCTGCCGCGCAGTGAGGAGCACCTGATCCGGGACAGGGTGAAGTTCCGGGTCGGGAAGATCGTGTATGTGGCGTTCTCCCGGGACGAGACCGTGATGGGGTTCGCGTTCCCGAAGGAGGAACGGGCGGCGCTGGTGGCCTCGCGGCCGGAGACGTTCCATTTGCCGCGCGAGTCGGACATGCGGTTCCACTGGGTGCAGGCCTGGATGGACAAACTGGACGAGGAGGAGATGACCGAGCTGGTGCTGGAGGCGTGGCGCATGTGCGTGCCGAAGAAGGTGTGGTCGGCTTACCTGGCGCGCCTGGCCTGAGCGGGGCGCCCGTTCGATTGCTCCGCCCCCACCGCCGCTCCGGCAGGGGGCGCCGCTGCGGCAGACCCGCCCGGCTCCTGCCAGCCCTCGCGGGTGGGCCTCCCCGCTCGGGCTGGCCGCCCGCGCCGCTCGCGGCTCGACCTCCCTACCTGGC
>NZ_CAKUCL010000160.1 GCF_934643405.1 uncultured Actinoplanes sp.
CCGAACTGCGGCCGCGGGCTTCGCGCCGCCTGCACCGCGCGCGTGATCCGGTGGCTGACCGCGGCGTGATGGGGCCGGGCTGCGGCCGTGGCGTGGATCCGTCCTCACCGCGCGCGTGATCCAGCGCCCGGCGGCGGCGCGGCCGTCACGAGGGCGCGCCGTCTCCGGCCGGTCAGCGCGGGCAGGCGCCGAAATGCGTCGGACCCGTGTCGCGGAGCAGCGCTTTCGCCAGCACGCCGCCGGCCACCGCCCGGCCGATCTCGAGTCCTGCCTGGTTGCTGAACTCGAAGTGCTGGCCGCCGAAGACCCGCGATCGACCGGCCTCGGCCGCGGCCGCCGAGAACCCCGGGTATCTGCGGGGCTCGCCGGCCGGCGCCGAGTCGGTGGTGAGGCTGAACGGGATCGCGTCGGTGCAGAAGAATCCCTGCAGGACGGTGGCGCCCGCCCCGCTGTACGAGCTGTGCCCGGAGACATACTCCGGCGAGCCGCCGACGCCACCGGCCCGGGCGGTCCATGCCGGATCGGCCGTGGTCAGCGGGTTGCCGTCGGTGTCGGCCTCACGGATGGCCGTGGTCGGGCGCCAATGCCGGTAAGCGAATTTGGTCGCCACGGTGGTCACCGTCGTGTCGGCCAGCGCCATCGTCAGCAGAGCGGTCAGCCGGACCTGCTCGGTCAGCGGTAGCCGCCGGTCGCCCGCGACGGTCAGCGCGATCCGGAGCCACTCGCCGGGCGGCTGGTCGGATCCGGCCGGCAACGACCAGAACTGGAACGTGGCCAGCAGGCCGGGCGCCGGAAGAGCGGCATTGCCGAGTATCGCCACCTCGGCGAACGCGGCCGCATAGGTCAGGGAGTCCAGGGCCGGCGGCGGTCCGGGGACGTAGCGGGAAGGATCGGCCACGGCGAACGGCCTCACGTGCCGGTACTGGACACCCGGCCATGCCGCGCGGAACACACCGGGGCCGGCGCCGGCCGGTTGGGTCTCCACGGGCGTGGAGCCGTCGTCGGCACGCGCGGCGACCACCCGCTCGCCGACACGCCGGCCCCAGTCCGCCCCGCTGGTCACGCCGCGCCCGCCGCCCAGCCGGGCGAGGTCGCCCGCGAGAGCGGCGTCGTAGTCACCGGCGCGGGCCGTGTCCAGGCTCACCAGAACGGCGTGCGCCGCGGCCACGGCGGCGGCCTGCTCGTCACCGTCGCGAGGTCCCCGGCCCGGCACCAGCGCCGGCGCCCGCGACGGCCGGGCGCGGAGGCTCGCGATGCCGTTGACCGCGTCGTACATCGCAACGTTGACCATGGCGTACCACCTGGCGGCGTCGGCATCGGTGGCCCGGGTCGCGCGGACCGCGGCCACGGCCAGCCCGTTCCAGTTCCGCACCGCGTCGATGTCCACCCGGCTCGATCGGGCGAGGGCGGGAACCCCGAGCCCGCTTCCGACGAGGCCGAGTACGACGACGAACAGAAGTTTCCTGACCATGGTCGCCCCCTGGAGACAGCGTCTTGACGTACCTTGCCTCGCCGGGCCGCGGGTGGAGCCGCTGTGTAGGAAACCGGACGCAGTTCGTCGTCACTGGCCGCTCAGGGACCGCATCGCATCGGCGAGCGTCATGACGCGGATGCCGGTCTTGCCCGCGACGTGGTCCACCAGTGCGCCGTGGCCGGCGATCGAGAACTGGGTGGAGGTGGCCGGGCTGGTGACGATGTCGTGGCAACAGAACACGAGCAGGCCGCCGTGACTGGCGACACTGTCCACCCGCGCCTGGAGAGTGGACAGGACGCTGGTGTTGTCGAGGGTGTAGCAGCGGATCGCGTACGGGTCGGCCGGCGGCATCGTCTCGGCGCTGTTCGCGGTGCTGGTCATGGCGCGGGCGTAGGCCAGCCCGTCGCGGGCCATCTGCCGTTGCACCGTGGTGGTGAAACGGCCCAACGGATAGCAGTGCCCCATGAACCCGTCGCTCAGATCGTTGCCGATCAGCCATCGCGCGGTGTCGGCGATGTCGGTGTCCAGCTCGGCCGCCGACAACGGGTTGGTGCCGTAGGCGACCCCGGTGGCGGTGTTGGTGGCGGCGGCCATGCCCCGGTTGTGGTTGGTCGCCGTCATCGCATGCGGGCCGATCTCCCATCCCGACCAGCGTCGCATCTGCTGCAACTGGGCCGTGGTCAGATAGGTGGCATTGCCGGCGTCGCCGGCTTGCACGTTCGAGACGATGGTGTACGCCGTTCCCGGCCAGCCGTACTTGTCAAGGTCGCGTTTCGCGATCGTGTAGTGGGTCGCGTACGAGTCGTCGTAGGTGAAGCACACGATCCCGCCGGCGGCGACCGGCCGGCGCTCGATCACCTGCATGGCCTGCAGCCGCACCTGGCAGGTGGTGCCGCTCGCGGACGTCGCCCGGATGCGCAGCGAGTCGACGGCGGCGAGGTTGGGGTTGCCGGTGACGATCGCCGACTGCCAGGGCAGGGTCACCCACTTCCACTCGCCGTCCTTCAGCCAGCGCACGGACGGGTCCGGCGTCTCCGACTGGATGTAGACGATCCCGAAGTTGGCGACCATGCCGTCCGACGACACGTAGACGTTCAGGCCTTGCAGGTTGTCGACGCCGTCGACGCGGATCAGGGCCCGCAGTTGCTTGGTGCCGGCGAGGTTGAGCGACAGGCCCGTTCTGGTCAGGGTCGAGGCGACGCCGTCGGCGCGGGTGGTGATCGAGGCCGACTGGGTGCCGAGCGCGTACGTCGTGGTGTCGTTCAGGTTGCCGGCGCTGGTGTTCGCGGCCGTCCAGCCGTGTCCGGGCTGCATCGACGTGACATGTGTGACCACTCGGGGGTTCACCGGGTTCGGACTGGCGAAGGCGCCGGCGGCGTCGCCCGTCACGAGCGCCTTCGCCTGGGCGGGCGCGGCGGGAAGAGAGACGCCGGCGATGGCGCCCGCGCCGGCGGTGAGGGCGGTGCGACGACTGATCGGAGTCATCTTTTCATTGAAAGTGGTCCATCGCGCCGGTGTCACATGACGGAAGGTGAGGGAATCGGACCGGTGCGACGGCCGGCCTGACCGGGCCGGCCGCCGCACTGCCCCCAGCCGTACGGGAAACGCCTTTTATCGCGGCGGGATGTTGTGATTGGCGGCGAAGAGATTGCCGGGATCGTATCGGCGCTTGACCGCCGCGAGCCGCCGGTAGGTCTCCGGGGGATAGATCGCGGCGACGGCTTGCTCGGTGGCGTCGGACAGGAAGTTCGCGTAGGCGCCGCTGACATGGGGGGTGAGCCGGGCCCAGAACGCGTCCAGGCCGGGACCGGCCGCCTCGACCACCGCTGCCGGGCCCACCGTCGTGGTCGCCAGCATCAGCGCGGCCTCGCGGTGCGCGTAGGCGGTGGCGTCGCCGGGGACCCGGGACACCGCGCCGCCGAGGCTGCGGACGGCGGTGTGCGGCACCTTGCCGGAGGCCCCGGCCTCGGCGAGTGTCCGCAGCACCTCGGGCACCGACGGCGTGTCGACGAAGGCGCTGCGGGTGACGATCCGGATGCCGGGCGGCGGTGTCCTGCCCTCTTCCAGCACATCCCCGTACGGCTTCCGGGTGATCTCGTCGGCGAGGACCGTGCCGAGCCTGCGGAGCGGGTCGATCGCGGCCGCGGCGGCTGCCGGGTCGTCGCCGTCGAAGACGACGTGGAGCTCGATGGGAGCTTGCGGCCCGCCGGTGAACGGATTGGCGTAATCGACGATGGACGTGAGCTCGTCCGGGGCGCTCCGGAGGTGGTCCGCCCACCCCTGCAGCACGCCGCCCGCCTCCGCCACCGGGAAGGTGATCATCCCGTGGAAGACCTCGGTCGTGGGCTGCGCGGCGAACTCGAAGGTCGTGACGACCCCGAAGTTGCCGCCGCCGCCGCGAAGCGCCCAGAACAGCTCGGGGTTCTCGTGCGCGTCGGCCCGCACGACCTCCCCGTCCGCGGTGACCAGCTCCGCGGCCACCACGCTGTCCAGGGCCAGGCCATACCTGCGGAGCTTCCAGCCCATGCCGCCGGTCAGCGTCAGCCCGCCCACACCGACGCTCCTGGTGTCGCCCGACGAGATCGCCAGACCGTACGGGGCGAGCGCGGTCGCGACCTGGCCCCATTTGGCGCCGCCGCCGATGCGCACCAGGTGGCGGTCCCTGTCGATGATCTCCACGTCGGCGAGATCACCGAGGTCGATCACGACGCCGCCGTCGTTGGTGGCGAATCCGGGATAGCCGTGGCCGCCGCCGCGCACCGACAGCACGAGCCCGGCTCCGGCGGCGAAGCGCACGCCCTCTTGCACGTCCCGGACGCTCTTGGGCCGCAGGACGTAGGCCGGACTGCCGGACACGAAGACCGAACGACGAGCCGATTCGTACTCGGCCCCGCCCGGCTCGATGATGTCGCCGCCGAAATCACGGCGGAGGTCTTCCACGGTCGAGCTCATGAGGCTCCTCCCAAGCGGTGAACAGACACGACGCGGGGGAGAGGTCGAGGTGAGGTGATCGCCACGTTGTGACGGGCACCATGGGGACGTGAGATCGGCAATTCGAGCGCCCTGATCAGTGGCTCCGCGTAGGCGCTGGGTGCACCGCGAACGGGGCGTAATCAGAAGCCGGTCACCGTGCGATTCTGCGCCGCCCGGGCGCCGGGGTCAACAAGCGGGCGCCTTTCCGGGAACCCGGAGTCGGCGTGTCGCCGGACACAACTCGTTGGCCGAGTTCGAGCACCGTCCGTGACCGTTGAAAGGGAAATCGAAGCCGACGGCGGAAACGCTTTCGCCGCCCGGCTGAGAAATTGCCTAATGTGTCCGGTGCGCCCGGCAGAATCAGCCCGGCCCTTTCCGCGGTCCCCGCCGCTTCCCATCGACCGGGCCGAGGCCTGCCTGGGAGATTCGCCGGGGCCCCGCCCTGCCGGATAGCAGGCCATAGTCGCCGATCGATCACATCATGGCGCAATAAATCGTGGCATGTCGATGGGTCAGCCGTCCGGCCGAGTCCGCTGCCCGGCGCGCGGGATTACCTTCCTTACCGTTGCCTAATCGCGTCGGAGGAGGGATCTCTGATGAAACGACGCGTCCTGCAGGCGAGTGTGGTGGTGGCCATGACTGCCGTCTTCACCGTTCCTGCAACCCCGTCACAGGCCAAGCCCAGCGTTCCGGAACGCATCGCCGCCGGCACCCTACGGCCGGCGCAGCTGAAAGTACCCGGCGGAATCAAACGCATGCCGTTCCTGTCCCCGGGTCGTATCGACCGGCTGTCCACATCGGGCGCCGCTCGCGCGAAGACGCCGGCCGCTCCGGCCAGCCCCGGCATCGCCGTGCGGTCGGCCGGCTGCGCGGAGCGGAACCTTCGGCGGAACGTGCGGGTCAATCAGGACTGTACGTACCGCCGGCAGGCCGAGGAGCACATCGCCGCCGACCCGAACGACCCGAAGAACCTGGTCGCCGGCATGAACGACAGCCTGATCGGCTGGAACCGCACCAGCATCGACTTCTCCGTCGACGGAGGCAGGCATTGGGGCGCGATCAGCACCGCCCCCTTCGGATACCGGCTCAACGACCCGTCCGACCTGCTGCCGACCGCGACCGACCCCAACCGGCACACCATCCGGGGCGGCGCCGGGACACTGCACTCGTACGACGCCTGCAGCGACCCGTATCTCGCCGCCGATTCCCGCGGGCGTTTCTTCTACACCTGCGTGGGCTTCGACGTCGCGTCCAATGCCGGCCTGGCGTTCGTGGTGCCGTCGCCGCCGGGAGCCAAGGGATCGTACTTCGACCAGGTGCCCGCGCCCGAAGGCTTGACGCCGCCCTACACCGGCCGCGAGCACATCATCGCCGAGGACAACAGCCCGGCGGCCAGCTACGACGCGCCCAAGGTGGCTGCGGACGCCTTCGTGGGCAGCCCGAACCGGGACAACGTCTACTTCACCTGGACGGTGTTCGACTTCTCCTGCGGGCCGGACCAGGACGAGTACTGTGAGTCGCCGGTCTGGGGCTCCATGTCGACCGATCACGGCTTCACCTGGTCGACCCCGGAGAAGATCAGCGGCGTCAACCCGGCGGTCTGTACCCTCGGCAACGCCTTCAATCCCGACCTCGATCCCGGCTCGTGCAACCTCGACGGCCACTCCGACCTCGTGGTCCGGCCGAACGGGGAACTGGCGGTCACGTTCATCAGCCAGAACACGACGGCGCTGAACCCGGAGACGCTGAGCCTGCGGTGCCGCCCCGGTGGCAGCTCGACGGCGGGTACCGCACACCTGAACTGCGGCACGCCGCAGAAGGTCGCCGACTATGTCACCGGGCCGACGTGCGACTTCGGCAGGGGACCCGAGCAGTGCATCCCGGGCGCGTACATCCGGGCGCCGTTCGAGACCGCTCAGCGACTGAGCGTGGACGAGCGCACCGGCGTGCTCTACAACACGTGGTACGACTACCGGCTCGGGGAGTTCGACGTCTTCGTGGTGCGATCCACCGACGGCGGGGCGACCTGGACAACGCCGCGGCTGGTCAATCCCGACCGGGGCACCGACCACTACTTCTCCGCGATCGACGTGGGCGAGAGGCACGCCACCAAGGTGGCGATCAGCTACTACCGGACCGGGCGGGTGCCGAACGAGAACACCCCGCCGCCGGGTGGCTTCGGCCCCGACGTGGCGAACCAGATGTCCGACTACGTGCTGTCGGGCGGCCTGGGCCTCACCACCCCGTACCGGTTCGAGGTGCTGTCGCCCAGGTTCCCGCCGCCGGACGGCATCCAGGCGGGCTTCAACGGTGACTACTCGGGCATCGAGGTCGACCGGAACGACATCGCCCATCCGATCTGGTCCGACACCCGTAACAGGGTCCCGAACCCGGACTTCAACAAGGCGAGCGTCGACGAGGACGTCTTCACCGAAGCGCGGCCGATACCGGTGCGCTGAGTGTGGCGAGCCGGCGCCGCCCGCCGTGGCGGCGCCGGCCCGCGGGTCAGGCGATCCGGTAGGCGCGCCGGATCGTCTGGGTCACCGTGTTGCCGGTGGTGTCGGTCGCGGTCACGCGCAGCGAGACGAAACCGGGCCGGCGCGGATGAACGACGAGGGCGACGTTGCCGACCACCGGCAGCGCCACCCACGTCTTGCCGTCGTCGAAGGAGGCGGAGACGCCCAGCTTTCGTACGGACGTGGCCCGCGAGCCGGTCTGCGGGTCCAGCGCCACCGGGATGGGCATCGGCCGGCCCGCCCGGGCGGTGTTGGTGTCGTCGAGCACCGGCGTGAGCCGGGCCGTCGACAAGGGCAGCCGCTCGGGCGCCGAGGTGTGCTCCGAGGTGAAGGTCCACGCCACCGAGACCGCTGTCGACAGGGTGTCCGGCGCCCCGCGGGTCACTGTCGCCTCGAGGCGATAGGTGGCCGTGGCGGCGGGCACCGCGAAGTCCGCGTACGGGCTGTCCGCGCTGCCGGCCTCCACGCCGTTGCGCCACAGCCGGAGCTGGACCGGGAGGTCGTCACGGTTGCCGGGACGGCCGCTCGCATCGCCGAACAGGGGCGGCGCCGCGACCGCGATGGTGTCCCCGTCGCGGCCCACGTATCCCAGCGGCGACCAGGCCGGGGGCTGGTTCAGCGTCGGCCCGAAGGGCGCCGCGTTCCAGGTCTGCGCGTAGGTCCTGCCGGATCGGAGGGTCGAGTCCTGCGTGGTGAGGTTCGAACCCTCGAGGAACGTGGACGTCCAGACGATGCCGCCGTCGGTGTTGAAGTACTCGATGCCGTGGAACGGCAGGTCGATCGGCGTGTTCGAGCCGATCGGGCCGGCGCCGCCGGGGGCCGCCGCGCGGTGGAACCGGACGGCGGTCGTCTCGGTGGACTGACTCCGGTAGGTCGCCTTCACCGTGGCGAGGTTCGCCGGGGACAGCTTCCTGGACAGCCCGGTGAACATGTCACCCGGCCGGACGTAGGCGAGGTCGTACGTGTAGGGGCTGTTCCGGCCGGGGCGCGCGATCCCGGCGCCCAGTGTCGCGGTGAACTCGGGTGCGGCGACCGCGGGCCCGATCCGGCCGAAGAAGACGTTCGCGAACGAGTCACCGCTGAGCTGCACACCGGGGTATCGGAAGCCGTCGTCCCAGGTCGCGCTCACGTTGATCGCGGTCGGTGCGGCGTCGCGCTGAGGCACGCCCAGCGCGACCGGCCGGGCCGTGCGGGCGTCGACGGCCTCGCTGACCGGGCCGTGCACGTCCAGCAGCGGCTGCACGAGCAGGGTCGAGACGTCACCCTCATGGATCGTGCTGTACAGCCCGTACCGGCCCTTGGGCAGCCGCAACGTGCCGCCGCCCGGTTGCCCCGTCAGGGTGGTGAACTCGCCGGTGGCCAGGTTCGCCGCCACGGTGGTGTACTGGGTGGCCGGCTTGCCGTCGCGCCCGGTCTGGTCGACGCGGACGTCGTAGCTCTCGATCTCGCGGTTGAGCGCGAACGGCGTACGCACCCGGAGGTCCTCGCCGCCGGTGGCGGTGAGCGCGCCCTGGTAGACACCGTCGGCGGCGTCCACCCGGGTGTCCACGGTGATCGTCGCCTCGGCCTGACCGCCGGCCGGCACCACCAGCGTGGCCGGGCTGACAGTGATCATGCCGGCCGGGGACGGCGCGACACTCAGCGCGAGGGTGACCGGCACGGTGCTCGTGTTGCGGTAGCCGACGACCTGCGTGATCGGGGTGTCGTCGGCGTGCGGCCAGCGCTGGACCGGGAAGTCGATGGCGGGCACGTCGGCGACGATCGGCTGGGCCACCGCGCGACCGACGTCCACCCGGCCCGCGCCCTGCTCGTAGAGGATGTTCTCGCCGCCCGGCTGGGCCGAGCCCATCAGGGCGGCCTTGAGCTGCCCGCCGGACCAGTCCGGATGCCGGCCGGCGAGGATCGCGGCCGAGCCGGCCACGTGCGGGGTGGCCATCGACGTGCCGGACATGTCGGCGTAGCCGCCGCCCGGGGCGGCCGCCACGATGTCGACACCCGGAGCGCTGATCTCCGGCTTGATGTGGTTGTCGCCGAGGCGCGGGCCCTTGCTGGAGAAGTACGCCCGAACGTCGTCGGCGTCGACGGCCGCGACGGCGAGGGCGTCGTCCGCGGTGGCCGGCGAGGAGACCGACTTCGGCTTGCCCTCGTTGCCGGCGGCGATCACGAAGAGGGTGCCGTACCGGTGACTCAGGTCCTGCACGGCGGTCTCCAGCGGGTCGAGGCCCGGCGTGTCCGTGCCACCCACGCTCAGGTTGATTACCCGGGCCTGCGGCGCGGCCCACTGCATGGCCGCGATGATGTCCGAGTCGTCGCACTCCGTCGTGGCGCAGACCTTGCCGACGAGCAGCTTCGCGCCCGGCGCCACGCCGCGGTACCTGCCACCGGAGGCGGCACCACTGCCCACAATGGTCGATGCCACGTGGGTGCCGTGGCCGACGTTGTCGTGGGGATCGTTGCCGCCGGTGAAGTCGCGGACCTCGGCGAGGTGCCCGGCGAAGTCCGGGTGGCCGGCGTCGATCCCGGTGTCCAGCACGCCGACGGTGACGCCGGTGCCGTCGTACCCGGCCTGCCAGGCCGCCGGGGCGCCGATGTGCGGCACACTGCGGTCGAGCGAGACCTCACGCTTTCCGTCCAGCCAGACGTGGGTCACTCCGGGCGTCAGCGTACGGGCGGAGACCGCGCCGCGGGTGAGCGATGACCAGAGAGTGGCGCGATCATCCCGGCTCGCCCGGACGGCCAGCGCGTGGGCGGCGGGCAGATCGGCCCGCACCCGCCCGTCACCGGCGACGGCGGCGGCCCGTGCCTGCGCGGCCGCGTCGTCCGGATACGCGATCAGCAGCGGCAGGTCGGCCGCCCGGTCGTCGTAGCCGAAGTCGCCGAGCGTGGTGAGGTCGAACAGCCGCCGGTCGAGCCGCCCGTCGTGCAGCAGCGGCACCGCGTCCGCCGGGATGACGTACTGGTGGCCGCCCTCGCGGCTGCTCACGAACCGCATGCCGGCCCGGCCGGGCGCCCGCTGGATCTGCGCGACGCCCTTCGCGTCCAGCGACACCCGGTCGCCGGTGATCAGCGTGAAGCTGGTCGGGGCCTTGGGTTTCGCCTGCGCGGTCGCGCTTGCCTGCGGGTTCGCCTTGTCGTGCGCGTCCGCGTTCGCCGGGACGGCCGTCAGGCTCGCCGCGACCAGTGCGGTCGCGAGCACTCCGGCTGCCAGGGCACGTCGTTGCCGTCGTCGCACATCGTCCTTTCCGCCACGGGCCTTTCCCGGGACGGCACGATGACGCCTGACCCGGCCGACAGGTTGATCAGCATGACTGTGACGGTGATCACTAACCCGCACCGTGCCGGTGCGGCCCCTCGTGCTCACCGGGTTGCATGCGCCGGGACAAACGGCTTCGGAGGGGGCTGATCGGATGCGTGACGCCGAGGAGTTCGATGCCCTCTACGCGGCCTGTGCGGGACGGGTCGTCGGTCACGTCTACGCGCTGACCGGCAACCGCGCCGAGGCGGAGGACGCCGTCGCCGAGGCGTTCATGCGCGCCTGGCAGCACTGGCCAACGGTAAGGGCGGCGGACAGCCCGGAGGCGTGGGTCCGCCGGGTCGCGTCCCGCGCGGCCGTGAGCAGCTGGCGCAAGACGTTCAACCGGATACGCGCACACCACCGGGCCACCACCGACCGGAGCGTGCCCGGCCTCAACGAGGACCACGTCGCCTTGCTTCAGGCGTTGCAGCGGCTGCGGCCCAAGGAACGCCGCGCCGTCGTCCTGCACCACCTGAACGACCTCAGCGTCGCCGAGGTGGCCGCCGAGATGCGGGTGCCCGTCGGGACCGTCAAGACCTACCTTGTCCGCGGCCGGAGGGCGATGGCCGGAATGCTGATCGAGGCGCATCAGGAGGAGCCCTCCCATGGCTGATCCGCACGACGATCTCACGGCGATCGTCGACGAGGTCCGGCGAGTCGCGATGCTGCCCCCGGCGCAGAGCTTGCGTCACCGCAGCGACCGGCGCCGCCGGTGCCGGCGGGCCGTCACCGGCGTGGGGCTGGTCGTGCTCGCCGTGGCCGCCGGCGCGGGGCTGGTGCGGGTGCGGGACCAGGTGGTGACCCCGGTCAGCTCGGTGCCGCCGCCGGTCACGCCCTCCGCGACCGGCTCGGCGGGCCCGCGCGACATGCTGAGCGGCCGGCGGCAGGTCCGGGTTCTGGTGCCCGGCCTGAACGGGGCGGCCCTGGCGATCGGCCGCGACGACCGCGTGCGGGCCGGAGCCGAGCCGGGCGCCGGCGACCGGGCGCTGTGGGTCCTGCGCCCCGAAGGGAACAAGTTCCGCATCGAGCTCGCCGCGCCGCCCGGCGCCGGCCGCGTCTGCATGACGGTCGTGCACGACGCCGCCCCGGGCAGCGTGCGAGGCCGGGCGTGCGACCCGGCCGCGCCGGCGCAGCTGTTCCGCATCGACCGGCTGGCGGACGGCAGCTACTCGATCTTCCAGGGCCGGCGCTACGTCCAGGTGGTCGACGGCACCAACGCCCTGGTCCCCGACCTGCCGGAGGGTCTGACCACCACGTACGCGTTCGAGGACCACGGCCCGGTCGCCGGCGTGCTGCCGATCAATTGATCCAGGTCGTTGACATCGGCTGGTAGCGTGCGGCCGACCTGACGATCATGGGGGAACATCAATGCACCGGACACGGCTCCTTCTGCTCTGCTCGGCCATCGCGGGGGTGGTCGCCATGACGGGTTGCGACCCGCAGCCCGCCTCGGAGAAATCGACGTCGTTGCCGGCTCCGGCCGCCTCGAGCGCGGCCCCGGCCACCAGCGCGCCGGACAAGCCGGCCAACGACGCGGCCACCGTGAAAGCCTGCGCCGACATCCGCAAGGACATCAAGGACAACGCGAGCAAGGTCGCCAAGGCGGAGAAGGTCGGTCCGCCGGCCGGGCACGTCGCGGTCAGCGCCCAGTGGATCGCCGGCTCAGCCGCGGTCATCGCGCACTCCATCGGCGCGAACGAGGCAGTCAGCGCGGCCGCCGACAAGGTCCAGAAGGAAATGGCGGAACTGAGCGACGCGTACAACAAGTCCGCCGACGCCCGGCCCAGCAAGAAAAAGCTGGATGCCGCCATCAAGGACCTGAACGCCGCCTGCTCCGCGACCTGACCCCGGGGTCCGGTCGCGACCCCGCTCGGGTGCCGGCGCCGGTAGGGTCGCCCGCGTGGATCTGGATGACACCGCCTCCCGGCTCGGGGTATCCGTCGAGGACGTCGATCGCGTGCGCCGGCTCGCTGGTGACCGGCCGTCGGCTCCGCTGCCGGCCAGGGCCGACGCGCCGACCCTCCTCGACCGGCTCGGGGTGCGGCCGGACGACGCGGCCGACATCATGGCGGGCTGGCCCGAGCCGGACTCTCCGTTGTGGACTCCGGAGCTGCGCTGGCTGCTCGACCGCTCGATCGCCCTGGTCCGCGCCGATCTCGGGGGCTACGGCTGGCTGTCGCCCGGTCCGGAGCTCCCGCGCGACCGCGGCCCCGCTTGGCGGCACCTTTACGTGTACGCGTATCTGGCCCTGGTCGACGTGGTCCGGGGATACCACCGTGACCATGGCATCGCCGATGCCGTGTCCTGGGCGACTCTGGCGGACCTGGGCCGCAACCTGGCGATCGACCGGCGGATGCACCGCGAGGGCTGGCCGGTCATGCAGAGCTGGCTGACGCTGCACACCCGCGGCGGCATCTACGAGCTGGGCCGGTTGCAGCACCAGCGCGGCGGTGCCGCGATCGACCTGCACATCCCCGACTCGGGCCCGCTGACCCCGGAGGCAGTCGCGGCGTCGCTCGACGAGGCCCGCGCGTTCTTCCCACGGCACTTTCCCGACGAGCGGTACACGGCGTTCTCCTGCGGCTCGTGGCTGCTCGATCCGCAACTGCGGGAGTACCTGCCGGACGACTCCAACATCGTGCGGTTCCAGCGCAGGTTCGAGCTGGAGCCGTACGAGGAACCGGAAGGGCTGAACGCCGACGTCGAGGTGCTGCGGTTCGTGTTCCGCACCCTGACCACGCCGCTCGACCAGCTGCCGCGCCGCACCGTGCTCCAGCGCGCAATCGTGGACCACCTGATGGCGGGCCGCCATTGGCGCTGGCGCCGCGGTCGCTTTCCGCTCCGGCCGCACTCGGCGGCCGGTAGCCGGGTCAGGCCGGCTTGATGTTCTGGTTGAGGTGGAAGACGTTGTCCGGGTCGTACTGCGACTTGATGGTGGCGAGGCGGCGGTAATTCTCCCGGCCGACCCCTTCGACGATCCGGTCGTCGCCCTCGTCGCCGATCCAGTTCAGATAAACGGAACCGGTGGACCAGGGCCGGACATCGGCGACCAGGTTCTGCGCCCAGCGCTTGACCCGCTCGTCGTCGGCGGCGTTGTTCCACATCCCATACGGATGAACCGCCCACTCGGCCCGGCGCCACGGGATGGGGTGGTCGGAGATCCCGTTGGTGACGGCCCCGCCCAGCGCGAACAGCGTCTGCGCCGAGTACGACGGGACGAGCATGTCCTGCGCCCGGGCGCTGAAGCGGTCCGCGGCCTCGTCCGGGAACGTGCTCAGGTACTCCGCCGAGTAGTAGTTCCGGGCCCCCGCGGGCAGGTCACTCATGGACTGCAGGTCCGCGTACGGCATCTCGACGATCATCTCGCCGTCGTGGCCGAGTTTCAGCATCGGCGCGCACACGTCGCGCGCCTCGGACTCGCTGCCCGCATACGTGATCAATACGGAGCAGGTCAGCTTGTTCGCGAGGTGCCCGGGGACGAACGGCGCCTCCGGCCCGCTCACGTAGTTGAAACCGCCGCCGACCTCGTCTGGTGCCGACGTCATGAAGTCCCGGTAAGCCTTCAGGATGTCGGGTCCCGCGTCGGCCCGCCACACCAGCGAGATGACGGTGACCGTGGACAACGGGTGCAGCTGGAACGTGAGTGACGTCACCACCCCGAAATTGCCGCCGGCCCCGTGCAACGCCCAGAACAGTTCCGGGTGGCTGTCCGCGCTCGCGCTGACGACCTCGCCGTCGGCCGTCACCAGCTCGGCCGACAGCAGGTTGTCGCAGCCCAGCCCGAATTTCCGCTCGAACCAGCCGGACCCCCCGTTGAGCGTGAAGCCCGCGACACCGGTGGTGGAGACCCTGCCCCCGGTCGTGGCCAGGCCGTACGGCTGGGTCGCGCGGTCGAGGTGGGACATCAGCGCCCCACCCTCGACCCGTGCCGTCCGGGCCTGCGGATCGACGGCGACCGAGTGCATCCGGCGAAGATCAATGACGACGCCACCGTCGGTGAGTGCTTTTCCGGCGGCGCTGTGCCCGCCACCCCGTACGGCGATCTCCTTGCCGGACTCCCGCCCGAACCGGATCGCGCTGATCACGTCATCGACACCGTCGCACTGGGCGATCACCGAAGGACGTCGGTCGATCATTCCATTGTAGATGGATCGTGCATCGTCGTAACCCGCGTCATCGGGGACGAGGACATTTCCGGTGAACCCTGCGCGAAAACTCGCCAGCGCCCGGGAATTCAATTCGGTCAAAACAACATCACCTGCCGTGTCGATCCACTTCGTGTGCCCGTAGAACCAATCGCCGGGCACACCCACAGGTACTGTATCTCGGTATTCGACGACGGCAGGCGATCATCCCGGTACGCAGATATTGATTTCGATTGCGTTGTGACAGATTGCCGGAGGGGTGTGACGTAGGCGACTTACCAGCGACTTTGTTGCCGGAGGCGTCCTGCGGCAGGCCTCTCGTTCGTCGCCACATCCGAGGTGAGAGATGGATTCCGGAAACGCCGGAATGGTAGTCGGGCGGTGTTTCTCCCGATGCTCCTGTTCGACGGCTCGGGGAGATTAAAGGGCAGGGAGAGAGTTGCCGCAAAGCGCCGTCCATCTCCCCGCTCATGCCGATCATCGGCGACGGCCGGGCGATTCTCGATCAGGTCCGGTGGCACTAGCCGGGCATTGGTCCCCGGGCCGTCATGGCTTCGAGCGGAAGTCTCTTCAGGATCGGCGCCGCAGCACCAGCAGCACGATCGACACCACGAGCAGCGCGCCGGACCCGCACAGCACCACGACGTACAGCACCGGGCCACCGAACCGATGGCTGGGACCGCTGGACAGCAGTGACGCGCAGGTGCAGGCCGCCGACACCAGCATCACCCAGGGGAACCACCGGGGCTGCCGCCACCGATCGCGCCGCACCCGTTCCGGCTCACGCCACCTCCGCCCATGCGCCACCGCCCCCATGGTGCACCACACCGGCCCGAGCGCGACCCCCGCGATTCAGCGGAGGGTGAACCAGGCCGACGACAGCACGACAATGCCGAAACCCAGAAGCGCGGCGGACGCGACCTGCTGGAGACGACGCTCGGGCAGGCGCAGGGAGATGCGGGCGCCGACCACCACCCCGGCGGCCGCGATGACACCGATCAGGCAACCCAGCCGGACATCGATCGACCCTTGTACGGCGTACCCGGCGGTCGCGAAGCACACCAGCGGCAGCTGGATCAGCTGGCCCGCCGCCACGGCGGTGACCGTGGGGATGCCCAGGGCAACCAGGACGGGGATGAGGAACACCGGGCCGCCGGTCCCGGTCCGCGCCGAGCAGAAACCCACCACGGCCCCGGTCATGACCGCGGCGGGCGGCGGCAGCGTCGGGCGGCCGGGCGGCGGCCTGCGCACGCGGAACAGCACGTGATAGGCGCCGGCCGCGGTCACGAACACGCCGAGCGGGACGAGCACGACGCGGTCCGGCAGCAAGCCGTTGACGAGTGCCCCGGGCACGGCCGCGAACACCACTCCGACCGTGAGCCATCCGGCGAGCCGCCAGGGCATGGCGCGGTGCCGCGCGTACACCAACGTCCCGGCCAGCCCGGTGAACAGGAAACTCCAGCTGCTGGTGCCGGCCGCGGTGTGCGGGTCGAGGCCGGCGAACCAGGTCAGCGCGGGCGGCAACCCGACGCCGCCCACACCGACGGCCCCGATGAACAGCCCGGCCAGAAGGGCGATCGGTGCGACGGTGAGCGTCACGCGCGCCGCCCGGCCACGTCCGGCGATCCCACCGCCGCATGGTCCCACGGCTGTTCAGTGATCGAAGGCCGGCACCCTCGTCGCCAGCCTGGCCACCTCGGCCACCTGCATCGGGTTGCGGCCGGCGAGATTGGAGGCGACCAGCGAGGTACGGCGAGCCGCCTCGCGGGGGCCGTAGACGCTGATCCCGTCGATCTCGG
>NZ_CAKUCL010000161.1 GCF_934643405.1 uncultured Actinoplanes sp.
CGACGAGTCGATCCGCGACTTCGCGCGCGCCTCGTTCCGGTACGGCCTGGCCCGCAACTACCCGGTCTACCTGTCGACGAAGAACACGATCCTCAAGGCGTACGACGGCCGGTTCAAGGACCTGTTCGCCGAGATCTTCGAGACCGAGTTCGCCGCCGACTTCGCCGCCGCGGGCCTCACCTACGAGCACCGGCTGATCGACGACATGGTCGCCGCCGCGCTGAAGTGGGAGGGCGGCTACGTCTGGGCCTGCAAGAACTACGACGGTGACGTGCAGTCCGACACCGTGGCGCAGGGCTTCGGCTCGCTCGGCCTGATGACCAGCGTGCTGATGACCCCGGACGGCAAGACCGTCGAGGCCGAGGCCGCGCACGGCACCGTCACCCGGCACTACCGGCAGTGGCAGAAGGGCGAGAAGACCTCGACCAACCCGATCGCCTCGATCTTCGCCTGGACCGGTGGCCTCAAGCACCGCGGCGTCCTGGACGAGACCCCCGCGGTGACCGGGTTCGCCGAGACGCTGGAGAAGGTCTGCGTCGAGACGGTCGAGGGCGGCCAGATGACCAAGGACCTGGCGCTGCTCATCTCGCGCGACGCCCCGTGGCTGACCACGGACGAGTTCATGAACGCCCTGGACGAGAACCTGGCGCGCAAGCTCGCCTGATCCCCGTACCGCCGAAGATCCCGCCTTCTGCCTGGCGCAGGGGGCGGGATCTTCGTTGCTGTGGTACGGGATCTGCCACGTCGCTACTTCGGCGGACGTCACCGGGGTATGCGGCAAGTCGCATGTTTACTTCCGTAACCCCGGGGTAGTGGCGTCGTTTCACTTGGCAGAACGGATGACGGTTGCGACGTCGGGGAGTCGCCTACCGATCTGGCCGCCTTGTCCCGGGCGCCGACCGGTTCTCCCCGGCAGCCCCCAACCAGTAGGCGCCGCGCGCCTGCCGTCCCTTCCCTGCGGGGGGCCTTGTCCCGGGCCCCCCGCTGTTCAATTCGCCGGATCGCGCGTGCGCCGCTGGAAGTTGATGAGTTGGGAGGCCCTGCTACTGGCCCGTTCGGCCGTCTATGCGCTCTCGCAGGAAGTCGGCGTGGCCGTTGTGGCGGGCGTACTCCTCGATCATGTGGACCAGGACCTCTCGTAGGGGTTCGCCGGTGGCGCCCGTGAAAGACAGGTCCTCGACGGAATCCACGTAGTCCTCGGCGAAAGCTATCTCGGAGCGCCACGTCGCGAACGCCTCCTGCACCGCTGACGGATCGGCCACCGCGCCGTCGAAGTCGGCGTCCGGGTTGGCCTCGGTGCGGTAGTGGTGGGGCACGTCGAAGCCGGCCATGCGCACGCGGAACCAGGTCAGTTCCACGTCTGCCAGGTGGCGCACCAGGCCGAGCAGGGACATCTTCGACGGCGGCACCGAGCGGGCGGCCATCTGCGCCGCGTCCAGGTCCGCGCATTTGAGTTCCAGCGTCAGGCGCTGGTCGCGCAGGAAGCCGACCAGGGTGTCCCGTTCGCCGACGAAACCGCCGTCCATCCGGGGATCCTCGTCGGGAGTCACGAACATGTTGGACCACGCGAAGCCGCTCATGCGCAAACGCTACCCAACGAGCGGTTCACTGCCCGGTCACCACCACAAGCTCCTTGACCGTCTCCGCCAGCACGCTGCGGGCCGTCGGGTCCAGGCCGTCATCGGTGATCAGCACGTCGGCGCGGTCGAGCGGCACGATCGAGGAGATGCCGACCGTGCCCCACTTGGTGTGGTCGGCGAGAACCACCAGCCGTTCCGCGGCCTCCACGAGCGCGCGATTGGTGTCCGCCTCCATCAGGTTCGGCGTGGTGTAGCCGGCCCGCTCGCTCATCCCGTGCACGCCGAGGAAGAGCATGTCGAGGTGCAGCGTGCCGATGGCGGCGACGGCCACCGGGCCGACGAGAGCGTCCGACGGCGTACGGGTTCCGCCGGTCAGCACCACGGTCTGGTCGGGACGGCCGGCGCGGTAGAAGATGTCGGCCACCGGGATCGAGTTCGTGACCACGGTCAGCGCCGGCACGTCCACCAGGCGCTGGGCCAGCCCGGCCGTGGTGGTGCCGGCGGAGAGCGCGATCGCGTCGCCGGGGGAGACGAGCGCGGCGGCCCGCATCGCCATGGCGGCCTTCTCGGCGCGCTGCCGCACGGACTTCGCGGCGAAGCCGGGCTCGTGCGCCGAACCGGGGCTCACCGTGGTGGCGCCGCCGTGTACCTTCGCCAGCAGGCCCCGATCGGCGAGCGACTCCAGGTCGCGGCGGATCGTCATGTCGGACACGCCGTACTCGGCGGCGAGCTCACTGACCCGCACACCGCCGGCGGCTCGGACGCGGTCGAGGATCGCGGCTTGGCGCTGCTGCGCCAGCATCAGCGGACCCTACGGGAGAACCGAACTATTTCGAACACGCCCGGACACTACCTTGTGCGCGGGCGTGAGCACTAGATCCCTCGTCCCCGCTTGTGCAGGGCCGAGAGGACATTCTCGACCTTCACCGCTCCGGTCATCGCCGCCAGCGCGATCGCGGTCCGCGGCTCGCGCCAGTTGGCCCGCACCGCCTCCTTGCTGAACTGCCACGCCTGACTGCGATTGCCGGTCGCGGCCGACCAGCACGCCAGCTGACCGTAGACGCGCGCGGCGCCCGGGCGGCATCCACTGATCTCCGGATGGCGTTGCATCATCCAGCGCAGCGACGAGATCTTGGTGGCGTACTCGTAGGCGTAGTGCGAGCTGCGCCCCCACAGCACCCGGACCAGTGGCTCGTCGAGGTGCACGATGGGCGCTCGGCGCGCGGCCCGCAGGAGCAGGTCCCAGTCCTCGTTCTGGCTGCCCGGCGCGTCCTCGGCGACCAGCCCGACGGCCGCGTCGGTGAGCGCCTCGCGGCGGATCAGGAAGGTCGACGAGTGCAGCATCGCCATCCGGGAGCGGGCCAGCTCGTCGATCGTGACCCGGCTGCGCCCGGCCAGCCGCGGTGTGCAGTTGCCCTCGAACTCGACCTCGATCGCACACGTCGCGAACTCGGAGTCCGGCTCGGCGAGCAGCGCGGCCACCTGGCGGCGCAGCTTGTCCGGCTGCCACTGGTCGTCGTCGTCGCAGAAGGCCACGAATTCGGTGTCCAGCGCCAGGATGCCGGTGTTGCGGGCACCGGCCAGCCCGGAGGTGCGCCAGTTGGTCAGCACCAGCACCTGCACGCCCTCGGTCGACGCGAGCAGGTAGTCCGGCTCGGTCTGGTCGTACACCACAAGGATCTTCACCTCGCCGGGATAGCGCTGCCCGCGCACCCCGGCGATGGCCCGGCGGACCAGCTCGGGCCGGTTGCGGGTGGGGATGACGACGCCGACGGAAGGCCAGTTCATCGAGTCTCCTCCAGAGAGAGGGGGTATCCGTAGGCGCGCAGCATCGGCGCGCACACGGTGCCCACGAGCCGCCGCTGCCCGGCCGGCAGCGACCGCTTCCACGCGTCGTCGCGGCGCAGGGCCAGACGGCCGACGGTGAAGCGCATGGGGTTACCGGCCGCGCTGTGCCCGACGCGCAGATCGGCGTGGCCGTCCCCGATGAACGACAGGTCGCTGGGGCCGAGCGGAAGACCGGCGAACGCCGCGAGGTCGAGAAGCCGGGACCGGGGATCGGCGAGGAACTCCTCGTAGCGCATCCGGTGCACCGCCACACCCCGGCGGGCGAGCAGGCCGAACGCGGCGTTGTGCGCATTCCACAGCATCGCCGAGCGGCCCGGCGAGTAGCGGGTCATCTCCTCGGCGCCGTCGGTCTCCGGCCGGGCCACCGTCTTGGTCCACGAGTACGCGACCCCGCGCGGGTCCCGCACCACGTGCACCACCCGCAGGTCGACGCCGCCGGCCCAGCGCAGCACGTGGGCGAGCGCGGAGTGCTTGGACGAGTCCACCACCACCGAGGCGCCGGACACGGCCGCGGCCGCCGCGTAGACCCGGGCGTAGAAGGCCGCGTACTCGTGCACCTCGTCGGGCGCCTCCGCGGCGGTGGCCAGCCGCGGGATGTGCCGGGTGCGCTCGACCGCGTCGCGCAGCGCGTGCACCCGGTCGACGTCCACGTTCTGCCAGCCGCCGAACGCCTCGGCGCCGACCCGGGTCCAGAACGCGCAGGCCGAGAAGCGGGCCCCGCAGCCGCAGCGCTCGTCGTCACGCAGATCGCGTTGCCACAGGTGGACGACCTCGCCGAGCGCGCACACGCCGGGCAGCTCGCCGAGCAGACGTTCGACGAGCGTGGTTCCGCTTCGTCCCAATCCGCCCAGAAATAACACCCGTGCCACTTTGGCCCACCTTCGCTCGTTTCGCTCCTATAACGAGCGAACTACCGAGGAGGCGTTGGGTGACCATCGAGGCGTTCGACCGGGTCGAGCTGGACGGCACCGGGATCGACCGGATCACCGAGGAGGAGGTGGTGGCCGTCGTGCGCGACGCTCTCGCGCACGGCCGCGGCGGCCGGATCATCACACCGAACATCGACGTGCTGCGCCTGGCGCAGACCCATGAGGAGGTACGGCGTCAGCTCGACGACGCCGACCTCATCGTGGCCGACGGCATGCCGTTGATCTGGGCGAGCCGCCTCGGCGGGACGCCGCTGCCCGAGCGGGTGGCCGGCAGCAGCCTCATCTGGTCGCTGTCCGAGGGCCTGGCCCGCGACGGCCGGTCGATCTTCGTCGTCGGGGGAGCGCCGGGCGACGAGAAGGACGGCGCCACCAGGGCGGCCGACCGGCTCGCCGAGGCCTGCCCGGGCCTGCGCGTGGCGGGCACCTTCTGCCCGGAGTTCGGATTCGAGAACGACCCGGCGGCGTACGGGGACATGTGCGCCAAGGTCGCCGAAGCGGCACCGGACATGGTGTTCGTCGGGCTCGGCTTCCTGAAGCAGGAGAAGGTGATCAGCCGGCTCCGCCCGGACCTGCCCGAGGCGTGGTTCATCGGCTGCGGCGCCGCGATCAACTTCGTGGCCGGGGACGTGGAGCGGGCGCCGCGCTGGATGCAGCGCACCGGCCTGGAGTGGGCGCACCGGCTGGGCACCGAGCCGCGGCGGCTGGCCGGTCGCTATCTGCGGCACGACGCGCCGTACGCGCTGAAGCTGCTCGCGCAGGCGCCGGGACAGCGACGGGCGCGCTAAGAAAGGGGTGTCGCGCGCGGAAGGGCCGGACGAGGCGGCGCGCGGAAAACCTGGCTCACCGTACGCGCGTACGGTAAGAAGGGTGTCATGGGCTTCATCTTCGAGCGCCTGCACCACGTCCAGATCGTGATTCCGATCGGCGGCGAGGACGTCGCCCGCGGCTACTACGGCGACGTCCTCGGCATGACCGAGCTGCAGAAGCCGCCGGTGCTCGCCGCGCGGGGCGGCTGCTGGTTCCGGTCCGGGAGCTGGGAGGTGCACCTCGTGCCCGTGCCGGACTTCGTTCCCGCGGCGAGGGCGCACCCGGGCGTCCTCGTCAATGATCTTGATCTGCTTGCCGGGACGCTGGAGGCCGCCGGCCGGCCCGTGCAGTGGGATCCGCACTTCCCGGGCCACCGGCGGCTCTACTCCAGCGACGATCACGGCAACCGGCTGGAGTTCCTGGAGCAGATCAGGGATTGAAGTAGGGGTCGCGGACCATCCGGTGGAACGCCTGGAACGCCCGCTTGTCCCCGGTGAGCTGGAACTGCTTCGTCGGCCCGTTGCCCTCCGGGTCCGACTCGAAGTACGCCACCGCCTTGATCTGCGGATTCGCCTTGAACGTGCGGGCCGCGTCGCGCAGCCAGTCCGCCCGCCTGGCCGAGCCCCAGGCCTTCGCCACCCCGAACTCGCCGATCACGATGGGCTTGGGGTGCTGCGCCGCGAAGCGCAGGAACGGTTCCATGAGCTGCCCGATCGGCTGGAACTTCTCCCCGGCGTAGACGTCCACGCAGGTCCAGTCCACCTGGTCGTCGCCCGGGTAGAAGTCCGGCGCGTCGCCGCGGATGAAGCCCTCCGCGGTCGGGCACCACACCCACGAGACGTTGGTGGCGCGCTCGGCCCGGAAGATGTCCCGCACGTACTTCCAGGCCGCGATGTAGTCGGCACCGGACCACATCGTCGGCCGCAGGTTCGGCCGGTCCATCTCCCAGCGCATCCGCAGCAACACCGGGCGATGGATCTTCCGGATCGCCCGCGCCTGCTTGTGGATCAGGTCGTCGTGCTCGCCGTCCAGGATGGACCGGTTGTCGCCGGTGGCCCAGCTGACCATCAGCGTCGAGCCCTGAGCCAGGAACTCCTTGTCCGACGGGGTGCCGACCATCTGCTCGAAGCGGCGGTACGTGTTGACGATGCTCAGCCGCCGCCCGAGGTCCGCCTCGAGACTGTCCACCGCGGCCAGCCGCCCGACGTGGGTCAGCTCGTCCGGCTTGATCCACGCGCCGACCAGGGCGCCTGTGCGGGGCGCCCGGAACGGGCCGGACTCGTACGGGCCGGGGTTGACCGCGATCGCCGCGGGCGCCCGGCTGAGGTCCGGCGAGGGTTCCGGGGCGGGTTCCTCGCGGTGCCCCAAGGAGCAGCCGCCGAGCGCGAGGGCGGCGATCAGCGCGGCGGCGAGCGCCCTACCGGAGCGCACGGCGAGCGGTGTAGAGGACGTTCACCGCGTACGCGTCGCTGCCCGGCAGCCGGCGCAGCGCGGCATCGGCGGCCCGGGCGACCGCGTGGTCGTGCAGCGAGGGGGTGAGCATCGAGAAGCCGCGGCGCTCGATCACCTCGAAGCCGTGCCTGGCCATCAGCTTCTCGACCTGCTCGTGGGACAGCTCGGCGAACCACCGCTCGCCGGAGTGCCGGCGGGCGCGCAGATGCCGCAACGAGCCCGCGTTCCCGTGGTTCTCCACCACCAGGATGCCCGAATCGAACGTCGGCAGCGCCTTGGCCGCGAACGCCATCGCCCGGTCGCGAACCTCGTCGTCCACATTGAGCAGCAGCCGGAACATGGTGACGATCGCCGGATCGCCGGCCGGGACCGGACTCGGCACCGGGCCGTCCACCGGCACCTGGTGCCACGACGCGCGCGAGCCGACCTCGGCGGCCTTCGCCATCATCTCGGCCGACGTGTCGTAGCCGTGCGCCTCCCGGACCAGCCCGTGCAGCGTCCGGATGGCCCGCCCGGTGCCGCAGGCGAAGTCGTGCTGCACCGGCGCCACCGGGCCGAACTCGCGGCGGACCAGCGTGCGCAGGTAGTCGCGCTGCCGGTCGTTGATCTGCGAGGCGTAACTGTTCGGGGCGTAGGTGATGGTCTCGTACTTCTCGACCGCTCCGGTGTCCTGGAACACCTTGGTGTAGTCCGTGGTCAACGGGTCCTCCTGATCGTGGTGAAGGCGTTCAGCGCCAGGTGATCGCGCAACCGCCAGGCGCCGGCCGCATAGGCGGCCACGGCGACGAGCAGCGCGAGGGTCAGGCCTTGCGGGCCGCGACCGGCCACGGCGGTGAGGAGCTGCGGCAGGACGCCGAAGCACCCGGCCGCGAGCAGGCAGGCGGCCCGGGTCCCGCGCCCGAACGGGTGCAGGCCCAGCGCGCGGCCGACCTGGATCAGCGGCAGCAGGTTGTTCGCGACCATCGCGCAGGCCAGCCCGACAGCCGCGCCCAGCGCGCCGAACCGGGGAATGAGCAGCACGTCGAGGCCGATCGTGACGGCCAGCGCGACCAGCACGTTGGCCAGGTTCCACGAGGTGCGCCCGGCCATCGCGAGCACCATGTCGACCATGCCGCAGCCGGTGGCGACCAGCATCGCGCAGGCCAGCACCACCACCACGCTCGCGCCGGAGGTGTAGTGCTCGCCGAACAGACGCAGGTAGACCGGCGCGAGCAGGATCACCAGCAGGTTGATCGGCCAGGTCACCAGCACGAGCCAGCCGGTCGCGGTCTGGTACAGGCGGTTCGCCGTGCCGCGGTCGCCGGTGGCCAGTGCCTCGGCCAGCCGCGGCTGCACCGATTGGGAGATCCCCTGGTTCGCGAACTGGATCAGCACCACGAACCGCCCGGCCACCGCGTAGATCGCCGCCGGCGCCAGCCCGCCCAGCGCCGCCACCAGCAGCACGTCCACCCTTTGCAGCGCCAGCTGCACCACGCTGGCCAGCGCGCGCGGCCCGGTGAACCGCCAGAAGTCCCGCCGCATGCCGCGCCGTTCGGCCCGGTCGGTGGTCACCCCGGTCGGCTTTCCCGCGCGATGGAGCTTGCGGAGTGCGTACGCCGCAAGCAGCGTCACCGGCAGGTAGGGCACCGCCCAGGCGACCGCCAGCACCGGCAGCGACCCCGCGGACCACAACGCCACCACGCCGGCCGCCCCGACCAGCACCAGTTGCAGACCACTGCGCAGCACCCGGTCGAGCAGCACGGTCGGGCGCATCGCGCGATAGCCCCGGGTCGCGGTCAGCAGCGCGTCGGTCAGCGCCTGCAACGGCAGGAACACCGCCAGCGCCCGCAGCCCGGTGGTGTGCGTGCCGACCACGTCCGCGGCGTCGTGCGCGGTGATCCGGGCCAGCTCCGGCGCGGTCACCCACATCGCCGCGGCCAGCACCAGCGACAGCCCGGCCACCGGCAGCAGCCCGGCCCGCAGGCAGGCGCCGAGCAGGTGCTCGCGGCCGGTGGCGCGCAGCCGGGCCGGCCAGTAGACGAGGCCGGTCTGGGTGCCGAGCTTGGCCAGGCCGCCGACCAGCACGAACGCGGCCGTCGCGGCGAAGAACGCGCCCGCCTGCTCGGCCCCCAGGACCCGCGCCACGATCCAGGTGACCACCACGCCGGTGCCGCCGGCCAGGGCCGACCCCACCATGTTGGCGAGGCCGCCGCGAGCGGTTCTCTCCAGAACCGCCCCGCCCCGGCCCTCGCGGGGGTGGTCGCCCGGCGGTGCGGCAGCGTGCCGCTCGGTGCAGTCGGTCATCCCGCGGCGTTCCGGCGCCAGACCGGCATTCGTCCCAGCCACCGCGCCAGCGCGTCGTCGTGCGCCAGGTAGTGGTCGGTCAGCTCGCGGCGCAGGGCCGGGTCCATGTCGGCCTGCCGGGGACGGGCGTTGTGCCGCTCGAACGGCGGCCGCTCCAGGTAGGTGGGCAGACCCAGGAACTCGCAGACCTCGTCGTAGACCGATTCCGGCTCGCTGAAGAACCGCTCGCTCTCCACCACGTGGATCCGCTCGCGGCCGACGTGCTGGGCCATCACCCCGAGGTAGCGGGCGTACTCGCCGCGCGCCCGGTACGCGTGGTGCTGGTGCGCGAAGCTGTAGTACGCCGGGTCCTCGGCGAGCCGCTCCTCCTGCCGGTGCAGCCTCGCCGCCTCGAGCGCCAGCGCCGCCCCGAAGTCCCGCTCCGGCTCGAACCCGCGCGCGACCTCGTGGTGATGCTGCGAGTACGCCCTCTCGACCGGGTCGCGGACCAGCACGATCAATCGGGTCTGCGGCAGATCGCGGGCGATCCGGGCCGCGGCCTGCGGGTGGTACATGTAGTACGGGCTCGACTCGAAGGTCTGCGCCGGTACGCCGTACCGCTCGGTGATCCTGTCGGCGGTGCGCTGCAGCGGGAAATGCGCCTTGTACCAGGCCATCCCGTTGGCGTACGAGGTGTCGAAGTAGTGCACGCCCTTGTGCAGCACCGCCTTGAGCACGACCGGATGCGCGGCGAGCGCGCGGTACAGCGACGTGGTACCGCAGCGCTGACCGCCGCAGATCAGGAACGACGGCGTCATCCGGCCGGGCGCGGTGAGCCGCCCGTACGACCGGGAACCCAGGTGCACGACCCGTTTCATCGGCATCGGCAGCTTACGAACGTCCACGATGGCCTCTCAGAGCTCCTCGACCCGGCGGATGAGCACCGGAAGCAGCCAGGTGCCGAGCACGCCCAGACGGGCGCCGGCCTCGGCCTGGCGATCGGTCAGATAGCGGGTGGCGAGGTCGACCAGGTAGAGCAGGGCGGTCACCTCACGGCCCTCGGGCGGCACCCCGAACGGTGCGAGCAGCTCGCCGGCCTGGCGCACGGTCGCCTCGACCGCGTCCCGCGCGTCCCCGGTCGACTGGATGCGTTTCTGCAGCTCATGGTGCACGGCGTCGAAGCCCAGCGGCACCCCGGTCGCGAACCTCTCCCAGTCCCAGACCTGCAGCGCGTCGGCCAGGTTCGCCATGTTCCAGGGCGCCCAGTCGCCGTGCCACGCGCCGTACCGGAAGACGGTGTCGCCGGCGTGCCCGACCAGCTTCTCGGCGGCCGTGGCCAGGTCCACGCCGTCGGACCGGTCGGCCACCCCGGCCAGCCGTCCGCGCAGCTCGTGCCAGTACGCGCTGCCGTCCAGCCCGCCCTGGGTGTAGCCGCAGCAGCCGGCGATGTCCAGCATCGCGGCGGTCAGCCGGCGCGGGGTCAGCGGCGCGCGCGGCAGCCAGACCGGCAGAGCCGACTGCACCAGCACCTGAAGTCCGCGCCACTGCCCGGCGTGCAGCACCCGCGGCACGCTCAGCTTGGTCAGGGCGCTGCCGTTCAGCGCGGTCAGCGCCGCGGTCTCGGCCCGCACCAGGCGCTGGGTGAGCGGCCCGGTGCCGAGCTTGCCGAAGGCGAACGTGTCGCCCTCCGGCCCGATCAGCTGGAGCACCGGCTTACGGTTGGCGCGGGCGGGGCCGATGTGGACACTCACCGACAGCTCGCGGCCGAGGGCCTCGCTCAGGTAACCGTCGATGCTCTGCGAGAACGGCCCGGTCACCTTGATCCGGTCGCGCAGCAGCACCCCGGCCGCGCCGGTGCGCAACGCCGCGACCACGGCGTCGCGCTTGAGCCGCGCGGCCCGCGACTGCGGCTCGGCGTAGCGCCGGACCGCGGACGCGGCCACCCGGCGCGACACCGACGGGACCAGCAGGCGCGGTCGGCGCGCGTCCGGGACGACCAGGTACTCCGCGATCGGCGTGCCGGGTGTCCCGTCGGTGCGGCACGGCGCCGGGTAGAGCAGCTCGAGCACCTCGGTCAGGTACTGGGTGCGCAGCGCGGCGTCGCCCGCGGTGAGCTGGGCGGGCGCCGTCTTCACCGGACTCATGTGTCCTCGTTCCCCTCGAGTGAGTTGCGCCAGAGCAGCGCAAACGCCAGAACCATGAAGGCCAGAGGGGTGACCAGCGAGTTGTACCAGAGCATCGCCGAGAAGGACGTGACGATCGCGGCCGACCCGGCGATCCCGATCGGGCTGCGGTCACGACGGAACCGCCATAGCCCGTACGCGAAGAAGCCCAGATAGCCCACGGTGCCCGCCGCACCGTGCGCGTAGAGCAGTTGCCACAGCTGCCCGTTGCCGCCGACGGTGAAGTTGCCGCAGCGCTCGCAGCCGGCGCTCTCGCCCACCGTGATCGAGTTCCGGCCGCCGACGGTGTTCCGGGTGCCGCCGTAGCCGATCACCGGCGAGCCGGCGAAGCCGTCCAGCGCGCGGTCGATGAGGAACGAGCGCACGCCGTTGGACTTTCCGTTGTCCAGCCGCGCGCCGACCACCGTGCCGAGGGGAGTGGCGATCAACGCGACCGACAGCAGGCCGGCGGCCACCGCCACGGCGCCCAGGATCCACAGGCGGCCGGCCAGCACGTAGCGCGCCGCGACGTAGAGGACCAGCAGGCCGATGCCGATCCACAGGCCGCGGTTGAGCGACACCACCGCCGGGACGACCGAGACGACCAGGCAGACCACCGCCCAGAACTTCGGCCCGGGCCGGCCGGACTGCCAGGCGGCGACGACGACCCAGCCGGCCAGCAGGCAGAAGTTGTTGCCCCAGGTGTTCGTGTAGCCCCAGGGCGCGGCCGGGCGCGGCTTGTCCTCGCCGACGATGTCCATGATCTGCGCGGCGTACGGGTGGACCAGCGACTGCACGAAGCCGTTCGACCGGATGTGCCCGGGCAGCAGCATCTCCACCGGCGAGGTGAACTCGAAGTGCCCGGCCACCACGCCCAGCAACCCGCCCGCGACGGTCACCGCGAACAGCCAGCCCAGCAGGCGCACCAGCCGCCGGCGCGGCAGCTCGGTCTCGGTCAGGTTGCCCGCGTAGACCAGAAGGACGGTCAGCGCCGCGTACATGACCAGCTTGTAACCCGCGCCCGGCAGCCGCCCTTCGGCGTGACCGGCGACCGTGCCGGCCGGGTCGGCGCCCAGGGCGCCGATGCTCACCACGACGGCCACCAGGAACAGCGCCCACCAGGCGAAGCCCGGTGGCAGCCGCAGCGGGCGACCGGCCGCGCGGCGGCGGATCAGCAGGAACAGCATCGGCACGGCCATCAGCGCGAAGACCAGCACCCCGAGGCCGAGCGCCCACCACAGCGGGTAGAACGCCAGCAGGCTCGCGACCGGCCAGGCCGGCAGCGTGCGGTTCTTCGGGGGAGCGTGCGCCGGGGCTTGGACAGCCAGCGTCACTTCTTGTCGCCGTCCGCGGCGCCGTCCTTCACCATGCCCGACATGTCGATCACCGCGGTGATCTCCTCGGCGCTGTCCGCGCCGCGCTGGCGCACCTGCTGCGCGGCCTTGTCCGCGGCCGCCTTCTGCGCCTTCTCCGCGGCCGACAGGGTGCCGGTCGGGATGCGCATCGGCTGGGTCAGCTCGCTGTCCGGGATCGGGCCGTCCTCCGCCGCGTTCGCCAGCGCCGGGGTCAGCGCCACGGCGGGCGCCACCGGCTCGGAGACGCGCAGGCCGGACAGGCGCGGCAGGACGACCGCGCCGAGCAGCGGGGTGCCCACCCGGCGCAGCTGCTCGGCCGCGTCCAGCAGGGCGGGGCGGCGGGCGCGGCGCAGCTCGACCGCGAGGATGGCCGCGTCGGCGAGGCTGGCCAGGCTCTGCGCGTCCGCGCTGCTCGCCGTGGACGGCGCTTCGATCACCACGTATCCGCCCTGGCGGCGCAGCGCCTCCAGGGTGTCCTTGAGCCGCTGCGACTGCATCAGCCCGGCCGCGGTCGCGGCGCCGCCGGTGGTGATCACCCGCAGCGACGGGATGCGCGGGGTGCGCTGCAGCGCGCGAGCCAGGCCCACCCGCCCGGCCAGCAGGTCGGACAGACCCGGGACGGCCGACACGCCGAGCATCCGGGCCAGCGGCGCGGCGTCCACCACGCTGTCCGGCAGGTGCGCGCCGATCAGGACGACATCGCTTCCGGTACGGGCGAGGGCCGCCGCCAGGTTGGCCGCCACCAGGGTGCTGGCCGACCCGCGGCTCGCCCCGGTGACCACGATGATCTGATCGCCGTGCGGCAGCGTCGCGAGCACCTCGTTGCGCAGCCGGTTAAACACCCGGCCGCCCGCGCCGTACGGCTGGAGAACGTCGTCGAAGTGCGGTGTGGTGCGCTCGTCGAGGGCCGCGAGCACGTTCATGCGGCCCCGGTCCCGCACGTCCGCCGCGGTGCGCAGCCGCCGGTCGAACCGTTCCCGGACGAAGGCCAGCGCCACGCCCAGCAGCAGGCCGAGCATGCCGCCGGTGGCCAGGTTGACCATCGCGTTCGGACTGGTCGGCGCGTCCGGCAGCCGCGCGTCGCTGATGATGCTGCCGGCGCCCACCGTGGTGGTGGTCAGCTCGTTCAGCTTGCCGGTGAGACTGTTCAGCTGGTTCTGCGAGTTGTTGCGCAGGCTCTGCAGGTTGCTCTCGTCCGGGCTGCCCTTGGCCGCGCGGGCCAGCCGCCCGTTGATCCCGGTGAGTGTCGTGGTGAGCTGCTTGATCTTCGTGGTCAGCGTCTTGATCTGCTGATTCAGGCCGCTCTGCGCGGTCTCCTCGCGGTTGCGCAGGTAGGCCTCGGCGAACGCGTGCGAACCGGCCTGCGCGTCCTGCGGTGTTCCGGCCTGGAACGTGATCACCAGGACCGTGGTGTTCGCCGGCACCTCGACCTTGACGTCGCGGGCCAGGTCGATCGGGGACCGGCTGCTACGCAGCAGCCCGGCCGCCTTCGCCGCCACCGCGCCCGAGCCGACGAGCTGGGCCTCGGTGTCCAGGTTCACCGTTCCCTTGGTGCGGCCGCCCTGCGCGTTGGTGTCCTGGTCGACCGCCTGCACCAGCACGGCGGTCGACGATTCGTACACCTTGGGCAGAGCCGTGGTGAGCAGCACGCCCGCACCCAGCCCGGCGCCCGTCGCGATCAGCGTGACCCACCAGTGACGGCGGAACACGCCGAGATAGTGCGAGACATCCGCAGGGCGAGACGCTTCCATCAGCTGGCGGCCCTTTCGGGGGTGGAGTGAGTTGTCGATATCGGGCGTTTCGCCCCCGGAGGGGTAAACGGCTCACTCCCGCCTTCGTGATGGGTTTACGTCAGTTTTGGCTCCACCCAGCCGCTCTCGATCAAGTAGGCCGTCACGATCTCCACGGCCTCGGCCACCGACATGGTCGTCGTGTCGATGGTCAGCTCGGCGTTCGCCGGCTCCTCGTACGGGTCGTCGATGCCGGTCATCCCGCGCAGCTGACCGGCCCGCGCCCGCGCGTACAGACCCTTGCGGTCGCGCTGCTCGCACACCTCGAGCGGGGTGTTCACGTGCACCAGGACGAAGCCGGCGCCGGCCTCGACGGCCATCGCGCGCACCGCCGCGCGGGCCCGCTCGTACGGCGCGATCGGGCAGGCGACCGCCATGCCGCGATGCCGGCCGACCTCGGCCGCGACCCAGCCGATCCGGCGCACGTTGCGGTCCCGGTCGGCCTTGCTGAAGCCCAGTCCCGCGGACAGCTCGCGGCGGACCACGTCGCCGTCGAGCAGGGTGATCGTGCGCTGGCCGTCCTCGCGCAACGAGTCGGCGAGACCGCGCGCGATGGTCGACTTGCCCGACCCCGAATACCCGGTGAAGAAGACGACCAGGCCACGGTGGCGGCGCGGCGGGCGGGCGCGGACCAGCTCCTTCGCCACCGCCGGGGGAGTGTGCCACTCGGGCAGCGGGAAGCCGCGGTCCAGCAGGTCGTCGATCTCGGCCGGGGTCATGGCGAGACGGCGGTTGCGCGGCGGGATGTCGTCGCGCCAGCGCCACTGCCCGTCCCGGTTGTCGTACGCCAGCTCGCGCGGGACCAGCACGCGCAGCCCGGCGCCGGAGAGCATCTCACCGGTGGACAGGACATGCGTGACCCCGTACGCCGCGGCCACCCGGGCCCGCAGGAGAGCGTCGCGCATCTCGTCGTCGCGGGGCAGCAACGGCACGGCGACGATCGTGGCCGGGGGCATCCGGTCGCGGGCCGCGAAGATCGCCCGGACCAGCGCCTCGGGCGGCAGGCCGTCCGGGCCGGGACCGCTCACCGGGATCAGGATGAGCAGGTGCGCCGCCAGGGTGCGGGCCGCGTGCGCGATCTGGGCCAGCTGCGGCCGGTGCAGCGGCCGGTCGGCGATCACGCCCAGCACCCGGCCGGGTGGCAGCAGGGCGGTGACTTCCTCGGGCGTACGGCGAAGGCGCTGGAACGGGCCGTGCCCGCCGTCGCCCATCCGCCGCACCGTGCCGCCGGCGTTGTACCGGCGCTCGGCGATCGGCCAGACGTCGGTCACCTCGAGCGCGGCCACCGGCGCGCCCTCCGGGTCGGTGAGCACGATCGTGCGCCGCATCGGGTCGTCCAGGACGATCCGGACGGCGAGCTCCTCCGGGATCTCCAATGTGACCGGTACCGGCCATGGTGTCCCGTCGGCGAGCCGTCCCCGGCGGCGCAGCGCCTCCAGGTCGGCCCGGCCCAGGAAACCGGTCAGCGGTTTGTAGGCCCCGGACAGCAGGAGTTCGAGGTCCGCGAGCTCGTGCGGGTGCGGCGTGTATGACGGGGCATCGCGCAGCACGTCCTCGGGCAGCACCGAACCATTCACTCTCGTATCCCCCTGCGGCCGACTCCGGGTCACAGTTTCGCAGCCCCGCTGATCGCGGTCGAGACGGGTCTCCCGTCGACTCTTTTCCCGTCCGGTAATGGACAAATCGGATTTAAATCACAATACTGGCGTTTCGTGAGTCGACGCCCGCGCCGAAACCGGCTTGTACGCTTCGCCGCCGTTCCGACGGCCTTCGTCCTATCCGTGGTCACGACGCTCGCCTGGGCGTGGACCGGCGGGGTGGACCAGCTCGGACTTCCGCTCGGTCCGCTCGGTGACCCGACCGTTCAGGTGCCGGTCCTGTCGCCGTCCGCCGACCGGCCGGCGCCCACCGTGGCCGGTCTGCCCCGCCTCCGGCAGACCACCGCCGGAGCCGCGC
>NZ_CAKUCL010000162.1 GCF_934643405.1 uncultured Actinoplanes sp.
CGCGAGGACCGCGCCGACGGCCACCACCAGCGCGACGACGGCGAGGGTCAGCGCGAGCCGCCGGGCCGGCTGCGGCGCCATCGGCAGCGTGGCCGCGGCCACCCGTCCGGCGGCGTAGGCGACAGGGGCTTCGGCGGCCGGCGGCCCAGGCGACGGCGCGCCGGCGAGCCACAGGGCCGTCAGGTCGAAACGGACCTGGTCGGCGGCGGGACGGCGGTCAGGATCCTCGTCCAGGCAACGGGACACGAGCGTACGGAAGGAGGCCGGAAGCGACTCCGGCAGCTCGCCCGGCCCGGCGGACCGGGCCTCGGCCAGTTCCTCCCAGGTGTCCACGTTGTAGGGAGGCTCGCCGGTCACCATCTCGAACAGCAGCACGCCCAGCCCGTACACGTCGGTCGCCGGGACCGCCGGCATCCCGTCGAGGCGTTCCGGGGCCACGTAGGCGGGCGTGCCGAAGGTCGCGCCCGTGTCGTCCTCGTCCGGCTCGCCGGCCGGGGCGCTGATGCCGAAGTCGAGGATCTTCACGCCGGTCGGGGTCAGCATCACGTTGCCGGGCTTGATGTCGCGGTGGACCACGCCGTTCGCGTGCGCGGCGGCCAGGGCGTCGGCCACCGCGGCGCCGATGCGGGCCGCCTCGTCCAGCGGCAGACGGTCGCGGACCAGGCGGGCCGCGACCGTCTCCCCGGCCAGCAGTTCCATCACGACGAACGGCGCCACCGTCCCATCCGGACGCACCGCCTCCCGGTAGTCGTGCACCGCGGCGATCGCCGGATGCGAGAGGCGCGCGCCCATCCGCGCCTCTCGCCACGCCACCTGCGCGCCGGTCGGAAGTTTCACTGCCACCGGGCGGCCGAGCAGCTCGTCCTCGGCACGCCAGATGTCGGCCATGCCGCCGGTCTCGAGGAGCTCGGCCAGGCGGTACCGCGCCGCCAGCAAGGTCCCCGCGATCGGCCAGTCATCGCTCATCGGTGAACATTCACCCGGAAACTTCCGGGTGTCAACTACCAGGCGTGCCCATCGACGTCGATCGCGACGTAGTCGATGTCGCCCGCGAAGTAGTCGCAGCCCACTTCGACCTGGTCGCAGTCGGTTTTGCCGCCGATCGACACCGGCCACGAGTTCGAGACGGACCCCGTCCGGCCCCAGCCCCGGGCGACCGTACGGCCGTCGATGCGCAACGCCACACCGTCGCGCGTCCGTTCGCAGTGGACGACGTGCCAGCGCCCGTCGTTGATCTTGTTGGGCGCGGTCACCAGGACCGAGCCCGCCGACCCGCGAAACCAGCACTGCACATGACCGTTCGGGATCTGAAGCTTGAAACTTCCGCCGGAGACGGTGGCCTGGCCCTTCTGGATGATGTTGCCGAACTGGTGCCGCGTGCGCAGCCGCACGGTGACGGCGTAGTCCCGGCTGCCCGGGTCGAGCTCCGCGTCGTCGTCCACCACGGCCAGGTGCTGCGGGTGGGCCGGCGGGGTGTCCGGCTCCAGTCGGCTGAACCGGTAGTAGTCGCCGGTGCGCTCCACCTCGCGCCCGATCCGGCCGTCCAGCCCGTGATCGCTGCTGTCGTGCATGACCCGCGACCGGCTCGGCTCGTCCATGTCCCACATCGCGATCGTGTGGTCCGCCGACGCCGCGGCCGAGCCCGCCGTACCCGCCAGCACGGCCGAGGCGGCCAGCGTGACGATACCGAAATGCCGTTTGCCCATGGTTCATCCCTGCTGGCCCATAATGCCCCGATAAAAGACGTTCTGATCCTAACCGTCCGGAACGGTGGCGTAGGGCGAAGTAACCGATACGGACCGGTCGGCTTAGCTCATCGGCGTTACCGCGTTGGTCCTGCGCGGCCCGGATGACATGATGACTGCGACCGGGCGGGTGGGGGAGGAACGGCCGCGGATGACGCAGTTCGAGGCGAAGACGACCGACGAGGGCGGCCTCGTCCGCGTCGCCCTGGCCGGCGAGTGCGACCTCGCGGTCAGCGCGCAGCTCGACAAGGTGCTCGCCGCCGCGCTCGACCGCGGCCCGCTGGTCGTGGTCGACCTGGCCGCGCTCGCGTTCCTCGACTCCAGCGGGGTGCACGGCCTGATCACCGCGCACCACGCCGCCCGGAGGAAGGGCAGCCGGCTGGTCGCGGTCAACGCCAGCGGCGCGGTCGCGACCGTGCTCGAGCTCACCGGCGTGGGCCGGCTGCTGGGTTCGCCGCCGAACGGCGACGGCGCGGCGCGCGACGGGGCCGGGGGATGACCCGGATGGCCGTCCCCGGCGCCACGCCCCAGGTCCGCGCGACCGAACCCGCCGAGATCGTCTACGCCGAGCCCACCGACCTGGCCCTGGTCCGCGAGTTCGTCCGCACCACCGCCCGCGAGCTGGGCCTGGCCGAGGACCGCGCCGACCTGCTGACGGTCGCGGTCAGCGAGCTGGCGACCAACACCCTGCAGCACACCCACGGCGCCGGCCGGGTGCGCGTGCAGGCCGCCGGCGACCGCATCCGCTGCGAGGTGATCGACGGCGGCGCCGCCCGGCAGTTCGGCCGGTCGATGCCCGCGCCGCACGAGCCGCGGGGCCGCGGCCTGGCCATCGTCGAGCGCATCTGCGACTCCGTCGAGGTGACCCGGGAGGCGGACGGCACCCACGTCCGCCTCACCATGCGCCGGTGACCGGCTGGCCGACGCGGATCGCCAGGGTGCAGGTGTCGTCGTCCGGGCTGGGATGCTGCAACCCGGTGACGAGGTGGGCCAGCGAGTCCCGTGCCGAGGCCTCCGCCATCAGCGCGGTGATCTCGGGCAGCAGCGGCGGCCCGCCGCGGCGCTCGACCAGCCCGTCGGTGTAGAGCAGCAGCAGATCGCCCGGCTTGAGCTGTTCGGTCAGCGTCGCGTAGCCGGCCGCCTCCTCGGCCCCGAGCAGCAGTCCCGGCGGCAGGGGCAGCGCGTGCGCGCACCCGCAGCGGGCCAGCAGCGGCGGCGAATGCCCGGCCCGCCCCCAGGTCAACGTGCGCGGCCCGGGGTCGTACACCCCCAGGATCGCCGTTCCGGTGAGGCCGAGCCGGACGCAGAGCCGGTTGAGATGCGCCAGCAGCGTCGCGGGTTCGTCGATGCCGATCGACAGCCACGCGATCAGGGAGAAGCGCAGGTGCGCCATGCCGCTGGCCGCCTCCAGCCCGTGCCCGGCCATGTCGCCGACCGCGAGCAGCACCCGGCCGTCCGGAAGCGGCTGCGCGTGGTACCAGTCGCCGCCCACCTGGATGGTGCTCTCCGCGGGCAGATAGCCGGCCCGGACCAGCAGGCCGGGAAGCTCGAACGGCTCGCGCGGCACCGGCTGGATCATGTGCTGGAGCTGGCCGGCCAGCCGGTGCTCGGCCAGCGCGGTCATCTCCCGGGTGCGCAGCTGGTCGCGCAGGCGGTCGATGGCGGTGCGCGAGTCCTCGCGGGCGGTCACGTCCTGCACCACCGCGTTGATCTTCAGCGGCCGGCCGGTGGCGTCGGCGACCACGTCGGACAGGATGCGCAGATGCTTGACCTTCCCGCCGACCCGGAACCGGGCGGTGACGTCGGACGCGGCGCCGCTGTCCAGCGTCTGCCACGCGGTCTCGGCGACGCCCCGGTCCTCGCTCAGCAGCGCGGCCGCCTGCTCGGCGCGGCTGAGCGGGCCGAGCGCCGGGTCGCGCTCGAAGATGCGGTAGATGCCCGGCGACCACTCGTTGGCGCCGGTGAGCAGGTCGTACTCCGACCAGCCGAGGTTGCCGAGCAGTTCGGTCTTCTCGGCGCGCCGGCGGTCCTCGTCGACGCGCAACCAGGTGACCAGCAGGCCGCCCAGCACCGGGCTCACGCTCACGTCGAACAGAGATTCGGCGACCACCCCGGCGCGCTTCTCCTCGTACCGGAAGCCGGTCACCTCGACCGGGTCGCCGGTGCGCAGCACGTCCAGGTACACCTGCCAGAGCCGGCCGCCGACGATGCTCGGGTACAGCTCGCTGAGCAGCTGGTCGATCCGGCTGGTGCCGCGGTGGTACAGGTCGTGCCGGCGTCCGCTGGCGGCGGCCACCCGGAAGTCGCTCACCACGCCCTCGCCGGTGGTGACCGGCAGCAGCCAGGAGCAGCCGGCCGGGATGACGGCCAGCAGCCGCCGGATGACGGAGGTGACCTCGTCGTCGCCCATGTCCTTCAGCGTAGGGGAGCGGGCCCGGTGGAATCACGGATGGTGAGGTGAGTGGGCAGCAGAACCGCCCGTCTGCGGTCGGCGGCGGCCGGTCCGGTCAGCCGGGCCAGCAGCATCGACACCGCGACGCGCCCGGCCTGCTCGATCGGGGCGGTGAGGGTGGTGAGCGGCGGGTTGCAGAAGTCGGCGCCGAAGATGTCGTCGCAGCCGACCACGCTGACGTCGCCGGGCACCCGCACCCGGCGTTCGCGCAGGCGGCTCAGGATGCCGATGGCCAGCAGGTCGTTGAACGCGATGAACGCGGTCGCTCGGGTGTTCAGCAGCGCGTCGGCGGCGGCCGAGCCGAACGCCCGGCCGCGCGGGAACGGCCCGACCCGGTCGAACGTGCGGCCGTGGCGGGCCGCGCAGGCGCGCACCGCCTGCCAGCGGGCGCGGTTGGACCAGGAGTTCTCCGGCCCGTACGCGTACGCGATCGTCCGGTGGCCCAGCGACAGCAGGTGCTCCACCGCGAGCTCGATGCCGGCCGGGGTGTCGATGACGACGCTCGGCACACCGCGGACGTTGCGGTTCACCGTGACGAGCGGGATCTCGGCGGCCAGTTCGGCCAGGCGCCGCTCCGGCAGGCGGGACGCGGCCAGGACGGCGCCGTCCAGCGACCGCCGCATCTTGTGCAGCATCTCCGCCTCGTGGTCGCCCGAGTCCTCGGTGTCGATCAGCAGTTGCGCGTACCCCGCCGCCTTCAGCTGATGCTGCGTGCCGCGGATCAGTCCGAAGTAGAACGGGTTGGTCACGTCCGAGACGAGCACGGCGATCGTGCCGGTGCGGCCCGAGCTCAGCGCCCGCGCCTGCGAGTTCGGCACGTAGTTCAGCCGCCGCGCGGCCTCCTCGATGCGCAGGCGGGTCGCCGCGCTGACCCGGCCGGGGTTGTTCAGCGCGCGCGACACCGTGGACGGCGCCACCCCGGTGGCGGCCGCGACGTCGGTGATGGTGACCGCGCGACGCGCCTGCATGGCGCACAGCGAAGCACGCCGCAGGCCCGGCGGCCAAGCGTGATGGCAAATTGTGGCAAACGATTGCCATTCATTTCGGTCGATTGTTAGCGTCCGGCGACATCGACGCACGAGCGTGGAGAGCAGGTGTCCCCCATGAGCACCCGACGAGTGTTCACCGCGCTGGCGGGCGCGGTTCTGACCGCCGGTTCCCTGGTGGCCTGCGGTTCCGGTGGCGAGTCCACCGGGGCGGGCCACACGATCAACGTGCTGATCGGCGCCAACACCATCTACCCGGACGAGCAGCGGCAGTGGTTCCAGCAGGTGTCCGATCGGTTCGCCCGGGAGAACGACGGCGCCACCGTCAGGTTCGAGACCTTCGCCTCGCCCAACGACGAACTCACCAAGATCCAGACCTCGGTGCTGTCCGGCCAGGGTCCCGACGTGTACGCGCTGGGCACCACGTTCACCCCGACCGCCTCGGCCACCGGCGCGTTCCAGACGCTCGGCCCCGGCGAGTGGGCCAAGGTGGGCGGCCGGGACCGGTTCGTCCCGGCGACGCTGGGCATCTCCGGCCCGGACCCGCAGCACGAGGTGGGCATCCCGTTCGCGCAGCGGCCGTTCGTCATGGCGGTCAACAAGGACATGCTCGCCGCCGCGGGCTTCGACAAGCCGGCCGACAGCTGGGACGGCCTGCTGCACCAGGCCAGGAGGATGACCGGCGGCGGAAAGTACGGGCTGGCCGTCTCGTACGCGGACAACTACGACCCGTGGAAGTTCGTCTGGGCCATGTCGGTGCAGTCCGGCAACCCGCTGGTCGACGGCCGGAAGGCCTCGTTGAACGATCCCCGTACGGTCCGGGCGTACAAGACCTACCTGAGCTGGCTCGCCGTCGACAAGGTCGTGGACCCGGCCGCGGTGGGCTGGAAGAGCGCGCAGTCGATCGCCGCGTTCGGCCAGGGCAAGGCCGGCTTCCTGCCGATGGTGTCGGCCTCGTCGCGGGTCACCCTGGACAAGTCGCCGATGGCGGGCCGGTACGAGTACGCGCTGATGCCGACCCTCCCGCCCGGCGCGACCAGCACGCCGCCGGGCGGCAAACCGGCCGCCAGCATCCTGTCCGGCGACAACCTGGTGGTCGCCAAGTACTCCAGGAACAAGGACCTCGCCTTCGCCCTGGTGAAGATGCTGACCGAGGCGGACTCGCAGCAGACGTACTACACGACGTTCGGGGAGATGCCGACCAACGCCGCGGCCGCCGCCGCCCTCAAGTCCGACCCGCTGGTGGCGCCGATCATCGACTCGGCGCAGAAGTCGGTCGGTACGCCGTTCACCGGCGCCTGGAGCGCGATCCAGCTCGCCCTGCTCAACGTCGTCGTCCAGTCCGTCCCCGACCTGTCGGCCGGCCGCGTCGATGACGGCAAGCTCGCCGGCCTGGTGAACCAGGCCCAGGCGAGCGCGCAGTCCGCGCTGGACAAGGCCAAGTGACCACCACCGAGACGCCGGCGCCGGCGACCGGGCACGTCGCCGGCGCCCCCGCGCGGGTGGCGCGCCGGCAGCGGCCGCTCTGGATGCTCGTCCCGGGCGGCCTGCTCACCCTGGTCGTGATCGTCGTGCCGCTGCTCACCGCGGCGTACATCTCGCTGGCCGACCTCGACCAGTACACGATCCGCGAGTGGCTGACCGCGCCGTTCATCGGGATCGCCAACTACACCGAGGCGCTGACCGGCTCGCCGCTGCTGCACGCGGTGGCGGTCAGCGCCGGGTACGCCGCGATCGTCACGGCCCTCACGCTGCCGATCGGGGTGGCGGCGGCGCTGGCCACCCAGGACCGCTTCCCGGGACGGGGACTGGTCCGGTCGGTCTTCCTGATCCCGTACGTGCTGCCCGCCTTCGTGGTCGGCACGGTCTGGCGGATCGTCCTGCAGCCGGACGGGGTCGCGAACAACTTGCTGGGGCTGGACCGCACCCTCTGGCTCAACGGGCCTCGCAGCTTCTGGGCGCTGATCATCGTGCAGGTGTGGGCGTCGTGGCCGCTGGTCTACCTGCTCGCCGTCGCCGGCCTGCAATCGATCGACCCGTTCGTGCACGAGGCCGCGGCCCTCGACGGCGCCGGCTGGCGGGCGAAGCTGTGGCACGTGGTTGGGCCGCACCTGCGCGGGCCGGTGTCGCTGGCGCTGATCATCGCGTTCCTGCACAACGTCAACAACTTCACGCTGCCGTTCGTCCTGTTCGGCATCCCGGCCCCGCACGACGTCGAGACGCTGCCGGTGCTCACCTACGTCGAGAGTTTCCAGAACTTCCGGTTCGGCCTGAGCGCCGCGATGGCCGTCCTGTCGCTGCTGCTGGTCGCCGTCCCGATCGCCGTCTACCTGCGGGCGGTGCGGCTCGACACCGCCGGGGAAGGGGACACCTGATGGCCACCCGCTCCGAGGAGGTCGCGCGGATGCTGCCGCGGCCGCTGCGGGCGGTCCTGCTCGTCGCGCTGCTGCTGCTGGTCCTCCTCCCGGTCGTCTACATGCTGTTCGCGTCGGTCGCCTCCGACCTCGGCGTCGCCGCCGGCCACTTCCTGCCCGACCGCCTCGACCTGGGCAACTACCGGCGGATCTGGTCCACCACGGCCCTCGGCCGGGGTCTGGGCAACAGCATCGTGGTGGCGGGCACGGTGGCGGTGCTCTGTGCGTTCGTCTCGCTGCTCTCGGCGTACGTGCTGGTCCGTTTCGCCTTCCGCGGCCGGTTGACCGTCCTGCGGGCGTTGCTGGCGCTGCAGAGCGTGCCCGGCACGCTGCTGCTGCTCCCGGTGTTCGTGCTGTTCTCCAGCGCCGCCACGCTGCTGGGCATCGAGGTGATCGGCACCCGGTGGGCGCTGTTTCTCACCTACCTGACCTTCGGCCTGCCCTTCTCCACCTGGGTGATGGTCACCTACCTGCGCGGGCTGCCACGCGAGCTGGACGAGGCGGCCCGGGTCGACGGCGCCGGCTCGTGGGTGGTGCTCACCCGCATCGTGCTGCCGCTGAGCCGGCCCGGGCTGGTCGTGGCGGCCATCTTCGCGTTCCTGCTCGGCTGGAACGACGTGTTGTTCGCCTCGGTGCTGACCGACCCGCGGACCCGGACCGCGGCCGTCGCGCTGCAGGTCTTCGGGGCGACCCAGGAGGGCGGCGCGATCCCGGTGTACGGGCAGCTGATGGCCGCGGCGCTGATCTGCGCCGTGCCGGTGGTCGCGCTGTATCTGATCTTCCAGCGGTATCTGCTGAGCGGGCTCACCTCGGGAGGGGTCAAGTGACCGGCTGGACGTTGTCGGGCTTCGGTGACGAGATCGACGCCGACCCGGTGGTGCAACTGGCGGTCCTGCGGGCGCTGGGCGCGCGGCACATCGAGGTCCGCAGCGCGTGGGGCGGCAACGTCGTCGATCTGTCCGCCTCGGACCTGGCGCGCCTGGCCGGCTTGATCAGCGCCCGCGGCATGGCGGTGTCCGCGGTGGCCTCGCCGATCGGGAAGACGCTGATCAGCGACGACCCGGCGACGGAGAATGCCCGCTTCGCCCGGGCGGTTGCCGCGGCTCATCGGCTGGGCACCCGCTACATCCGGATATTCTCCTTCTACCGCCCGCCCGGGATGCCGGTGGAGGCCTCGCGCGACGAGGTCATGCGGCGGCTCGCGAACTTCGCCGCGATGGCCGCTCGCGAGGACCTGGTGCTGGTGCACGAGAACGAGAAGGACATCTACGGCGACACCCCGGCCCGCGTCCTCGACATCGTCGAGTCGGTCGGCTCCGACGCCCTGCGGGTGGCCTGGGACAACGCGAACTACGTCCAGGTCGGCGTCAAGCCGTACACCGAGGGTTACCGCCTGCTCCGCCCCCACCTGGAGTACTTGCAGGTGAAGGACGCTGTCCTCGGCACCGGCCGGGTGGTGCCCGCCGGACAGGGCGACGGCGAGCTGCGCGAGACGCTGACCGCGCTGCGCGACGACGGGTACACCGGCGTCGCCTCCCTCGAACCGCACCTGGCCGAGCAGTCCGCGCTCGGCGGCTTCTCCGGCCCCGCCGAGTTCGGCGTCGCCGCCCGCGCCTTCGCCGCCCTCACCGACCAGATCGGAGTCCGACTCGTATGACCCTGTCCGTCGCGCTCGCCGGCGCCGGCATCATCGGCCGCAACCACGTCGCCGCCATCAGCCGCCTCGACTCCCTGCGGATCATCGGCATCGCCGACCCGGACACGCGGGCCGCCTCCGCTCTCGCCGCGACGATCCCCGGCCCCCCGGGTGTGTACGGCACCCTCCGCGAGCTGCTGGCCCGGACCCCCGCGGACCTGGTCGTCATCTGCACGCCGAGCGGGCAGCACGTGTCCCAGGCGCTCGAGGCCGTCGCCGCGGGCGCGCACGTGGTCATCGAGAAACCCCTGGACGTGACCGTCGAGGCGTGCCGCCCGCTGATCGGCGCCGGCCGCCCCGGCCAGGTCGTGTCCGTGATCAGCCAGCACCGGTTCGACCCGGCCACGGCGGCCGTCGCGGCGGCCGTCGCGGACGGCACCCTCGGCACGCTGACCTCGGCGGTCGCGTCCGTGCCCTGGTGGCGCAGCCAGGAGTACTACGACTCGGCCGGCTGGCGCGGCACGCTCGCGCTCGACGGCGGCGGCGCGCTGATGAACCAGGGTGTCCACACCGTCGACCTGCTGACGCATCTGATGGGGGTGCCGTCGGAGGTCTTCGCCTGGACCGGCCTGGTCGCGCACGAGGGCATCGAGGTCGAGGACGTGGCGGCGGCGGTGCTGAGATTCCCGTCCGGCGCGCTGGCCACCCTCCACGCGACCACCGCGGCGTACCCGGGAACCGGTGTCCGTCTCGCGGTGCACGGCACGCGGGGGAGCGCGGTGCTCGACGACGACCAGCTCGTGTACGCGTCCTTCCCGGGTGCCCGCCCGCCGTCGCCGCCGCCGGACGACGCGTTCGTCCGGGGACACCTGCGACAGTACGAGGACATCCTCGACGCCATCGCCCGCGGCCGCCCCCCGGCCGTCGGCGTCGGCGAGGCCGTCGAGGCGCTCGCCGTCGTCGAGGCCGTCTACCGATCCGCCGCCACCGGCCGCCCGGTCGCCCTGAAGGAGATCCTCCCGTGAAGTTCTCGGTGTTCACCGCGTCCACTCCCGACTGGACCCCGGCCGAGGCCGCCACGAACCTGGCCGCCCAGGGCTGGGACGGCGTCGAATGGCGGATCACCGACCAGGACGACGCCGACCCGCCCGGCTTCTGGGCCGGCAACCGGGCGACCTGGCCGCTGACCGGGCTGGAGGAGTCGCTGCCCGCGATCGCGCGCACCACGCGCGACGCCGGCCTGCAGTTCAGCGGCCTCGGCGCGTACGTGCGGGTGGACGATCCGCCGAATGTGGAGCGGGTGCTGGCCGCGACCGCCGTGCTGGGCGCCCGGCGCACCCGGCTGCGCATGCCCGCCCTGGGCGAGGACCGGTATCCGGCGCTGTTCGCGCACACCCGCGCGGCGCTGGAACGGGCCGTGGCCCGGGCCGCCGAGCATGACGTGCAGATCCTGATCGAGCTGCACCACCGCACGCCGATCGCGTCCGCGTCCTCGGCGGTCCGGCTGGTCGACGGCCTGGACCCGGCCCGTGTCGGGGTCATCCACGACGTCGGGAACCTGGTCCACGAGGGATTCGAGGACTACACGGCGGGGCTGGAGATGCTCGGCCCGTACCTCGCGCACGTGCATGTGAAGAACGTGGCCTGGCACCGCGGCGATCGGGGCTGGCGGGCCGGCTGGGCGACACTGCGCGACGGGCAGGCCGACCTGCCGGCGTACTTCGAGGCACTGTCCACGGTCGGCTACGACGGCTGGATCGCGCTCGAGGACTTCTCCACCGCGGTGCCGCTCGCCGAACGCACGCGCGACAACCTGAGTTACGTCCGCGAGCTGGCCGGGCGCACCCGGCGTCCGTGAGAGTGTGCTCACCGCGCGGATGGTCTCGCGGAGCGACACCCGGTGTTGGTAGCATCCCGCGGATCACGCCAGTGGCCCGTGCGAGCGGCCTGATCTTGCACGTACGGAGGTCTCCCCTGTGTCCGACAACCGCATGAAGGATCGTGTGAAAGTGCTGCTCAATGGGACGTCAGACAGTCAGACCTCGGAGCACCCGGCGGTGACACCGCAGCAGCAGCAGGCCCAGCCGCAGCAGGGCGCGCACCCGAACCAGGCTCTGCAGGTCCTGACGCTCGCGCAGCGCACCGCCGAGGAGCACGTCGCCCGGGCCCATCACCAGGCCGACAAGATCCGCACGGACGCCCTGGCCGCGGCCGAGCAGATCGCCCGCGACGCCCAGGTGCACGCGCACAACGTCCGCCGGGAGGCCGAGAAGATCCTCGCCGACGCCCGCGCCGCGGCCGAGCAGATCGCCCGCGACTCGCACGCCCGCACCGACGAGGCCCGCCGCAGCGCCGAGAAGATCGTCGCGGACGCGCGCGCCCAGGCCGAGCAGATCGCGGTGGACGCCGAGGCCAACGCCAACCACCTCAACCTGCAGGCCCGGCAGCGCTACGACGACGTGGTGGGCAGCCTCGGCACCAAGCGCGAGGCGTTGCAGCAGCAGATCGAGGCGCTGGAGCAGTTCGACCGTGAGTACCGCTCGCGGCTGACCGGCTTCATGCAGAACCAGCTCCGCGCCCTGTGGGTGGACCGCCCGCAGGTCAACGGCGAGCTGCCGGAGGAGGCGCTGGTGCAGACGGCACTGCCGGCGGGGGAGCAGGCGCAGCAGCCGCAGTCCGTCGGCCGCCACGGCGCCGAGGAGACCGAGGACCAGGTCCCGGCCCAGCGGCAGAGCCCCGAGGAGGACGACGCCGAGGACGAGGAGGAGGTCGGCGAGCGCTGACCCCTTCTCCCGCGAACGGCCCGGCCAGTGCCGGGCCGTTGTGCGACGACCCGAAAGGGGCCGTCCGTTCGGCTGCCGCCGCCCGGTCGAACGACGTCTGATGCGGCCGGGACCGATGAGGTTCCCGGTGCCCGGTTTTTCATAGGGTCGGTGCGCCCGCCGTCGCTCGAAAGGCCGCACCATGACCCAGCCGCACGAACCGTACGGAACTCCCTACCCGCCGCAGCCTCCCCAGCCCGGCGTCTACGGTTCCCCGGCCGCGCCGCCCCCGCAGTCCGGCGCCTATGGTTCCCCGGCCGCGCCGCAGCACCCGCAGCCGCAGCAATATGGACCGGCGGGGCCGCCCTACGGCCAGCCCTACGGCGCGCCCGCGTCCCCCGCCTACGGCTACAACGCGGTCCAGCCCTATTCGGCGCCCCCGCAGCCGTATCCCGCCGCCGGCGCGGTGACCGGCTGGCAGGCCGAGCACCCGCAGTACCGCCTGGTCGCGCCGGGCGGCCGGCTCGGCGCGGTGCTGCTCGACTTCGCCCTGGCGGTCGTGACGCTCGTCATCGGATGGCTGATCTGGACCGTGGTCGTGTGGTCGCGCGGCCAGACCCCCGGCAAGCAGCTGCTCGGCCACGTCGTCGCCGACGTGAACACCGGCCGCCCGGCCGGCTGGGGCCAGATGTTCCTGCGCGAGTTCGTGATCCGCGGTCTGCTGTTCGGCTTCATCGTCAACGGCGTGACCTTCGGCGTCTTCGGCATCGTCGACGCGTGCATGGTGTTCGGCAAGGACCACCGGACCATCCACGACATGGTCGCCGGCACCGTCGTCCGCTACGCCGACATCTGAGCGTCACCCCGCGCGCCGCCCGCCGCCGGCGCCGTGCTCCTGCTGTGGTCCGACGTATGGACGGCCCGGGCGCGGGTACGCCACCGGTATGCACCACTACGGGGACGAGGTGGCGGCCATGGCCCGGCCGCTGCGGGACCCGGGCGACCTGGACGTCCTGCTCGACCGGGCGGCCGGCACGCGGGTCGTGATGATCGGCGAGGCCAGCCACGGGACGCACGAGTTCTACGCCTGGCGCGACGCGCTCACCCGGCGGCTCATCGCGGAGTGCGGCTTCTCGTTCGTCGCGGTCGAGGGGGACTGGCCGGACTGCGAGCGGGTCGGTGCCGCCGTGCTGGGCTCGTCCGGGGACCCGCGGGAGGCGCTGCACGCGTACGACCGCTGGCCCACCTGGATGTGGGCGAACGAGGAGGTCGCCGACTTCGCCTGCTGGCTCGCCGGCTTCAACGCCCGCCACGGCGGCGGGGCCGGGTTCCACGGGCTCGACGTCTACTCGCTGTGGGAGTCGATGCGCGAGATCCTCACCTGGCTGCGCGAGCACGATCCCGACCGGGTGCCGGCCGCGCTGGCGGCCTATCACTGCTTCGAGCCGTACGGGGAGGACCCTCAGACGTACGGCTGGGCCACGCGCTTCGTGCCGGCGACCTGCGAGGACCAGGTCGTGCGGTTGCTCGCCGGCCTGCGCGGACGCGACCTCGCGGTGTGGCAGAACGCCGAGGTCGTGGCCGGCGCCGAGCACTACTACCGGGCGATGATGCACGGCGGCTCGCTCTCGTGGAATGTCCGCGACCGGCACATGGACGCCACGCTCGCGCGGCTGCTCGACCACTACGGCCCGGCCGCCAAGGCCGTGGTGTGGGCGCACAACACGCACGTCGGCGACGCCCGCGCCACCGATCAGGCGCGGCACGGCGAGGTGACCATCGGGTCGCTGGCGCGCGACCGGTTCGGCGCCGGCAACGTGCTCCTGGTCGGTTTCGGCAGCCACCGCGGCACGGTGATCGCCGGTCCCGCGTGGGGCGCGCCGATGGAGGTCATGGGGGTGCCCGAGGCGCGGCCCGGCTCGGTCGAGGACATCCTGCACCACGCGTCCCCCGCAGAGGCGCTGTTCGTGTTCCCGCCGGCGGAGCGGCGTCCGGACCTGCTCGCCGACGAACTCGCGCACCGGGCGATCGGCGTGGTCTACCGGCCGGAACGGGACCGCTGGGGCAATTACGTCCCGTCGGTGCTCGGCGAGCGCTACGACGCCTTCCTCTGGTTCGACGAGACGCACGCCCTGCGCCCCCTGCACCCATGGCACGTGGACGCGCGGGAGCCGGAAACCTATCCCTCAGGCGTCTGACCTTTTCCCACCCCCTTGACCGTACGGACGGCGGGCGTACGCTAAACCCATCAGTTGATAAACCAGGTGGTTGATAAATGTCCGACCCGATCGACGGCGTCTTCGCCGCACTTGCCGACCCGACCCGCCGGGCGATCCTGGCCCGGCTCGCGACCGCGGACGCGACCGCGGGTGAGCTGGCCGCCGCCTTCCCGATCACGGCCCAGGCCGTGTCGAAACACCTGAACGTGCTCGAGGCGGCCGGCCTGATCTCCCGTACGAAGGAAGCGCAGTGGCGGCGTTGCCGCATCGTCGCCGCCCCGCTGCGTTCCGTGGCCACGTGGGTCGAGCAGTACCGGCGGCTGTGGGAGGAACGCTACGACGCGCTGGACGACTACCTGGGCGACCTGCAGAGGAAGAAGCCATGAGCATCATCGTCACCACCCCCGACGACCTGACCATCCGCATGGACCGCACCTTCGACGCGCCGCGCGACCTGGTGTTCGCCTGCCACACCGAGGCCGAGCACATCCGCCACTGGTGGGGCCGCGGCAACCCGCTCGACGTCGAGCTGGACTTCTCGGTCGGCGGCAAGTGGCGCTTCGTCGAGCGCGCCGACGGCCAGGAACACGCGTTCCGCGGCGAGTTCCGGGCGATCGACGCGCCGGCGTCGTTCACCTGGACCTTCGAGTACGAGCCGATGGCCGGCCACATCGCCGTGGAACGCTACGAGTTCACCGAGGAGGGCGGCCGCACGACCGTCCACTGCACGTCCACCTTCGACAGCAAGCAGGACCGCGACGGCATGATCCAGTCCGGCATGGAGGAGGGCGCGGAGGCGTCGTACCGCGCCCTCGACGACTACCTCGCCCGGCAGCCCTGACCGGTTCAGACCACGGAGAACGACCCGGGGAGCGGGCCGCGCCCGGTCAGCGCGCGCAACACCACCGGCCCGTCCCCGATCTCGACGGCGATCCGCGCCGCCAGCAGGGTCGCCTCGGCCGTGACGTCGGGGCCGAAACCGGCGTCGACACCGGCCGCGGCGGCCACGTCCATCCCGTGGACCACCAGCTCGAACGTCCGGGTGGGAAGCCAGTCGCGAAGCCGCATCCCACCGCCCGCGGTCGTCACCACGGCATCGTCCCCGGTGGCCGCGAGCGCCTGGGTGGCCCGCCCCACGAGGTCGCCGATCGTGGCGGCGGGGTCGTCGCCGAGCCGTTCCCCGGTCGCCCGGGCGTCCTCGGCCGAGGCCTTCACCGCCGCCGCGTAGGTCTCGGCCGGCACCTTGCGGGCCAGCCCGAAATACGCGGCCGCGCTCTCGACGGCGACCTCGCCGGCCGGCGTGGCGAGAGCCGCGGGCACCTGACCCAGTCCCGAGCTGACGGCGTGCCCGACCAGGTCCCGCAGCGTCCACTCGCCGAGGCCGGCCTCGTCCCACCGCCCGCCCGGCACCCGGGAGACGAGATCGGCGAACGAGACGGCGGCGGCGCGAAACGCCCGGCGGTAATCCATCCCGCCAATCTGCCATCCGCGCGTCACGGCCGACAGGGCGGCCAGTCCGCCGGCGCCTCCGCCCGCCGATGCCGCCCCACCGGCCGGGCTTGCCCGCTGCGTCCCGCCGCTTCCTCCGCGCCGGCCGCCGTCACTCGCGCGTCGGTGCCCGCTTCCCCTTCCCCTTCTGCCGCGGGCTGCAGCGCGGTCGCCTCGGCGTGCCGGGCAAGCGGTCCGGCGGCGCGCACGGGGGCCGGCGACATGCCCGGCAACCCGCTCGGCCGCGCCGGATGACGCTCCGGGACGTCCGCCGGCGCGCCGGACAGACCCGACGGCGGTGCGGACGCCGGGAGCTGCGGCGCGGGGAAGGCGGGAAGGGACGCCGCCGCGGCGGCCAGACCGGACGGCGCGGACCCGGCCGGCGGAGGGGATTGCCCAGGCACCGCCCCGGGCGGACCGGACGGCGTGGAC